>JAGIBE010000043.1 GCA_017744495.1 Caulobacter sp. | reverse complement strand
CCGACCAACGACCTGGACATCGAAACCCTGCAGGCGCTGGAAGAGGCTCTGGAAGAGTTCGCCGGCTGCGCCGTGGTCATCAGCCACGATCGCTGGTTCCTGGACCGCCTGGCGACCCACATCCTGGCCTTCGAGGGCGACAGCCACGTCGAATGGTTCGAAGGCAACTTCGAGATGTACGAGGAAGACAAGAAGCGCCGCCTGGGCGCCGACAGCTTGATTCCCAAGCGCATCAAGTTCCAGAAGTTCGCGCGCTAAGCCGCGGATCAATGAACGCGAGACGGGGCGGCCTGCGAGGGCCGCCCCGTCGTCGTTTGGGGATCTACTTCGGTTCGGTCGGCGCACCGGGCGTCGTGGTCGAGCCGGGCAGGTTCGAACCGGGCGCGGGCGTGGCGGAGTCCGGCATGGTGGGCGGAGTGGACGGCATGCTGGTCGAGGAGCTCGACGGGTTCACCGAGGTGTCGGTGGACGTCGAGGTCGAGCTCGACGTGGCCGGGGCCGTAGCCGAGGTGTCGGTCGACATGCCGGTCGAGGCCGAGCCGCTCCACCAGTCCTTGCTGGCCCGCTGCTTGGGCGAGGCCTTCAGATAGGCGTCGAGCTGGGCGTAGGGGATCGGCTGCGAGGGACCGGCCACGGCGGCGGAGGCCTTGGCCTTGGCTTGCGGCGCGGCCACGGCGGCGCCCGAGACGAGCACGGCCAGCGCGACGCCGGCGGCGAGCGTTCTGATGATCATGTGACTTTCTCCAGGCCTGGCGCGCCAAGAGGGCGCGTCGATAGAAAAACCCCTCTACGCGGCGCAGGTTCACAGCTTGGCCTTTCATGGCGCACGCCGCGTCCGCGGACGGGGGAACCCATCGCCGCGCGACCGGGTTTCGCTGGCCAGTTCCGCAACCCGGAGGCCGCCATGCCCGATCAGACCCTCGCCGGCCGCAAGGTCGCCGTCCTCGCCACCGACGGCTTCGAGCAGTCGGAGCTGGAGAAGCCCGTCGAAGCCCTGAAGGCCGCCGGCGCCCAGGTCGAGGTGGTCTCGCCCAAGCCCGGCCAGATCCAGGGCTGGGAGCATCACGACAAGGGCCGGACCGTGCTGGTGGACCGCGAACTGGCCTCGGCGGACGCCGGTGTCTACGACGCCATCGTCCTGCCGGGCGGGGTGATGAACCCCGACGCCTTGCGGCTCGAGCCCAAGGCCATCGACTTCATCAAGCACTTCGTCACGGAGAAGAAGCCGATCGCCGCGATCTGCCACGGTCCGTGGACGCTGATCAACGCCGGGGCGGTGGAGGGCAAGGAGATGACCTCCTGGCCGTCGCTGGAAGCGGACCTCGAGAACGCCGGCGCCCGCTGGGTGGATCGGGAGGTGGTGGTCGACAACGGCCTGGTCACCTCGCGCAAGCCGGACGACCTGCCGGCCTTCTGCGCCAAGATGATCGAGGAATTCGCCGAGGGGCGGCACTAAAGGCAAGTCGTCCGAAGCGATCACATCTCCGAGAACTGGCGGCCGATGGCGTTCGCCAGGAACTGGAGTAGCTTGATCGCGCGAACTGGATTCCGATCTTCAGGGACAGATCGCGAAGGCGTGGGCCACGTTGGTCCCAGCGTCGTTCGGGATGGAGAACAGGCATGCCTCAAACGCCCGCCGAAAAGCCCCACATCGTCCTTTCCCACGAGATGCTGATGCCGCTGCAGCCGCTTCTCGAGGGGGCGTACCAGGTGCACAGGCTGTGGGACTATCCGGATCGGCTGGCGTTTCTGGACGGGCCGGGGCGACAGGTGAGGGCCATCGTCCACGCCGGCGAGATGGTGCTGGCCAAGGACCTGCTGGCCGAGATGCCGAGGCTGGGGCTGATCGCCTGCGTCAGCGTCGGCTACGACGGCGTCGACGTGTCCTGGTGCAAGCAGCATGGCATCGCCGTCACCCATTCGACGGGACTGAACGCCGCCGATGTCGCCGATCACGCGGTTGGCCTGGTCCTCGCCGCCTGGCGTGGAATCGTCGAGGGCGACCAGAAGCTGCGCAGCGGCCACTGGACCAGCATGGAGCGGATGAGCCCTCGCCATGGCCTGCGCGGCCGCAAGGCGGGGATCGTGGGCCTGGGCCATATCGGCGAGGCGGTGGCCCAGCGCCTGGAGGCCTTCGAGGTGAAGGTCTCATGGTGGGCGCCGCGCCCCAAGGAGACCGAGCGCCCGCGCGCCAAGAGCCTGCTGGACCTGGCCCGCGACAGCGACATCCTGGTGGTCTGCGCCCGGCCGGACGCCACCAACCGCCACATGATCAACGAGGCCGTCCTCAACGCCCTGGGTCCGCAGGGCCTGCTGGTCAACGTGGCGCGCGGCTCGCTGGTCGACGAGGACGCCCTGATCGCCGCCCTCAAGGACGGCCGTCTTGGCATGGCCGGGCTGGACGTGTTCGACCACGAGCCGACCCCGGCCTCGCGCTGGGCCGGCGTGCCGCACACCGTGCTGACGCCGCACACCGCCGGCGCGACCCTGGACAGTATCCCCGCCATGGTCGGGTTGACGGTCGAGAACCTGCGGCGCTTCTTCAAGGGCGAAGCCCTGGCCTCGCCGGTGGACGGCTAGACGCATGAAGGCCCTCCTCGGTCTGTGCGGCCTGGGCGGCCTGATCGCCCTGGTGTCGGTCGCCGCCGTGCCGGCGGCCGACGCCACCCATCCGTCGCCGGGCGAGTACCGGATCGACTCCGAGACGACCACGATCTCGCGCGCCGGACCCATGGTCCTGCGATCGGTGCAGCGGGTCGACGGCGCGACGGGGAACATCACCGTGGAGCAGTCGGCGCCGGACGGGACCACCACGCGTCAAGACTATCCGGGGCAGGGGCCCAACCGCTTCTGCTCGGGATCGGGTTCTCCACCGCCAGGTGTGGTGGCCTGCGCCAATCGCGCCTACGGCGCGCTGCCGGGCGGCGGCTCCAGTCAGCAGGCGGTTTGCGCCGGCGGCCAGACCCTGTCTTCGGACTGGCGGCGCCTGGCGGACGGGCGCTGGGAGCACACGCTCGAGACTCAGATGGGCGGCGCGCCGGCGGCCGCCATGGACCCGCTCACGACGGCGGCCATGGCCCCGGTCATCTCCCAGATCGAAGAGACCATCCGTTCAGGGCCGCCGGAAGAGGTCGAGGCCGCCAAGCAGCAGCTGGCGGCGCTGAAAGCCAGCCTCGGCGGCGGGGCTTCGTCCAGCGGTCCGACGGTGACAGTCCGCGAGACCTGGACCAAGGTCTCGGATCACTGCGGCTAGGCCGCGAGCGGGGAGGCTTACGATGGCGAAGGTTCTGGGACTGGGCGGGGTGTTCTTCAAGGCCGAGGATCCGGCGGCGCTGCGCGCCTGGTACGCCCGGGTGCTGGGCTTGGGGGTCTCGGACTGGGGCGCGATGTTCAAGCATCCCAAGATCGGGGCGGTGACCTGGGCGCCGTTCGAAGCCGCGACGCGCTATTTCGAACCGTCCCAGGCCCCGTTCATGATCAACTTCATCGTCGATGATCTGGACGGGGTGCTGGCGCGGGCGGCGAGCGAGGGCGTGGAGCCGACGGGGCGGCAGGACGACGAGGGGCTGGGGAAGTTCGCCTGGCTGATCGACCCGGCTGGGGTGAAAGTCGAGCTTTGGCAGCCCGCCAAGGCGTCCGATGAGGCATAGTTTGCCGCGCCGCGCCGTCTGAAGCCAGCGAACGAAGGCCGCCTCCGGAACGGATTTAGCTTGCCAAATCGGATATAAAGATATCTTTATATCCCCATGAAGATGTCGTCCGAACAGGTCGTGGATCTGCTGCGCGCAGCGGGGGAGTCGACCCGCCTGCGCGTGCTCGCCCTGCTGGCGGCCGAGGAGCTGTCGGTGCTGGAGCTGTGCCGGATTCTGGACCAGAGCCAGCCTCGCGTCTCGCGCCACCTGAAGCTGCTGGCCGAGGCCGGACTGGTCGAGCGTTTTCCCGACGGCGCCTGGGTGTTCTATCGCCTGGCTCTGAAGTCGCCCGGCCGCGCCATGATCGATCAGGCGCTCGACCTGATCGACCTGAATGACCCCGTCGTCCGGGGCGACGCCGAGCGGCTGGCCCTGGTGCGCGCCGAACGCGCTGCCGGAGCCCAGGCCTATTTCGCCCGCAACGCCGCGCGCTGGAACGAGATCCGCTCGCTCTATGTCGACGAGGCCGAGGTCGAGGCGGCCATCCTGCAGGCGGCGGGCGAGGGGCCCTTCGACGAGATGGTCGACCTGGGCGCCGGCGCGGGCCGGATGCTGACCCTGTTCGGGAGTCGCGCCGGGACGGCCCTGGGTCTGGACCTGTCGCAGCAGATGCTGAACATCGCCCGAGACGAGGTGGCCAAGGCCGGTCTGGCGCGGTGCGAGCTGCGCCACGGCGACATCTTCGCCACCGGTCTGCCGGCCGGCTGCGCCGACCTGGTGACTGTCCACCAGGTGCTGCACTATCTGGGCGATCCCGCCGCCGCCGTGGCCGAGGCCGCGCGTCTTGTCGCCGACGGCGGCCTGCTGCTGATCGCCGACTTCGCGCCGCACGACCACGAGTCGCTGCGCGAGAGCCACCAGCATCGCCGCCTGGGCTTCGCCGACGCCGAGATCATCCCCTGGATCGAGGCCACCGGCCTGGTCCTGGAAGCCAACATCGCCTTGCCGCCGACCTCGGCCGAGGGCCTCACCGTCAAGATCTGGACGGCCCGCCGTCCGGCGGCCCGCAACGCCGCCAAGAACGTCGAAAGAAACGCCGCATGACCGTTCCTTCCCCCCGCCGCGTCCTAGGGCCCGTGGCTCGCGCCGGCGAGCGCACCGCCCGCCCGCGCGTCTCGTTCGAGTTCTTTCCGCCGAAGACCGAGCAGATGGAAGAGAACCTGTGGGCGGCCATCAAGCGCCTGGCCCCGCTGGATCCGGCTTTCGTCTCGGTGACCTACGGCGCCGGCGGTTCGACGCGCGAGCGCACCCACCGCACGGTCAAGCGCATCCTGGACGAGACCAACCTGAAGCCCGCCGCTCACCTGACCTGCGTCGGCGCCAGCCGTGAAGAGGTCGACGAGGTGATCCGCGAGTATTGGGCCACCGGCGTGCGCCACATCGTGTCGTTGCGCGGCGACCCGCCTCCGGGCGAGGGCGGCATCGGCGGCGTCTACGTGCCCCGCGAGGACGGCTACAGGAACGCCACCGAACTGACCTCGGCGATCAAGGGCATCGCGCCGTTCGAGGTGCTGGTCGGGGTGTATCCCGAGAAGCATCCCGAGAGCCCGTCGATCGAGCACGACGTCGAGGTGCTGAAGGCCAAGGTCGACGCCGGGGCCACCCTGGCGATCAGCCAGTTCTTCTTCGACACCGACGCCTTCCTGCGCTTCGTCGACAAGGTGCGGGCGGCCGGGATCACCATCCCGATCGTGCCGGGCATCATGCCGGTGACCAACTTCAAGGGTCTGGTGAAGATGTCGGCCGCCTGTCAGACGGCGGTCCCCGCCTGGTTGGCCAATCTGTTCGACGGCCTGGACGAGGACGCCGACACCCGTCGCCTGATCGCCTGCTCGGTGGCCGCCGAGATGTGCGCCAAACTTCAGGAGCAGGGCTTCAGCGACTTCCACTTCTACACCCTGAACCGGGCCGATCTCGTCTACGCGATCTGCCGCGTGCTGGGCGTGCGTGAGAGCGCGCCGGCGACTTCGGAGGCCGCGGCGTGAAACGGGCGGCCTCGATCCTCCTGGCGGCCCTGACGCTCGGAACGATTCTGGCGACCTCCGTCGCTGGAACGACGGCGCACGCCGACGATCCGGCCAATTGGTCCAAGCCGATCCGACCCTACCGGGTGGTCGGCAACATCTACTATGTCGGCTCCGAAGGTTTGTCGGCCTGGCTGATCTCGTCGTCGGGGGGCCACGTGCTGCTCGACAGCGGTCCGTCGGCCGCCGGGGCCAAGCTGATCGAGGCCAACATCCAGTCCTTGGGCTTCAAGCTCTCGGACGTGAAGATCCTGATCAACACCCACGCCCACTTCGACCACGCCGGCGGCCTGGCCCAGCTGAAGGCCGACACCGGCGCCAAGGTCTGGGCCTCCCGCCCCGACGAGCCGGCGCTCGAGAAGGGCCGGCACTTCGGCGACAATGACAACGGCCTGACGCCGTTCGCGGCGGTGAAGGTCGACAAGGCGTTCGGCGACGGCCAGAAGCTGAAGCTGGGCGAGACCTTGCTAGTCGCCCATCTGACGCCTGGCCACACGATCGGCTGCACCACCTGGACCACCCAGGTGATCGACCACGATCGGCCGCTGAACGTCACCTTCAACTGCTCAACCTCGGTGGCGGGCAACGTGCTGGTGGGCAACAAGACCTACAAGAATATCGTCAGTGACTATCGGGCTACCTTCGCGACGCTGAAGGCCCTGCCCACCGACGTGATGCTGCCCAGTCACGAGGAGCAGGGGAACCTGCTGGCCAAGCGCAGGAAGATGCTGAGCGGCGACGTCAACGCCTTCGTCGATCCCACCGAACTGGCCCGCTACGCCACCACTTCCGAGGCGGCCTTCGACAAGGCGCTGGCCGAGCAGCAGGCCGCCCGCAAACCGTGACGCCGGCTCCGCGCCGGCAGATTTGAGTTCCGCTTCATCGCGAAGCGCTAGAAAGACCCCCGAACGCCGGACGCCCCCTCCGGCAGGAGCCGACCATGACCGACCTCACCACCCGAGCTGGGCGCATCGCCGCGCTGAAGGCCGCCGCCAAGGAACGCATTCTGATCCTGGACGGCTCGTGGGGCGTGATGTTCCAGAAGAAGAAGCTTTCCGAGGCCGACTACCGCGCCGAGCGCTTCGCCGACTACGACGGCCAGATGAAGGGTAACAACGACATCCTGTGCCTGACCCGGCCCGACCTGGTGGCGGAACTTCATGATGCGTATTTCGCCGCCGGCGCCGACATCTCCGAGACCAACACCTTCTCGGGCACCACCATCGCCCAGGCCGACTACGGCCTGGACGCCGCCACCGTGCGCGACATCAACTACGAGGGCGCGCGCATCGGCCGCTCGGTGGCTGACCGCTGGAACGCCGAGAAGCCGGCTGCCCCGAAGTTCATCGC
>JAGIBE010000042.1 GCA_017744495.1 Caulobacter sp. | reverse complement strand
AGCTGAAGGTGCGGTTGCCGCCCGAGACGTTGAGGTTGCCGCCCGGGGTGAGCGAGCCGATGCCGGCGCGGGCGATGACGCGCAGCTTGTGGGCGGCGGCGATCACGTCCTTGTCGAGCTTGGCGCCCGAGCGGATGGCGATGCCGTCATAGTCGCCGATCACGGCGATCAGCTCGTCCTTGGACAGGCCGGTCTTGATGTCGAAGTCCAGGCCGCGATTCTTGAAGATGTCGACGGCGGCGGGGCTGAGCTTGTCAGCGATGAGGACGCGGGGAGCGGTCATGGGAATCTTCCCTGATTTTTGAACCCTTCCCGTCGGCGGATGGGGGAAGGGTTGGGATGGGGGTGCTTGCTGAGGTGGCGGGGTTCACCCCCACCCCTGCCCCTCCCCCATCAAGGGGGAGGGAGGGCGCGAGTTAAGCGGCGACCAGTTCGGCCGAGACGGTCTCGAAAGCCCAGTCCAGCCAAGGCGTCAGGGCCTCGAGGTCCGAGGCCTCGACGGTGGCGCCGCACCAGATGCGCAGGCCGGCCGGGGCGTCGCGATAGCCGCCGATGTCGAGGGCGGCGCCCTCCTTCTCGAGCAGGCCGGCCAGCTTCTTGGCGAAGTCGGCCTGGGCGTCGTCTGGCAGCGCCGCGATCTTGGGATCGACGACCTTCAGGCACACCGAGGTGTTGGAGCGGATTTCCGGTGTGGCGGCCAGGAACTCGACCCACGGGGTTCTGGCGACCCAGTCGGCCAGCACGGCCAGGTTCTGGTCGGCGCGGGCCTGCATGGCTTCCAGACCGCCGATCGAAGCGGCCCACTTCAGGGCGTCGAGGGCGTCTTCGACACAGAGCATCGACGGCGTGTTGATGGTCGCGCCCTCGAAAATGTCGGCCGCCAACTTGCCGCCCTTGGTCATGCGGAACAGCTTCGGCATCGGCCAGGCCGGCGTGTAGCTCTCCAGGCGAGCCACGGCGCGTGGCGACAGGATCAGGATCCCGTGGGCGCCTTCGCCGCCGAGGGCTTTCTGCCAGGAGAAGGTCACGACATCCAGCTTCGTCCAGTCCAGGTCCTGGGCGAAGGCGGCGCTGGTGGCGTCGCAGATCACGATGCCTTCACGGTCGGCGCTGATGAAGTCGGCGTTCGGGACGCGGACGCCCGAGGTGGTGCCGTTCCAGGTGAAGACCAGATCCTTGGCCGGATCGACCTTGGAGGTGTCGGGCAGCTGGCCGTACGGCGCGTCGAGCACTTCGACGTTCGGCAGCTTCAGTTGCTTGGTGACGTCGGTGACCCAGTCCTTGCCAAAGGACTCGAAGGCCAGCAGTTGCACGGGCTTGGCGCCCAGCATCGACCACATCGCCATTTCGACGGCGCCGGTGTCCGAACCGGCGACGATGCCGATCAGGAAGTCGGCGGGGACTTCCAGAACTTCGCGCGTCTGGTCGATGGCGGCCTTCAGGCGGCCCTTGCCCAGCTTGGAGCGGTGCGACCGGCCCAGGACGGCGTTTCTGAGATTTTCGGGGGTCCAGCCGGGGCGCTTGGCGCAGGGGCCGGAAGAGAACTCGGGACGAGCCGGGCGGATCGCCGGCTTGGCGAGGGTCGTGGTCATAGCGATGTCTCCCATCCTTACAGATGGACTGCATCCCGTTGGGGGGATGTGGCCCGCCGGCGAGAAACCCCGTTTCGGCGACGAAGGCAAGGAGAGATTTTGCCGCGTGGCGGACAAATCGTCCGCGTTCGGCAATTATCTTGCGGCGACCCGGCCCCGCTTGCGCCAGGTCGCGAAGATCCCAAACAGGATGCAGATCAGCACCCCGATCGAATTGAGATTGTTGATCAGGTAGAAGCCGCGATCATGGGCGCGTTCGCCGACGATATAATAGGCGTGCAGGCCAAATTGGATCGCCTGCAGGATCATCGCGCCGCCAAGCCAGGGGCTGGCATAGCGCAGGGCTAGACCCAGGAAGGCCAGGCTATAGAGCCCTTCCAGCAGCAGAAGGGCGATCGTTTCAGGTCTCGCCGGCAGGAGCATCTGGATCAATCCGGCGGCGACGGCGCCGATCAGGATAATCGCGCTGCCCCAGCGCTCTGCCGGACCGCCTTTGGTCCACGCCAAACCACACACCAAGAAAGTGGCGGCCCATCCCAAAAACGGCGCGAGCTGAACGTGCATCCCTAGAGTCTCTAACGCGAATTAGAGACCCTAGGGATTAAACTCTTGCAATATTGCTTAGCTGGCCTCGGACAGGCGCACGTTGTTCTCGACCTGGGCGGTGTCCTTCAGCCAGCCGACCATCGTGGTGCGGACGCCCAGACGCTTGGCGGTCTGATCCAGCTCACCGTGGGCCTCGACCATCGCGGTGCGGGCTTCAGACAGGGCGGCCATGGCGGCCATAACCTTGGCGGTGGCGGCGGCCCCAACGGTCGCCGACAGACCCAGATCCTTACGCGCCTGCACCATATCCGCGATCACTTCGGCGGTTTCAACCATGGCGGCGTCGATCGCCGCTTCCGCGCCATGCAGCGTGCCAGCCACACGTTTAACGACAAAAACCTTTTCCAACGCCCCATCTCCTTAATGAAAGACTAAGCGAAGAGGTAAACGAAAAGTTAAGAAGAACGCAATGAGAAATGCGCGTTAACGTTGTTTTGTCGCGGAGAACAGGTATTTTGGAAGCGAAGCGTTAGTAAGATTGGGCGAAGGTGGACCTCTAGGATTCTCCTGGGACGGGAAATGATCGACGAGAGCCGCAGCTCCGAAGCCGCGACGCATGCGCCCTTGCAGGCGCGAATCGCGGCTGTCGCGCTGACCACCACGGTGGCCGCGCTGCTGGCGGCCTGTGTCTGCTTCATGCTCCAGCAGTGGAGCGTCGCCCGCCAGGAATCCCAAGCCAATCACGAGATCCTGGCCCAGATGGTGGCGGCCGGCGCCGCCGCGCCGATGGCCGACCACAATACGGTCGGCGCCTATCGCGCCCTCGAGGCCGTGGCCAAGGCTCCCAACGTGGTGTCCGTGCAGCTGACCGACCTGCGAGGCCAGGTGATCGCCCAAGTCGGCGCGGCCAAGGACGCTGAGGTCGACACCCTGATCCGCCCGATCAAGCTGGCCGACCGCCGCGTGGGCACGCTGTCCCTGACAGCCCGCCGCCCCAGCCTGACCGACATCATGGCCCGCGACCTGGCCCTGACCGGCACCCTGTTCTTCGGCTCGGCCGGCCTGGCGATCCTGCTGGCCAACGGCCTGGCGCGGCGCATGACCAAGCCTATGGAGCGCCTGTCCAACGCCATGCGCGAGGTCGCCGCCAACGGCCAATTCAAGCCGGTGGAGCAGGCGGCCGACGACGACGTCTTCCAGAGCCTGACCGACAGCTTCAACCACTTGGTCTCGCGTCTGGAGATCAACGACCACGATCTGCGTGGCGCCATGGCCGAACTGGTTAAGGCGCGCGACGACGCCAACGCCGCCAACGTCCTGAAGTCGCATTTCCTGGCCAATATGAGCCACGAGATCCGCACCCCGCTGAACGGCGTGCTGGCCATGACCGAGGTGATGGCCATGGGCGAGTTGAGCCCGGCCCAGCGGGAGCGCCTGTCGGTGATCCGGGAGTCCGGAAGCCTCCTGCTGTCGGTGCTCAACGACGTGCTGGATCTGTCGAAGATCGAGGCCGGCCGGCTCGACCTGGTCGAGCGCGACTTCGACCTGGCGAGCCTGGCCTTGTCGGTCCGCGAATCCTATACGCCCCAGGCCCGGGCCAAGAATCTGGACTTCGGCGTCTTCGTCGCGCCCGAGGCCCTGGGTTCATGGCGCGGCGACGCCGATCGTCTGCGTCAGATCCTGGGCAACCTGGTCTCCAACGCCCTGAAGTTCACGCTGGAGGGCAGCGTCTCGGTGCGCTTCGCCTCGGCCGACGACGGCAGCGGTCTGCGCGTCGATGTGGTCGACACCGGCATCGGCATCGACGCCGAGACCCTACCGCGCCTGTTCGACAAGTTCGTCCAGGCCGACAGCTCGACCACCCGCCGGTTCGGCGGCTCGGGCCTGGGCCTGTCGATCTGCAACGAACTGGCCACCCTGATGGGCGGCGGCGTCCATGTGCAGAGCCGCGAAGGCCAGGGCTCGACCTTCACCGTCGTGGTCGCCATGCCGCGTGGCGAGGCCGCCGCGCCCGCCCAGATCGAAGCCGCCCCGCCGCCGATCGAGTCCGAACGCCGCCTGCGGGTGCTCGCCGCCGACGATAATCCGACCAACCAGAAGGTCATCGCCGCCGTCCTGGCCCCGCTGGGCGCCGAGGTCGAATTGGTGGCCGACGGCGCCGCCTGCGTCGAGGCCTGGAAGCGCGGCGGCCACGACATCGTGCTGATGGACATCCACATGCCGGTGATGGACGGGGTCGAGGCGGCCCGCACCATCCGCGCCCTCGAGGTCAGCGAGAACCGCAAGCGCATCCCGATCGTGGCGGTCACCGCCAACGCCCTGGTCCACCAGGTCGAGGGTTACATGGCCGCCGGCATGGACGGTCACGTCGCCAAGCCGATCGAGGTCACCAAGCTGTACGACGCGATCGAGACCGCCGTGGCCATCGCCCGGCGCGACGGAGCGAAGACCGCCGCGGCCTAAGGCCAGAGGGCGTGTTCAGGTACCTGAACGCAACATAACGAGCGGCTCAGACCGGCTTCAGGCTGGGTGTGGTCTCCTCACATCAACGTCGTCCCGTCGGGCGTCGGAAATGTTCAAGAGGAACCGTACCGATGAAAAAGATTCTGCTTTCGATCGCCGCGGTCTCGGCCGTCGCCGCCGCCGTCCCCGCCGTCGCCTCGGCTCAATCCTATGGCTACGATCGCGGCTATGACCGTGGTTATCAAGGCGGCTACGACCGTCAGGACGTGGGTGGCGACCGTATCGCCCGCCTCGACCAGCGCATCGACTGGGGCATCCGCAACGGCGACCTGACCCGCAACGAAGCCTGGCGCCTGAAGGGCGACCTGCGCGAAACCGCCCGTCTGGAAGCCCGCTATCGTCGCGGCGGCCTGACCGGCTGGGAGCGCGCCGACCTGGATCGTCGCTACGACCGCATCGGCGCCCAGATCCGCTATGAGCGCCACGACGGCGACCGCTACGGCCGCCGCTACTAAGGGCCTGACGGCCTAAAGGAGAGCCGGTTCCACCCTCAGCCGGCTCTCCACCATCGTGAAGCCGCGGCCGCGCAACAGAACGCGCGCGCCGCGGTTTTCGCATTCCAAGTCCCCGCCCCGGCCCGGATAGGCCTGGTGGAAGCGCAGGACCTTCGCGCCCAGCTTGTCGCCGTACAGGGGCATGAGGATGCAGTGCGCCGAGCCCGTGGTCGGATCCTCGGGAATGCCGGCGGCGGGCGCGAAGAAGCGGCTGACCACCGCATAGTCCCGGCCCGGATCGGCCTGTGCTACAGCGATTACCTGGCCGGGCCCGCCGGACGCCTCGCCGCCGACGCCGCGAAGAGCCGCCAGGTCCGGCGCCAGGCCCCGGACCGTCGCCTCGTCCGCCAGCACCGCCACGAGATACATCCCCGCCCAGACCTCCAGCGGCTCGACGCCCAGCGCCTGGCCCAGGCCCTCCACGCCGGGCAACCGGCGCGGTGGGTCGGACGGGAAATCCATTTCCAGGCCGTCGGCGGTCCGGCGTACCGTCAGAGCGCCCGACAGCGTGTCGAAGGTCAACAGGAGGACATCGACGTCCAGTTCCGCGAACAGGGCGTGGGCGGCGGCCAGGGTGGCGTGGCCGCACAGCGGGGCCTCGAGCGCCGGGGTGAACCAGCGCAGGCCGAATCGGGCCGGATCGGCGGTCTTGAGCAGGAAGGCGGTCTCGGCCTGATTGTTCTCGGCCGCCAGGGCCTGCATCCAGGCGGCGTCGGGCCACGCCTCGAAGGGCTCGACCACGCAGGCCGGATTGCCCTTGAACGGGCCGGAGGCGAAGGCGTCGATGGTCCACTGGCGCATGGCGAGGCTCCTCTTCACGCCACGCCTAGCCACGGCCACGTCACGGATCAATTCGAACATTGTCACGCGGGACAATGTTTCGGGCGCCTCACTCGCCCTCCACCCTGATCTCGGGCCAGCGCGCCTTGGCCGAGCCCGTGGTGCGCGTCCAGCCGCCGGCGCCCTTCACCCGCAACGGGTTGGGCCGCAGGTAGAGGGCGAACAGGTCGTCCAGTCCGAATGGCGCGAACACCGAGAGGCTGTCGTCGGGCTCCATCCGCACCCCCACGCAGAACGCCGTGGCCACGAACCGCTCGAGGGCCTGGGCGCTGGACTCCAGCGGCGGATAAGGCTCATCGGCCCCGAACTTCTGTTCGAACCACAGGTGCACCCGGGCCTGGTTTCGCACCTCGACCAGATCGCGCAGCGGCGGTTCGAAGGCGGCGGCCACGCGCTTGATGACCACGTCCTCGGCCTCGTACGAGGTGTCGGACGCGTCGTGATAGGCCAGGTCGTAGTCCTTGATCCCATAGTCGGGCGCCCGGCCGGTCAGATGGTTCCAGACCGGCTGGTAGACCGCGCCGGAAAAGACCATGGCGTCGGGCAGGTCCAGGTCGCGCGCCGTCCGCAGCACCTGCATCGTCGTGGACACGCCGCGGACGATGTCGACCAGGCGGGCTTCCAGATCGCTCATTTGCGCACCACCCAAGCGTGGTCCAGCGGACCATGCCCCGCCCCGAAGCCCGGGGCGCGCAACATGGCCTCGTGGACGTAGTTCCAGGCCCGGGCCACCGCCTCGGTCAGGGTCAGGCCCTGGGCCAGGCCCGTGGCGCAGGCGCTGGCCAGGGTGCAGCCGGTGCCGTGGGTGTGGCGGGTCTCGATCCGCCCGCCCTCGAAGGCGGTCTCGCCCTGGCGGGTGATCAGGAGGTCCACGACCCGTTCGCCTCCCCTTTCGCTTTGGGCCACATGCCCGCCTTTCATCAGCACCGCATGGGCGCCCAGCTCCAGCAGGGCCTCGCCGGCCCTGCGCAGGTCGTCGGTGGTCTCGACCGCGAGGCCGGTCAGGGCCGCGGCTTCAGGCGCGTTGGGGGTTAGCAGGGCGGCGCGGGGGACCAGCAGGCTCTTCAGCGCCCCGATCGCCTGATCGGCCAGCAGCGAGGCCCCGCCCTTGGCGACCATCACCGGGTCGATGACGGCCGGAGTTCCCCCCCAAGTGGATTTTGGGGCGCTGTCCAGCACCCGGGCCACCACCTCGACCGTGGCGGCGTCACCCAGCATGCCGATCTTGAAGGCGTCGGCCCCGATATCGTCCAGCACGGCGCGGGCCTGAGCCTCGACGATCTCCAGCGGGACCGGATGCACGCCAGTCACGCCCAGGGTGTTCTGCACCGTGATCGCGGTGA
>JAGIBE010000041.1 GCA_017744495.1 Caulobacter sp. | reverse complement strand
GGGTGAAATAGAGCTTGTCGAACAGATTATCGATGTTGAGCTCGGCCGTGTATGGTCCGCGAGTGAGATAGGCCGAGGCGTTGACCACGGCGTAGGCAGGATAGGTCACCGCGTCCTGCACCAGGCCCGAGGTCTTGGTCACATGGGTGACGCCGAGGGTCGCCCCGGCTTGGCCCCAGTCGTACGTGTTGCTGGTATAGGCGCCGTAGAGGCTGACCACCGACTTGGGGATCAGGGTGTAGTCGTAGTCGCCCGCCCGGCCCGGCAGGCTGCTGAAGGTCCAGACGACGTACGAGCCGCCATAGCCCTGGACGCCGGGCACGCCCGCCGTATAGGCCGGGATGTACTGGAACGAATTGTCCGGTCCCTTGACGGTCGTGTGCTGGGCGTTGGCCGTGGCCGTGAAGCTGAGATGCTCCGACGCCAGCCAGCGGACCTCCAGCTCCACGCCCTTGGCCCGCGTGCCCTGCACCGCCGGCGTCAGGCCCGACAGCTGGGTGCGGTTCTGGCGATAGGCGGCCAAGGAACCTACCAGGGTCCCCTTCAGCAGCTGGAACTTCACGCCCGCCTCGGCCAGGTCGCTGTCCGACAACCACGAGCCGTCGGCGACCAGGTTCGGGGCCACCTCGCCCGCCTGGCTGACCTCGAGCGCCGAGGCCTTGGCGTAGCTGATATAGGGCATCAGGCCGACCGGGGTCTGGTAGGTCAGGCTGGCGCTGTAGGTCCCCTTCCCCCTGTCATCGGTCTGGCGGCCCGTGGGGGCGAAGGTCAGGTAGCCGGTGTCCTCGGCGGCGACATCGTACCAGTCATAGCGGCCGCCCAGGGTCAGGGTCAGGCGCTGGCCGAACTTGACGTCGCTGGTGAAGAACAAGCCCGTCTGGCTCCACGTGCCCTTGTTGTCGTTCTCCCACTCCAGCCCCTGGACGCCGGCCGGCTCAGTGCTGAACGGGCTGTCGATGATGTCGTTGGGCTGGGCCCCGAGCGAGATGTCGCGGCGGTCGATGGCGATCAGGCCGCTGTTGAAGCTCTCGCGACGACGGCCCTCGAACGCGCGATAGCCGGCGCCGACGATGCTCGCCGTGCTCACCGGCCCCAGGTCGCGCCTGAAGGCGTAGCTGGTGCGCGCCTCCCAGACATGGCTGTCGAACCAGGCCGGATAGCCGTAGCTGACGAAGCGCTTGTTCTCCTGGTCGTCGTAGAACAGCTGCAGCTTCAGCACGCTGTCGTCGTCGAACCGCTTGGCCAGGTCGAAATAGAGGGTGTTGGTCCAGGTCTTGGAGAAGTCAGCGGCGCTGACATAGACCGTGCGCGGATCCAGCTTCGTCGTGCCCACGCCGGTGTCCAGGGTGTGGTTGGCGTCGGTGGCGGGGAAGCCGTAGTACGGGATGTAGAGCGCGCTGCCGTACGGGTACGGGCCCACCTCGTTCGGGGTGATCCGGCCGTTGCCGTCGGCGTCGACCAGGCTGGTGTCGCGACCGGTGATGTAGGTCTGGTGGTCGATCAGGTCCTGGGTCAGGCGGTTCCAGCCGGGCGTCTGGATGTCGCCGGTCGAGTGGTAGACCATGCCGCCGAAGGCCGTGCTCCAGCCGTTGTTCAGGTCGAAGTCGGCCGAGACTTCCGCCAGCTGCCGCTTGGGGTGCAGGCCGCGATAGAAGCTCTTGGAGTCGTCGAGCTCGCCATAGGCGTAGATCCCGCCGTCGGCCGAGCCCAGCTTGACCGGCAGGGCGACCTGGCCGGTCAGGTTCTTCTTGTCGTAGGCGCCGAGCGTGGCGGTGATCTCGCCCCTGGGGTCGGTCAGGAACCGGCCCTCGTCGCGCGCCGACTTGGGGATGAAGTTCAGCATGCCGCCGACCTTGCCCGAGCCGTAGATCGGAGCCGGCGGGCCGCGCACGATCTCGATCTGGGCCGCCCCGCCGATCGGGGTGGAATAGGTGCCGCGGTTCTCCACCCGTTTGAAGCCGCGGAAATAGGTCTCGGCCAGGGTGCCGCGGATGTTGAGCGCGCCGGGCACGCCGTAGAAGCTGGCGGTGTAGGTCCCCGGCGAGACCGAGGTCAGGCCGTCGATGGTCTCGATGCCGTAGCGGGTCAGGGTGGTGTCGCTGACGAAGCTGGCCGAGCGCGGGGTTTCCAGCAGCGGCTTCTCCAGGCCGAACACGGTGGTGCTGGGCTGCTTTTCCAGAAGGCCCGCCTTGTCGCGCGCCTGGACAATCACCGCGTCGACGGCGTCGATCTGGGGCGCGTCTTCGGCCCCGTCACGCGCGTAGGCCTGGCCGGATGCGAACACGCCCAGCGCCATGGCGGAAGCGAGCAGATAGGCGCGGATCGACATCTCGAAAGCTCCAGACCGACCGGGGGAAGCGGCGGCGAAGCTAGCCAATGGGACCTTACGCAACGTTCGTCAAAACGTTATCTGACATTTCAGAAAGAATTATATTGAGGTGTGGCCCAGGAAAGCTGGGCGTGCGCGCGCTCCGAAACCCTCTCTCTAAGAGAGAGGGTTCAAGCTTTACCCCTCGACCATCGGCCGGGCCGCCTCCGGCATGATGTTCAGCACGCGCATCATCGCCAGCTTTGCGCCCCCGACGTCGCCCGAGGCGATCACGTCGGCCACGGCGCGGTGCTGCTCGACGTCGGCGATCAGCTCGCCCTCCGTGGCCGCGCCGAACGAGAAGACCCAGTAGCGGGCGGCCTTGTGCTGCAGGGGAATCAAGATGCGGGCCAGGGCCATATTGCCGCCGGCGCGGGCCACGGCGGCGTGGAAGCGCTGATCCATGGCCACCAGGGCCGGGAGGTCACGGTCGCGGGCGGCGCGCTCGCCGTCGTCGAAGGCCGCGCGGATCGCCTCGGCCTCGGCCTTGCTGGCGTTCTTGGCGGCGAGGCCGGCGCAATGCGGCTCGATCAGGGCCCGGGCCTCGTAGCCCTGGCGCAGCTCCACCAGATCCAGCGGGGCGACCGTGGTGCCCGAACGAGCACGGCGGATCACCAGGCCTTCCAGGGCCAGGCGCCCCAGGGCGTCGCGCACCCCGGCCAGACCCGCGTCATAGCGCGCCGCCAGCGACTGCTCGTCCAGCCGCGCGCCGGGCGCCAGCCGGCCCAGGATCAGGTCCAGCAGGATGCGCTCGTAGACCTTGGCCTTCTGCAGGTCGGGCGACCAGTCCTCCAGTCCCGAGGACGAGCAGACGTCCAGCACCAGCATGCGGTCGCGACCGCCGGAGGTCTGGGCGCCGGCGAAGGCGTCGTCAGGGGCCATGAAACGTCGCAAGGCGGGGCTCCGAGGTAAGGCGAGCCTGATATGTACGGTGAAATGTCAGGCCACGCCAGGGCTACTGACGGGGACGCACACGCATTCCGCTACATTGCCGAACGATCAACCATCGCTGACTGCGTGTGTGTCCCCAGCCGTAGCGCCGCGCTAGAACGCCGGCACCACCGCGCCGTGGTACTTCTGCTCCATGAACGCCTTCACCTCGGGCGAGGTCAGGGCCTTGGCCAGCTTCTGGACGCGTGGATCGTCCTTGTTGTCCGGCCGGCCGACCAGGTAGTTCACATAGGGGCTGTTCTTGTCCTCGATCAGCAGGGCGTCCTTGGACGGGTCCAGTTTGGCGTCGAGGGCGTAGTTGGTGTTGATAATCGCCAGGTCCACCTGGTCCAGCACGCGAGGCAGGGTCGCGCCCTCCAGCTCCTTGAACTTCAGGTTCTTCGGATTGGCGGTGATGTCCTTCAGGGTCGACAGCGCCTTGTTCGGATCGGCCAGGGTGATGACGCCGTTGCGGGCCAGAAGCAGCAGGGCCCGGCCCTCGTTGCTGCCCTCGTTGGGGATGGCCACGACCGCGCCGGCTGGGATTTCGCCGACCGCCTTGTACTTTCGGGAATAGGCGCCCAGCGGCTCGATGTGCACGCCGATCACCGGAACCAGGGTGGTGCCTTTGTCGGCGTTGAAGGTCTCCAGATACGGCAGAGTCTGGAAGTAGTTCACGTCCACGCGCTTCTCGGCGACCTGGATGTTGGGCTGGACATAGTCGTTGAAGACCTTGACCTCGATCTTCAGCCCTTCGGCCGCCAGCTTCGGCTTGATGAACTCCAGCACCTCGGCGTGCGGGACCGCCGTGGCGGCGACCGTCAGGGTGTCGCCGGCGCTGCTGGCGGCGGGCTTCTTGCCGCAGGCCGCGAGGGACAGGACGGCGAGGCTAACGAGGACGGCGCGGCGGGCGACCATGAACGGCTCCGTAAAGGCGATTAGACAGGTCGGGTATTGCCCGCTTCCCGGCGGATCGGGAAATCAGTTTTCCTGATCGAGCGTGGAGCGCAAGCCTTGCCTGCACAAACGCCCGTCATCCTCGGACTTGTTCCGAGGACCCCTGCCTCAGCTGAGAAGAAGGAAGATTGGTGGAGCGGTGAGGTCGCGGCCCAATCCTAAACGGCAAACCAGCGGACAGAGGGGTCCTCGAAACAAGTCCGAGGATGACGTGGTGAATGTCAGTCTTCGTCGTTCGCCGGTTCGGGCGGGCCGTGGATCATCCAGGTGGAGACGAAGTCGGGGTTCGGGACCGTCTCGCCGGTGCTCTTGAGCGTGTAGTCACCGGGCTCGGCGGGGCTGATGTTCGAGGTCTGCGGCGGCAGGGTGAAGGTGTCGCCCTCCTCGTTCATCAGGTCCAGGGTGATGCCCTCGGCCTCGTCGGCCGAGATCACCACGCCCCAGAATTCCTCGCGGCTGACGACCTCGCCATCGCCGTCGAGGAAGGTCAGGCCGACCAGCAGGGTTTTGCCCACCAGGGTTTCGGCGAAGACGGGGTCCCAGTGCTGGCCCTGGGTGTCGGATTGGATGTCGTCGGTCATGGGATCGTTCTAGCGGTGCGAGACCTTCCGCACCACCGCGTCGCCGACCATCTGCAGGGCCTGGACCAGCACCAGCAGCAGCACCACGGTCACCACCATCACGTCGGTCTGGAAGCGCTGGTAGCCGAAGCGGATGGCGAGGTCCCCCAGGCCGCCCGCGCCGACGACGCCGGCCATGGCTGTATAGGACACCAGGGCGATGGCGGTGACGGTGGCCGCGGCGATCAGGCCGGGCATGGCCTCGGGCAGCAGCGC
The DNA here is from genome assembly GCA_017744495.1 of Caulobacter sp. Taxonomy (GTDB): domain Bacteria; phylum Pseudomonadota; class Alphaproteobacteria; order Caulobacterales; family Caulobacteraceae; genus Caulobacter. Next base: position 2,494 of record JAGIBE010000041.1, on the reverse strand, counting down.
GCCCAGCACCACCTGCCGCCGCCTGGCGCCCATGGCGAAGCTGGCCTCGATCACGCCTTTGTCGACTTCGCGGAGGGCTGTTTCCACCAGGCGGGCGAAGAACGGCGCGGCCCCCACCACCAGCGGCGGGATCGCGCCCGGCACGCCCAGCGAGGTGCCGACCAGCGCCACGGTCAGCGGGATCATCACGATCAGCAGGATCACGAACGGCACCGAGCGCAGGATGTTGATGACCAGCGACAGCACGCCGTTGGCGACGCGGTTCTGCAGCATCTGGCCCTTGCCGGTCAGGAACAGGATCACGCCCAGCGGCAGGCCCAGGATCACGGTGAGCACCATGGAGCCGCCCAGCATCGACAGGGTGTCCAGCGTGGCCTGGCCGATCTCCGACCAATCTACGTTTTGGAAGGGGGCGATGTTTTCCATGAACCCGCTCATCGGCCGGCCTCCCCGACCAGGTCCACCCGGACGCCGTCGGCCTGGAAGCGCCGGATCGCGGCCTCGACGTCGCCGCCGGTCAGGGACAGGGTCAGCTGGCCGTAGGGCGTCTCGCGGAGGCGATGGATGCGGCCGCCCAGGATCGAGTAGTCGACGCCGGTCTCGCGAGCCACCGCGCCCAGGATCGGCTTATAGGTCGCCTCGCCCTTGAAGGTCAGGCGCACCACGCGGCCGCCGACGGCCACGCCCTCGCCCGGTTCGCCTTCCGCCTCGGTGACGAACCGGCGGGCCGTGGCGCTGGCCGGGTGCAGGAACACCTGCTCGACCGGACCGGTCTCGACCACGCGGCCGCCCTCCAGCACCGCCACCCGGTCGCAGACGCGGCGGACCACGTCCATCTCGTGGGTGATCAGCACGATGGTCAGGCCCAGTTCGCGGTTGAGGTTGGAGACCAGTTCCAGGATCTGTTCGGTAGTCTCGGGGTCCAGGGCGCTGGTGGCCTCATCGCACAGCAGCACCTTGGGCCCGGTCGCCAGGGCGCGGGCGATGCCGACGCGCTGCTTCTGGCCGCCCGACAGCTGGGCCGGATACTTGTCGGCGAAGTCGCTCAACCCCACCCGCGCCAGCAGCTCGGCGGTGCGCGCCTTGACCTCGGCGTCGGGCTTGCCGGCCAGCTTCAGCGGGAAGGAGACGTTGCCGGCCACGGTCTTGGACGACAGCAGGTTGAAGTGCTGGAAGATCATGCCCACCCGGCGGCGCAGGGACCGCAGCCCCTCCACGCCCAGGGCCGCCACGTCGTCGCCGTCGACCACGACCTTGCCGGCCGAGGGCTTCTCCAGGCCGTTGATCAGCCGGATCAGGGTGGACTTGCCCGCGCCCGAAGCCCCGATCACCCCGAACACCTCGCCCGGCGCGACCGACAGGCTGACCCCGCTGAGCGCGGCGTGTTCGCCGCTCCCGGCGTAGGTCTTGGAGACGTCTTGGAAGGTGATCACGGTCGAGCTCGGGCGTTATGGAGCCGCTGCATTTAGGCTCTGCGGCTGCATTTGGCGAGAGGCGGCCGCCTTACGGCGCCTTCACCACCACGCCGCCCTTCATCACGAACACCGGCCGCTCCAGGGTGGTGACGTCGGTCAGCGGATCGTCATTGACCGCGATCAGGTCGCCGTAGCGGCCCACGGCCACCTGGCCGACGTCCTTCTCGCGGCCCAGGGCCTGGGACGCGGTGATGGTCGCGGCCTGGATCGCCTGCAGGGGCGTGGCGCCGTAGCGGACCATCACGGCGAACTGCTTGGCGTTGGTCCCGTGCGGATAGACCCCGGCGTCGGTGCCGAAGATCATCTTCACCCCGGCCTTCAGGGCCTTGCGGAAGTTCTCGCGCTGGATCTCGCCGATGTCGCGGTCCTTGCGCAGGTTGTCTTCCAAGACGCCGTTCTTCTTGCCCTCGGCCTGGGTGTAGTCGGTGTTGTAGATGTCCATCGAGAAATAGGCGCCCTTCTGGACGGCCAGCTTGATGCCCTCGTCGTCGACCAGGCTGGCGTGCTCGATGGTGTCGACCCCGGCGCGGATGGCGTCCTTGATGCCGGCCGCGCCGTGGGCGTGGGCCGCGACCTTCAGGCCCGCCATGTGGGCCTCGTCGACGATGGCGGTCATCTCGGCCAGGGTCAGTTGCTGCTGGCCCGGCTCGTCGCCGTGCGAGAACACCCCGCCCGTCGCGCAGATCTTGATCACCTGGGCGCCGTACTTCTTAAGCTCGCGCACCCTCTTCCGGCCCTCGTCGGGGCTGTCGACGTTGTAGGGGCTCTTCTGGTCCATCGAGGGCGGGAAGAAGGTCGAGTCGCAGTGGCCGCCCGTGGCGCCGATCGCGTAGGTGGCCGTGACGATGCGCGGCCCCTCCACATAGCCCTCGTCGATGGCCTCGCGCAGACCCACGTCGTCGAACCGGTCCGAACCGACGTTGCGGATAGTGGTGAAGCCCGCCTCGAGCGTCTTCTTGGCGTTGGCGGTCTGGACCACGCTCCAGAAGGCGTCGCTGTACTCCAGGCCGGTGTAGCCG
>JAGIBE010000040.1 GCA_017744495.1 Caulobacter sp. | reverse complement strand
CAGGGCCTGTTCGACCGCATGCGCCTGGCGGGCGTGCGGATGCTCAAGCCCGAGGACGGCGTCGTGCCCGTCTATGTGAACGAGACAATCACCCGGCGACCGGTCGAGGAATATGTGAAGCTCTTCACGGGATAGAGGGCGCGCGCCACAGTGGCGGCCATGACTCGCCTCCTCGAACGCCTCGCTCCGTGCGGCCCCGTCGTCGATCCCAAGGCCGCCGAGCGGGCGCACGAGACGATCACCCGGCGCGTAGGCGAAGCCGCGCCGCTGGTCGAGGCCGCCTGGCCGGCCTTGGCGCCGGTGTTCGCCGCCTCGCCCTACCTGACCGGTCTCGCGCGGCGCGACGGCAAGCGCCTGCCGCTGATCCTGGAGAGCGATCCGGAAACGCGCCTGGTCGAGATCCTGGCCCAGGCCGAGGCCGTGGCGGCCGAGCCCGACTTCGAGACCGCCCGCCGGACCTTGCGCGAACTGAAGGCCGACCTGCACCTGCTGACCGCCCTCGCCGACCTGGGCGGGGTCTGGGACCTGGACGCGGTGACCGGCGCCCTGACCCGCTTCGCCGACGCCGCCCTGCACGCCTCCCTGGCTCAGGCCGCGCGGCTGGAGGTGGCGCGCGGCGCCTTGACCCATGTGGGCGAAGGAGCGGACGGTCCGACGCCGGGTCTCTTCTGCATCGCCATGGGCAAGCACGGGGCGTTCGAGCTCAACTATTCCAGCGACATCGACTTTTCGATCTTCTATGCGCCGGAAGCCCTGCCGGTGGCCGAGGGCGTCGAGCCGCAGGGCGTGGCGGTGCGCATCGCCAACCACCTGGGCCGCCTGCTGGCCGAGCGCACGGCCGACGGCTACGTCTTCCGCATCGACCTGCGCCTGCGCCCCGATCCCTCGTCGACCCCGCCCGCCATGCCGATCGACGCGGCCCTCGACTACTACGAGAGCGTCGGCCAGAACTGGGAGCGGGCGGCCCACATCAAGGCTCGCATCTGCGCCGGCGACTTCGCGCGAGGCGAGGCGTTCCTGCGCGAGCTGCAGCCGTTCATCTGGCGCAAGAACCTCGACTTCGCCGCCATCGCCGACATCCATTCGATCAAGCGCCAGATCCACGCCTACAAGGTGGACGACCGCCTGACCGCCAAGGGCGCGGACCTGAAGCTGGGGCGCGGCGGCATCCGTGAGATCGAGTTCTTCGTCCAGACTCAGCAGCTGATCCTGGGCGGCCGCCATCCCGACCTCCGCAGCCCCCGCACCCTGGACGCCCTGGTCGCCCTGTCGGCGGCCGGCCATGTGACGCCCGAGGATCGCGACTACCTGATCGCCGCCTATCGCGACCTGCGCGCCCTGGAGCATCGCGCCCAGATGATCGCCGACGACCAGACCCACAAGCTCCCCGAGAGCGACGCCGACCGCAAGAAGGTGGCGGCCCTGTGGGGGCAGGGGCTGTTGCGTAGTTTCGACGCCCAGGTCGGGCAGCTGCTGAAGGGCGTCAATCGCCGCTACGGCGCGCTGTTCAAGGGCGAGGAGGCGCTGTCCTCGCGGTTCGGCAGCCTGGTGTTCACCGGCGTCGAGGACGATCCGGAGACCCTGGCCACGCTCAAGCGCATGGGGTTCAGCCATCCCGAGCGGGTGGCCGCCACGATCCGCGGCTGGCACCATGGCCACATCGCAGCCACTCGCACCGAGCGGGGCCGCGAGCTGTTCACCCGCCTGGCGCCGCGCCTGCTGGACGCGGCCAACGCCACCGGGGCGCCGGATGACGCCTTCAACCGGTTCAGCGACTTCTTCGCGGGCCTCTCCAGCGGCGTGCAGATCCAATCGCTGTTCCTGGCCCAGCCGCGCCTGTTCGAGCTGATCGTCGAGGTCATGGCCTTCGCCCCGCGCCTGGCCTCGACCCTCGCCCGCCGTCCGACGGCCCTGGACGCCCTGCTGGACCCGGCCTTCTTCGGCCCGATCGAGATGCCCAAGGACGCGCCCTGGGACCCGACCGATTTCGAAGGGGCGATGGACGCGGCGCGGCGCCTGTTCCGCGACCAGAGCTTCCGGATCGGGGTGCGGGTGATCAGCGGCACGGCCGGCGCGCGCGACGCCGGGGCGGCCTTCGCCGACCTCGCCGACCTGATCGTCGGCGGCCTGGCCCCGGCCGCGCTGGCCGAGGTCGAGCGGCTGGGCGGGGCGTTTCCGGGCCAGGTGGCCGTGGTCGCCCTGGGCAAGGCCGGCTCGCGCGAGATGACCGCCAAGTCGGACCTGGATTTGATGACGCTGTACGCCGCCGACGAGCCGGCCGCCATGTCCGCCATCAAGGGGTGGAGCGCCGATAGCTTCTACGCCCGCTTCACCCAGCGCCTGACCTCGGCCCTGTCGGCCCCGACGGGGGAGGGCACGCTCTATGAGGTGGACCTGAAGCTGCGGCCTTCTGGCACCAAGGGGCCGGTGGCGGTCAGCTACGCGGCCTTCGAGGACTATTACGAGCGCGAGGCCGAGACCTGGGAGCTGCAGGCCCTGACCCGGGCGCGGGTGATCTGGGCGTCGTCACCGGACTTCAAGGCGCGGGCCGAGGCCGCGATCGCCACGGCCCTGCGTCGGTCGCGTGATCCGAAGAAGACCGCCGTCGACGTGCTGGAGATGCGCCAGCTGATGGAGGACGAGCGGCCGGGCAAGGGCGATTGGGACCTGAAGCTGACGCCCGGCGGCCTCGTCGACATCGAGTTCGCCGCCCAGTTCCTGCAACTGGTCCACGCGGCGGCGGGCGGGCCCCTGGCCCAGAACACGGGCGAGGCGCTTGCGGCATTGGGCCGGGCTGGGCTGGGCGAAGCTGGGGCGCTGCAGGCCCTGGAGGCGGCCTGGCGGCTGGAGCAGGACTTGTCGCAGTTGCTGAAGGTGGCGCTGGAGGATGGGCACGATCCGGATACGGAGCCGAAGGCGTTCCGGACGCTGTTGGCCAGGGCCGGCGGGGTGCGGGAGTTCAAGTCGCTGAAGACCAAGCTGGCCAAGGCGAAGGTCGAGGCTCGGAAGGCGTTCGAGGTGGTGGTGAGATCGGCCGCGAAATAGTCCCCGAGGATTAGTCCCTCCCCCTGTGGGGGAGGTGATCGCGTAGCGATCGGAGGGGGGAGTTGATCGGCGGACGGCCGTAGCCCGGATCGACAATCCGAATACTCCCCCCACCGGCCTTCGGCCACCTCCCCCACAGGGGGAGGGACTATTTGAGCGAAGCGTGTAACCAATCCCCCTTCGGGCACGTATCCTAGAGGTAGCCTCCCGGAGCCCGCCATGCTGATCCGCCACGCCCCCGACCTGACCGACAACGACGTCACCGACCGGAGCCTCTACCTGCGTCGACGGGAGTTCATCGGCGGGGCCGCCGGCCTGGGCCTGATGGCGGCCGCCGGCGCGGCGAGCGCTCGCGACCTGGCCTATGGGCCAGGCTTCTCGACCACCGAGGCCAAGACGTCCAAGAAGGACATCACCAGCTACAACAACTTCTACGAATTCGGGGTCAACAAGGAGGATCCGTCCGAAAACGCCGGCTCTCTCAAGACCCGCCCGTGGACCGTCCGCGTCGACGGCGAGTGCGAGGCGCCGGCCAGCTTCGCGATCGAGGATATGATCAAGGGGAACAAGCTCGAAGAGCGCATCTACCGCATGCGCTGCGTCGAGGGCTGGTCGATGGTGATCCCGTGGGTGGGCTTCCCACTCAAGGACCTGTTGGCCAAGGTCAAGCCGACCTCCAAGGCCAAGTACGTGGCGTTCGAGACCCTGATGCGGCCCTCCGAAATGCCCGGCCAGCGCTGGGACACTTTGCAGTGGCCGTATCGCGAAGGGCTGCGGATCGACGAGGCCGTGCACCCGCTGACGATCTTGGCCGTGGGCCTCTATGGCGACGTTCTGCCCAACCAGAACGGCGCGCCGGTCCGGCTGGTCGTGCCGTGGAAGTATGGCTTCAAGGGCGTCAAATCGATCGTGCGGATCAGCCTGGTCGAGAAGCAGCCGGTCACCGCCTGGAACCTGCTGGCCCCGCGTGAGTACGGCTTCTATTCCAACGTCAATCCGGCCGTGGACCATCCGCGCTGGTCGCAGGCCACCGAGCGCCGGATCGGCGAGTTCCGCCGCCGCGACACCCTGCCGTTCAACGGCTACGGCGAGTGGGTGGCCGACCTCTATCGCGGCATGGACCTGAAGCGGAACTTCTGATGGACGCCTCGGTCAAGCGGGCGGCCAAGGCCAAGCGCCCCTCCAAGACCCGGGACAACCTGGTCTACGCCGCCGTCTGGCTGGCCTGTTTCGCCCCGCTGGTCTGGCTGGCGTGGCGGGCGTTCAGCGGCGACCTGGGGGCCAATCCGATCGAGACCCTGATCCGCCAGATCGGCGTCTGGGGCCTGCGCCTGCTGCTGGTGGGGCTGGCGATCACCCCGGCCGCGCGCATCCTCAAGAAGCCCCGCCTGGTCCGCTTCCGCCGCACGGTGGGGCTGTTCGCCTTCGCCTACATCTGCCTGCACCTGCTGACCTATATCGGCGTCGACCTGTTCTTCGACTGGGGCCAGCTGGTGAAGGACATCCTCAAGCGGCCCTTCATCACCCTGGGCATGCTGGGCTTCGTGCTGCTGATGCCGCTGGCCGTGACCTCGACCAACGGCTGGGTGGTGCGCCTGGGCCGGGCGACTTGGCAGAAGCTGCACTGGCTGATCTACCTGATCGTCCCGCTGGGCGTGGCCCACTACTACCTGCTGGTGAAGGCCGACCACCGGCCGCCGCTGGTCTATGCGGGGATTTTGGCGGTGCTGATGGGCTGGCGGGTTTGGGATGCGTGGCGGCGCAGGGCGCAGTCCTAGAACAGCTCCGCCTCCGGATCCCTTGTCTGGTCCCGCTTCCACCAGCCGCCCAGCTTGGCGCCGCCGCACGGGCCCTTCTGGGTGATCGTCACCATGTCGGCTTCAAACGCCGCGTCCAGCACGCAGGCGTCGGGACCCGTCCCGGTCAGCGGAAAGCTGACCACCGTCTGGCCGACGGCGACTTTCACCGGATGCGCATCATCGGTGAAGCCCTGGGTCGCGTTCGGATCGCCCAGCATGTAGCCGAGGTTCAGCCCGGTCGGCATGGCCTTGAGGCTGATCATGTCCGGCCCGCGCGTATAGATCCCGCTCAGTCGGAAGCCGGGGCTCTTCAGCACGGCGATCCGGTCGGCGTGGATGGTGCGCAGGCAGGGCAGGGCGGACTCGTCGTCGGTGCAGAGGATCCCGCCGCCGCTCACCTCTGGCGGCTCCAGGGCGCGCGAGGCCACCCACCCGCGCTGGGTCAGCTTCACATAGGCGGCGATCTTGCCGTCCCAGAGCTTCAGCGCCTCGCCGTAGGTCTTGGCCAGATCCTCGTCCTGGCGCGACAGCTGCGGGTCCTTGCAGATCAGCTTCTCGACCTTCGACTTCGCCTTGGCGCAGTCGAAGCTGGCGGCGTTTGCGGGCGCGGCCACGGCTAGAAGCAGCAAGCCGGCGAGGGCGGCGATCAGGTGGTTCATCGGCCTACTCCGCCACATAGACCGGCTTGGCCGGGTCGCGCTTGAACACCCGCTCGTCTGTGCCCAGGGCGCAGTGCTCGGTCTTGGGGGCCGACAGGGTCGCGGTGTCCTGGGTGAAGGTGAGGACGCGCGGACAGCCGGCGTCGTCGAAGCTGAGCTTGCCCGAGGCGTCGACCGTCCCGGCCGCCTGCAGCAGCATGTTCCCCGATGTACTGGGACAGATGTAGAGCTCCACGCCGATCCCGGCGTCGGGATAGCTCGGGGTGACGTCCAGATAGACCCCGTCGGCCGGACAGCGCCCGGCGACGTAGCGGCCCATCCATTTCAGGCTGGGATGAGTGAGGAAGCTCAGGCGCTGCTCGTAGTCCTGCTTCAGGCAGGCGGCGTCGGCCTTGCAGATGCGGTCGCGGTCCTTCATCCACCAGCGCTGCTCGGTGCGCAGGTAGGCCGACCAGTTTCCGGCCGGCCACAGGCCCTGGGCGGCCTTGAACGCGGCGGCGACCTGCTCGTCCAGCTTGGAGACCGCCGGATCCTTGCAGATCGCCTTCTCGGTGGGCGTGCCGGCCTTGGCGCAGTCGAAACTGGCGGCCTGGGCGGCGGCGGGTGCGAATAAGCAGAGCAGGGCCGCCAGGACGGCCCAGGACGCGACTCGGAACATGGGGCAGCCCTCCCAGCGACGCCGGGAGAGGCTATCCGAGAACCGCGTTATCCGAAAGCGGAGCTTATTTCATGGCCGTTTGCTTGGCCGCGTAGTCCTGGGCCTGGCGCACCACGCGCAGGACATTGCCGCTCCAGATCGCCGCGACGTCGGCGTCGGTGTAGCCGGCCGCCTTCAGCCGGGCGGTGACCTTGGGCAGGTCGGCCACGTCCTCGAAGCCGATCACCCCGCCGCCGCCGTCCCAGTCGGCGCCGACGCCCACGTGCTCCGGCCCCACGACCTTCAGGGTGTGCAGCAGGCTGGCCACGAAGTCCTCGAAGCTGGCGCGGACGGGCGGCAACTTGGCGTCCACCTCCGCGCGCTTCTTCAGATAGGCGACCATCTCGGCCTCGGTCGCCGTCTCGCTGTCGGCGGCCGGACCGATGGCCTTGAGGGCCGCGGCGCGCTCGGGGCTGGCGGTGGTGTTCTTCAGATAGACCGAGTTGATGCAGATCACCCCGCCGGCGTCGGCGATCTTCTTCAGGCGGGCGTCGTCGAGATTGCGCGGGTGATCGTAGATCGCCTTGGCGCCCGAGTGCGAGGCGATGATCGGGACCTTCGACAGCTGCACCGCCTGGTCGACCACGTCGTCCGACGCGTGGCTGACGTCGATCACGATGCCTAGCCGGTTGGCCTCGGCCAGCCAGCGCAGGCCCAGCGGCGAGAAGCCGTGCCAGATCGGCCTGTCCGTCGAGCTGTCGGCGAACTGGTTGTTCTTGAAGTGCACCGGTCCGGCCAGGCGCACGCCGGTGGCGTAGAAGGTCTGCATCAGGGTGAGGTCCTCACCCATCGGCCAGCTGTTCTCGATGCTCTGGAAGACGAACTTCTTGCCGGCCTTGTTGATCCGCTCGGCGTCGTCGGCGGTGTAGGCCAGTTCGAACTTGTCGGGATGGGCCGCGACCATCTCGCGGATCTGCGTGGCGCGCTCCAGGGCGAAGTCGCGGGCCCCGCGATAGCCCTCGGCGGTCAGGGCGCCTTGGGGCGTGTAGATCACGAAGAACCCACCATCCAGCCCGCCGGCGTCCATCCGCGGCAGGTCGACCTGCGTGCCGTCGACCTTGACATCGTGCCGGTCGGTCATGCTCCAGCCCTTGCGGGCGAAGTGCTCGGGCGTGTCGAGGTGGGTGTCGAGCGTCAGGACGCGATCGTGCAGGGCGCGGTCGGCCTTCGAGATCGGCGCATCGGCCGCGTGGGCGGCGGTGGCGAGGGCGGCGGAGCCGAGGAGGATCGTCAGCAGGCGGGACATCTTGGCTCCGACATGGCGTTGAATACGGCCACGCTCGGGGATTGCGGCGGCGGGGTCAAGGTGGAGGCGGCGCACTTGCCCCCACCTGACCGCTGCGCGGTCTGTCCGCCCCCATAGGGGGCGGAAGACGCCTAGTAGAATGCGCCGTAGATGACGTCGTCGATCCGGCCGGTGCGCGTGTTCACCAGCAGCAGGTCGGGTCCGTAGCGCACCCACTGATAGCCCCACGGCGGCCCTTCCAGGCCCATGCGCCAGTAGTCGTCGTAATAGTAGGTCGGGGTCAGGAACAGCGACGGCAGCACCACGCCGATGTTCCAGCGGCGATAGCGGTAGCCCGGCGGATAGCGCCAGCGCGGACCCGGAACCGGACGGAAGCCGGG
>JAGIBE010000039.1 GCA_017744495.1 Caulobacter sp. | reverse complement strand
CCCCTATGGGGGAAGACGACCGCGAAGCGGTCCGTAGGGGGCAAGTGTTCGCCGCTCGGGCTATTCTTTCTTCTTCGCCGCCCGCTTGCGCGACAGCATGTTCAGCGCCTCGACTCCCGCCGAGAAGGCCATGGCGGCGTAGATGTAGCCCTTGGGCACATGCACCCCGAAGCCCTCGGCGATCAGCACGGCCCCGATCATCAACAGGAAGCCCAGGGCCAGCATGACCACGGTCGGGTTGTCGTTGATGAAGTTGCCCAGCGGGTCGGCGGCCAGCAGCATCACCGTGACCGCCACGATCACCGCCACGATCATCACCGGCAGGTGGTCGGTCATGCCCACGGCGGTCAGGATGGAGTCGATCGAGAACACCAAGTCCAGCAGGATGATCTGGAAGATCGCCCCGCCGATGTTGGAGATCGCCGCCGTCTTCACGTCGGGCGCGGCCTCGCCGACATTGGGGTCGACATTGTGATGGATCTCCTTGGTGGCCTTCCAGATCAGGAACAGGCCGCCGGCGATCAGGATCAGGTCACGCCACGAGAAGGCCGTTTCGAAGGTGGGCTCGCCGTGCTGCAGCGGTCCCGTCAGGCCCAGGTCGAACACCGGGGCGGTCAGGCCCACGATGAAGGCGATGGTCGACAGTAGGACCAGCCGCATGATCAGGGCCAGGGAGATACCGATCCGACGCACCCTCTGTCGATGTTCGGCCGGCAGCTTGTTGGAGAGGATCGAAATGAACACTAGGTTGTCGATGCCCAGCACGACTTCCATGACGATCAGCGTGACCAGGGCGGCCCAGGCGGCTGGGTCCGCGGCGAGGTGAAGGAGTTCGTTCATCGTACCGATCTAGGTTGTGGTTCGGAAAACGCGTCATCGCCTCCCCCTCAAGAGGCGCCGTTCATGCAAGGAACGCGACGGAAGCCCCCAGGCTTCGCCAAACCGAGAGTCGAGATGATGCCCGACGCCGCCAATATCAAGCCCCTGACGGCCCTCCGCTTCTTCGCGGCCTTCTGGGTGGTGATGTACCATTATTGGCCGAACCTCTCGGCGGCGGCCCCGCCGGCCGTGATCGCCAAGGGCTATCTGGGCGTCGAGGCCTTCTTCACCCTATCGGGCTTCATCCTGTGTCACGTCTATCTGCAGGGCGTGGGGAACGGCCGTTTCCGTTATGGCGACTTCCTGTGGAACCGGCTGGCGCGGGTCTATCCGCTGCATCTGGTTACCCTGGCGGGCGTAGGCCTGATGGCCTTCGCCGCCGGGCTGGCGGGCATCGCCGTCGACAAGAACATGCTGGCCTGGAGCGCCCTGCCGGCCAATCTGCTGCTGGTCCAGGCCTGGGGCTTCGCGCCGGTGTCGGGCTGGAACCATCCGTCGTGGTCGATCTCGGCCGAGTGGTTCGCCTATCTGTGCTTCCCCGCCTTCGCCGTGGTCGCGTGGAAGCTGCGCGAGCGGCCGCGCCTGGCGGTCGGTCTGGCCCTGGCCCTGATCGCCGGTCTTTATCCGCTGTTCCACACGCTGGCGGGCTTTCCGTTGACCGAGGCGACCATTCGCTGGGGTTTTCTGCGGATCGTCCCGTGCTTCGCCTACGGCTGCGCCCTGCACGCCCTGTGGCGATCGGGCGCTCTGACAGGGCGATTCTCGGGAATCGGCGCCTGTCTGGCGGGCGCCGCGGTGCTGCTGACGGTGCATTTGGGGGCGCCCGATCAAGCGATCGTCATGGCGCTGGGGGCGCTGATCGTCACCCTGGCCGGCCTGGCCGCCACCGGGGCGTCCTTCGCGACTCAAGCCCCCCTCGTGTACTTGGGTGAGATCAGCTACTCGACCTACATGATCTGCATCCCCTGGAAGATCCTGGCTGTGAATGCAGCGCTCAAGGTTCTCAAGATCGACGGCGATCAGCTGCCGCTCTATGCTTGGCTCGTAGTGATGCTTGCACTCATTCCGCTCTCGGCGCTCTCGTACCATCTGGTCGAAAAGCCGGCGCGAGAGCGAATGAAAGCTTGGGCGAACAGCTGGAGGGAGCGACGACCTGCCACGGCAAAAGCCGGATAAACGGTCTTTTCATCTTTCCCTGCGAGGGTTATCCCTTAACCGTAGTGACGCGGGGAGTACCCACAGCATGACGAAACGGACGAGAGCCCTTTTGGGTTCCCTGGCCGCTGCCGCCATGATCAGCCTTGTGCCGATGAGCGGCGCGCAGGCCGACGGGTACTGGCAGTGCGTTCCGTTCGCGCGTCTGATGTCGGGCATCCAGATCTTCGGCGACGCCCGCACGTGGTGGTCGCAGGCCGTCGGCAAGTACGATACCGGCTTCGTGCCCCGCGCCGGCGCGGTGCTCTGCTTCAAGCCGACCGCCCGCATGAACCTCGGCCACGTCGCCTTCGTCAGCCAGGTGCTGACCGACCGCGTGATCCAGGTGACCCACGCCAACTGGTCGATCATCGACGGCGGCCGCGGCCAGATCGAGAAGGACGTCACCGTCGTCGACGTCTCGCCGGCCGGCGACTGGAGCGAGGTAAAGGTCTGGTACGATCCGATCCGCGATCTCGGCTCGACCGTCTATCCGACCCACGGCTTCATCTACCAGAACAGCCAGGCGGTCACGATCGCCGCCGCCACCAGCAAGCTGGCCATGGCCCAGAACGCCGCCGTCTCGCTGGCCAAGTCCGCCGCCAACCAGGTCGCCGCCTCCGTGCGCGTCTCCTCGCCGCTGGACATGATCAACCAGGCCGCCGACTCCACCGACCGGATCGCGGCCCTGATCGCCCAGTCCCAGGGCCAGTCGCAAGACACCGACAAGGCTCAAGCCACGCGTTGACGGCGCACGCGCCGTGGGTCATCCCCTTTCTCGAGGGGATGCGCCGCGTGAACAGGTCTGATCTTCCATGCTGAGGGTGCTGCGCCACGGTGCGCCGGGTTTCGAGTCCGGCGGCTTGACGCCCGACTGGGCGCTGCCCGCCGACGCGGTGTGGATCGAGCTGGTCAGCCCCACCCGCGCCGAGGAAGTGGCCGTCGAGAAGTCGATCGGCCTGCTGCTGCCCACCCGCGAGGAGATGGCCGAGATCGAGGCCTCCTCGCGCCTCTACCAGGAAGACGGCGGCACGTTCATGACGGCCACGGTGCTGGTCAACGCCGACGGCGACCTGCCCACCGCCGCCCCGGTGACCTTCGTCCTCACCGGCGACCGTCTGGTGACCATCCGCTATGTCGAGCCCAAGTCGTTCGCGGTGTTCGCCGCCCAGGCCGAACGCCAGCCCAGCCTGTGCCCCAGCGGCGCCCAGACGTTCCTGGGCCTGCTGGACGCGGTGATCGACCGCACCGCCGACATCCTCGAGCGCACCTCGGCCGACGTCGAGGCCCAGTCGCGGGCCATCTTCGGCCGCCCGCGCGGCGCGGCGTTCGAGGCGATCCTCAACCGCCTGGGCCGGGCCCAGATCGTCAATTCCAAGGCCCGCGACAGCCTGGTCAGCCTGGCCCGCCTGCTCAGCTTCGCCAGCCTGGCCGACCAGTTCGAGGGCAACAAGGAGCTGCGCGATCACCTCAAGTCGCTGCAGCGGGACGTCCAGTCGATCACCGACCACGCCGGCTACCTGTCGGGCAACATCACCTTCCTGCTCGACGCGGCCCTGGGTCTGATCAACATCGAGCAGAACGCCATCTTCAAGATCTTCTCGGTGTTCTCGATCGTCTTCTTGCCGCCCACCCTGATCGCCGGAATCTACGGCATGAACTTCGTGCACATGCCCGAGCTCGGCTGGCTGCACGGCTACCCGTTCGCCCTGGTGCTGATGGTGGGCGCCGCCGCCGGACCGCTGCTGTGGTTCAAGCGGCGCGGATGGCTTTGACTTTTCGAGATAAACTGAACGTTTCCTTAAAGATGGCATGACACGGTTTCGGCGAAAAGAGCCTGACATGTCCGCCGTCCCCTCCACTCAGCAAACCCTGATCCGCACGCTCGCGCCCAAGGCGCTGAAGGCCGCGATCGAGGCGCACGCGCGCTACCTGAAGGGGCTGCCGGCTGGGTCCCGCGCCAACCTCTCCTATGTCGATCTCGACAATATCAACCTGGAGGGCGTCGATCTTTCCGAGGCCGACCTGACCGGCGCGCGCCTGTCCGGCGCCCTGCTGGCGCGGGCGGTCCTGGCCCGAGCCACGCTCTACGGCGCCGACCTGCGCGACGCCGACCTGCGCCAAGCCAACCTCGCCCGCTGCGACCTGAGGGGCGTCTGCCTGCGCGGCGCCAACCTGGCCGGCGCCGACCTGTCGGGCTGCGACCTGCGCGAGGGCGTCACCGCCACCCAGGACCGGGACGACGGCTTCAAGATCCTGAAACATCGCGAGCGGCGCGGCGAGCTTGACCGGGCGGTGACGCGCGGGGCGCGGCTGGACGGGGCGCAACTGGGCGACGCCTTCACGCGGGTGGCGGACCTGACCGATGCCGACCTGGCCGGGGTCAGTCTGCAGGGCGCGCGGCTGAACCGCGCCGCCCTGAACGGCGCCAACCTCTCGAAGGCCAACCTCTACAACGCCGACCTCAGCGGCGCCTCGCTGCGCCGGGCGGTGCTGACCGACGCGGACATGGCCGGAACGACCTTCGACGGGGCCGACCTGACCGAGGTGCTGCGCGCCCCGCCGCCGATCATCTATGTCGACGACGCGCCGCTGCATGAGGTGCTGGAGGCGCACGAGCGGTTCGTGACCAGCGACGGCCGCGACGGAACGCCGGCCAAGATCCCGTCGGTGGACTTCCGGCCGCTGCGGCGGCTGCGTGGGCGGCGGCTGGCCGGGCTGTCGGCGCCGGGCGCGATCTTCTTCGGCATGGACCTTTCGGGCGTCCAGCTGCAGGGCGCCAACCTGGCCGACGCCGACCTGCGCGGGGTCAATCTGCGCGGAGCCGACCTGCGCGGCGCGCGCCTGGTCGGGGCCCAGCTGTCGCGGGCCGACCTGTCGGGCGCCAAGCTGGGGCCGCTGGATATCGCCCAGGGCCGCGTCCTGCGCGCCGACCTCAGCCGCGCCGTCCTGCGCGGCGCCGACCTGACCGGCGCCAGCGCCCGCCGCGTGCGCCTGATCGACGCCGACCTGTCCCGCGCCAGGCTGGACGGTTGCGACCTGGCCAGCGCCGAACTGCCCGAGGGTTTCGGGGCGTAGACCGCGACCAGCGGATGGATCATTCCGCAATCCAGCGCTATCCCATCGTTCCGGGCTCAAATCTCCCGAACAGCGGAAGGTCGCATGGATCGTATCGAGGCGATGCGGGTGTTCGTCGCGGCGCTGGACGAGGGCAGCCTAGCCGGGGCGGGGCGACGGCTGGGCCGGTCGCCGGCCGCGGTCAGCCGGGCCATCGCCTTCCTGGAGAACCACGTCGGGGCCGAACTGCTGCACCGCACGACCCGGTCGCTGCGGCTCAGCGAGGCCGGCGAGCGCTATGCCGCCGCCTGCCGACGCGTGCTGGTCGACCTGGAGGAGGCCGACCTGATCGCCCTGGGCGAACGTTCGGCCCCGCGCGGGACCCTGACGATCACCGCCCCGCCGATCAGCGGCGAGGAGATCCTGCACCCGATCATCGACGCGTTCCTGGACGCCTATCCGGCGGTGGCCGTGAATCTGCTGCTGCTGGACCGCCACGCCAACCTAATCGAGGAGGGGATCGACCTCGCCCTGCGGGTGGGCCAGCTGCCGGATTCCTCGATGGTGGCCGTGAGGGTAGGCGGCGACGTCAAGCGGGTGATCGTCGCCGCGCCGCGCTACCTGGACCAGCATCCGCGCATCCTCGAGCCCGGCGACCTGAGCCAACACCGCATCGTCACCACCACCCACTTCGGCCACGATACCTGGGTCTTTCCGCCCGCGCCCGGCGGGGCGGTCGCCCGATCGGTGCATTTCAGGCCGAGGCTGGTGGTCAACAGCGTGCGGGCGGCTCTCGCCTCGGCGGTCGACGGCCGAGGGGTGACGCGGCTCTACACCTATCACGTGGCCGAGCGGGTGCGGGAGGGGTCCTTGCGCATCCTGCTGCGCGACGCTGAGCCGCCGTCCTTGCCGGTCCACCTGCTGACGCCTCAGGGGCGGACCGTCGTCCCTAAGGTCCGCGCCTTCCTCGACTTCGCGGCGCCGAGGCTGCGGGCGGCCTTCGCGCGGCTATCGGCCGAAGCAGGGGCTCTGGACTAGGCCTTTTATTCCGTCGTTTCGTGGAAGAGTGTCCGCCTTATATCGACCATTCAGCCGTTTCGTGTACGAGTTCACATTCGCCTCGACACCGAACGCGATCCCCGCCGCCGGTAAGATCAACGAGGCAAGTCATGAGCAACGAACGGAAGGTCGCTATCGTCACGGGCGCGTCGCAAGGCATCGGCGCGGCCCTGGTGAAGGCCTATCGCGACCACGACTATCGGGTGGTGGCCACGTCCCGCTCGATCCAGCAGGGCGCCGATCCGGACATCCTGGCCGTAGCCGGCGACATCGGCGACCCCACCACCGCCGAGCGCGTGGTCGCCGAGGCGATCGCCCGCTTCGGCCGGATCGACACCCTGGTCAACAACGCCGGGATCTTCACGGCCAAGCCGTTCACCGCCTTCACGGAAGAGAACTTCCAGGCCAACCTCTCCACCAACCTGATCGGCTTCTTCCACATCACCCAGCGCGCGGCCGTCGAGATGCTCAAGCAGGGCTCGGGCCACATCGTCAGCATCACCACGTCCCTGACCGACCACGCCAACGCCAACGTGCCTTCGGTGCTGGCCAGCCTGACCAAGGGCGGGGTCAATTCGGCGACCAAATCCCTGGCCATCGAGCTGGCCGACAAGGGCGTGCGGGTCAACGCCGTCTCGCCCGGAGTGATCAAGACCCCGATGCACGCGCCCGAGACCCACGCCTTCCTGGCCGGCCTGCACCCGGTGGGTCGCCTGGGCGAGATCCGCGACGTGGTCGAGGCCGTGCTCTATCTTGAGACCGCCGGCTTCGTGACGGGCGAGATCCTGCACGTCGACGGCGGCCAGAGCGCCGGTCACTAGAGGGAGAGCTCGCCATGCCCATCGTCACCATCCAGGTCACCCGCGAAGGCTCGGGCCCGGGCCGCGACGCGGTCACCGCCGAGGAGAAGGCCCGCCTGATCGCCGGCGCCAGCCAGCTGCTGCTGGATGTGCTCGGCAAGCCCCTGGACTCCACCTTCGTCGTCATTGACGAGGTTCCACTGGAGAACTGGGGCTGGGGCGGCCTGCCCGCCCTGGAATATCGCAAGCGACGCGCGGCCGGTCAGGCCTGACCCTTTACGAAACCAAGGCCGCCCGCGCCAGGGCGGCCCGCTCCTCCCACGAAACAGGACGCCAGCCATGGGCTCGCCAACCGCCAACCGCCTGTTAGACCTGCTCGGCGTCGAGCTGCCGATCATCCAGGCGCCGATGGCCAACTTCACCACGCCGGACATGGTGATCGCCGTCGCCAACGCCGGCGGCTTGGGCTCGCTGCCCAGCGCGGTCTATTCCGAGGCCGGCCTGCGCGAGGCGCTGGACACGGTGCGGGCCGGCACGCCCCAGCCGATCAACGTCAACTTCTTCACCCATACCCCGCCGGCCGACGATCCTGTCCGCCAGGCCGCGTGGCGGGCGCGGCTGGCGCCCTACTATGTCGAGGAGGGTCTCGATCCCGACATGCCCCTGCCGGCCGGCGGTCGCGCGCCGTTCGACGACGCTTTCTGCAAGGTGGTCGAGGACTATCGCCCCGAGGTGGTCAGCTTTCATTTCGGCCTGCCCGCGCCCGACCTGCTGGAGCGGGTCAGGCGCACCGGGGCCAGGATCCTGTCTTCCGCCACCACCGTGGCCGAGGCCCTGTGGCTGGAGG
>JAGIBE010000038.1 GCA_017744495.1 Caulobacter sp. | reverse complement strand
GACAAACAGCTGCGAGCCTCCAGCCTTGATGACCGACCGTGCCCTTGCCGAAAGTTGATCCGGCGCCGCCATCCACCAGACCAGGGCGTGCGTATCGAGAAGAAAGCTCATTTCTCCGGCGCTTGGGGCCGGTAAAAATCGTCCTCATCGCGAGATTCCGCCAATTCCTCGAATTCCGGATCAGGCCGGAAGAAAATGTCTGGATCGTCCATCGGGCCTAGATGCGCCCAGAGGCCGGGCACACGGTCGGGGCGTTCTGCGGGAGGGCTCGACGGCATGGCTGGGCGAACGACAGCGACGTCCTCGCCGCCACGCGTGAGAAGGAAGTCTTCTCCCGCCTCAACGTGGGCCAGGAACTCGGCCAGATCGGCCAATTCGGCGATGTCTACCCGGATCGTCATTCCACGAGCTTAGCACGGAACACAACCAGAACAAGCGTTACCCCGCCCCCATCGCCACGGCCACGTGGTAGACCGCGAACGACGCCAGATAGGCCAGGCCGGTCATGTAGACGAACATCACCGTCGGCCAGGTCCAGCCGTTGGTCTCGCGCTTGACCACGCCCAGGGTGGCCATGCACTGCGGGGCGAAGACGTACCAGGCCAGGAACGACAGGGCCGTGGCCAGCGACCAGCTGTGCTGCAGCAGGGTGCTCAGCGCGTCGTGCGAGTCCGCGTCCCCGCCCACCGCGTAGACGGTGCCCAGGGCGGCCACGGCCACCTCGCGGGCGGCGAAGCCCGGGATCAGCGCCACCGTCATCTGCCAGTTGAAACCGATGGGCTGCATCACCGGCGCCAGCAGATGGCCCAGCCGTCCGGCGATGCTGTAGTCGATGGCCGGCCCGGTCGCCCCCTCCGGCGGATAGGGGAAGGTCGACAGCACCCAGACCACCACCATCAGCGGCAGGATGATGCGGCCGGCGCGCGACAGGAAGATCTTGGCGCGGGTCCACAGGTTCAGCAGGACGTTGCGCGGCTCGGGCCAGCGGTAGGTCGGCAGCTCCATCATGAACGGCTCGGCCGCGCCCCGCCAAAAGATCTTGCGGATCACGAACGAGACCAGCAGCGCGCTGACGATGCCGGCGGCGTAGAGGCCGAACATCACCAGCCCCTGCAGGGACAGGAAACCGTAGACGGTCTTGGACGGGATGAAGGCGCTGATCACCAGGGTGTAGACGGGGATGCGCGCCGAGCAGGTCATCAGCGGGGCCACCAGGATCGTGGTCAGCCGGTCGCGCTTGTTGTCGATCACCCGTGTGGACATGATCCCCGGGATCGCGCAGGCGAAGCTCGACAGCAGCGGAATGAAGGCCCGGCCGTGCAGGCCCGCCCCGCCCATGATCTTGTCCATCAGGAAGGCCGCGCGGGTCATGTAGCCGCTGTCTTCCAGCACCAGAATGAAGAAGAACAGGATCAAGATCTGCGGCAGGAAGACCAGCACGCTGCCCACGCCCGCGATCAGGCCGTCGGCCAGGAAGCTGGCCAGCAATCCCTTGGGCAGGTGGTCGCCGATGAAGCCGGCCAGGGCCGAGAAGCCCGCGTCGATGGCGTCGGCCGGGATCGTCGCCCAGGTGAACACCGCCTGGAACATCACGAACAGCAGGGCCAGCAGGATCGCCAGGCCCGCCACCGGGTGCAGCAGCACCGCGTCGACCTTGCCGGTCACGGTGTCGGGACGCTCGGGCGGCTTCACGCAGGCCTTGAAGATGCGCTGGGCTTCGGCGTGGGCGGCGCGGATCTCGGCGGCGGTCGGCTCGCGCCAGACATTGGTATGTTCGCCCGCATGGGTGGCCGCCAGGGCGCTGGCCTTCTCGACCAGCTCGTCCAGGCCGCGCTTGCGGGTGGCGACGGTGGTGGCGATCGGCGCGCCGATCTCCTGGGCCAGCCGCTCCAGGTCGATGCGCAGGCCCTGGCGCTGGGCGATGTCGTACATGTTGAGCGCCAGCACGAACGGGCGGCCCACCTGCTTGAGCTCCAGCACCAGTCGCAGCACGAGCCGCAGGTTGGTGGCGTCGGCCACGCAGATCAGCACGTCGGGCGCGGTCTCACCGGCCAGCTTGCCCAGCACCGCGTCGCGGGTGACGATCTCGTCGGGGCTGCGGGCCCGCAGGCTGTAGGTGCCGGGCAGATCCAGCACGTGGGCGCCGCGGCCGCCGGGCAGGGTCAGCACGCCTTCCTTCCGCTCGACGGTGACGCCGGCGTAGTTGGCGACCTTCTGGCGGCTGCCGGTCAGGGCGTTGAACAGGGCGGTCTTGCCGGAATTGGGATTGCCGACCAGCGCCAGGCGGGCGGGCCGGGAAACGGCGGTGTCGGTCAAGACGTCAGGCCTTTTCGAACTGGACGGTGACGGCGGCCGCCTCGCGCCGGCGCAGAGCAACGCGCATGTCGTCGATGCGCAGGGCGATCGGGTCGCGCCCGAACAGGCCCTCGTGCAGCACCTCGAACGCCGCGCCTTCCACGAAGCCCATCTCCAGCAGGCGGCGCTCCAGTTCCTCCGGATCGATCGCCTCCGACCGGCCGGTCTGGCCGCCCACCCGCACGATCACCCCGCGCTGACCCTTGCGGGCCTGGCTGAGCGGGCTGTGCGCGCCGCCATCCACGGCGAGAGCGGCGGAGAAGTCGGCGTAGTCGGGGGTTAGGCTGAGAGCGTCGGACATGGTCGCACCGGAAAAACTCGCGCCGGAAAAATTGCGCCGAAAAACTTGCGAACGATTATCAGTCCAAGGTCACGCTGTCATGCGGCGATTGAGTGGCGCGGTGTCGCACGGCCCCTTACGGGTTCCGCCAGCCCTCCTCGCGCGTTCACGAACAGATGATTTGTGGTTAAGGCGCGGCGTAATGGCTCAGAGTCGTTAATCCGTTCGACTCACGGCCCGGGCGACTCGCATACTGAGCTTGACGATTCGTAGGGACCCTCGAATGCGAAGGCTGATGCTGGCGCTGCTGACCGGCGCCTATCTTACCCTGGCCTTGATTGTCTCCCTGGTTCTTTCGAACAGGGGAGCGGCTCCCGCTATCGGCGTGGCCGCCTTCACCGGGACCATGGGCCTGTGCGTCGCCATCCACGCCGTGATCGCCAACGTCCTGCAGGGCGCGGCCCTGCGCGTCGACATCGAGACCATCCGCGAGGCCCACGGCATCCTGCTGGAGCAGGTCGAGAAGGTCGACGCCCGCATCAGCAACCTGGTCGAGCAGGTCGCCGACGACGCTCAGCGCCGCTCGGCCGAGCTGACCAGCGAGGTCCACCAGCTGGAAGACCTGGTCGTGCGCATGAGCGAGCGCCTCGAGCACCAGCTGAGCTACCAGGTCGAGGTCGCCCGCGCCGAGCCGCGCGGCCGCTCGGCCCAGTCGACCGCCCTGATCGAGGTGGTGCAGGACGCCCTGGCCGAGAACCGCGTCGACCTCTACCTGCAGCCGGTCGTCAGCCTGCCGCAGCGCCGGACCGTCTTTTACGAGAGCTTCTCGCGCCTGCGCGACGAGACCGGCCGCGTGATGATGCCGGCCGAGTACCTGGCCGTGGCCGAGCCCGAGGGCCTGACCGCCGCGATCGACAACCTGCTGCTGTTCCGCTGCGTGCAGATCGTGCGCCGCCTGGCCAAGCAGGACCGCAAGGTCGGGATCTTCTGCAACATCTCGCTGGCCAGCCTGGCCGACGAGGCCTTCTTCGCCCAGTTCCTGGAGTTCCTGCAGGTCAACAAGGACCTGCACGGCGCCCTGATCTTCGAACTGGGCCAGGAAGCGTTCAACAATCGCGGCCCGGTCGAAGCCCGTCACATGGCGCGCCTCGCCAGCCTCGGCTTCCACTTCAGCCTCGACAAGGTCCACGACCTGGACCTCGACTTCCAGGACCTGGCCCGCGCCGACGTCAAGTTCATCAAGGTCGGCGCCCAGCTGATCATGGACCAGCTGGAAGAGCAGGACGGCAAGCTGGTCATGGCCTCCCTGCCCGACCTGAACGCCGAGGACTTCGCCGGCCTGACCCGCCGCTACGGCATCGAGGTGATCGCCGAGAAGGTCGAGCACGAGCGCCAGGTCGCCGAGGTGCTGGAGCTCGACATCGGCTACGGCCAGGGCCACCTGTTCGGCGAGCCCCGCGCCATCCGCGACTCGATCATCGCCGAGGCCGATCCGCCCCAGGACTTCATGCGCGGCGCCCTGCGCCGGCGGGCGGGGCGGTAGGCAGGACTGAAACATTGAAGGCCTCCCGGGCGACCGGGAGGCTTCTTCGTTTTCAAGGGCTCGCTAGGCGTTCAAGCCCACCACTCGCTCGACCCCAGCCGTCGTCTGGTTGTCGACATTGCCGAGATTGACCGCGCCGTAGAAGACGTTGCCGGTCACCGCGAAATCGTTACAGGCGCTGTCAATCCGCATGCCCCAATAGGTGGCGCGGTCGGTCTGCGTGGCGACGTTGCCGGTGCAGGCGAAGCCGCGGCAATTGTAGAAGCCCATGTAGTGGTCCAGGTTCGTCCCGCCGGTCTTGCCGACCGAGTAGATGCGGTTGCCCGACACCACCGCGCCATCGACATTGGTCAGTTCGACGAACGCCTGCGAGGTGTTGCCCACCCAGTTGTTGACGATCGACACCGTACGGATCCGGCCGCCGTCGGCCGTGGCCATCTTGATGGTCGGCAGCGCCGAGTAGAGGCCCCGGAAGTAGAGGCCGTCGATGTTGAGATTGTCGATCAGCGAGTTCGCGCCGGTCGCCAGCACGTCGAAGCCTCGGCCGGAAGCGATGGCGCCGTCCTGGCCATCGAACTGGCCGCGGGGATTGAACCAGATGTCGCCCAGCTGGCCGCCGGCCTGGGCCAGGACCTCGACGTTCAGGTCGGCCTGGTTGATCACCGAGTTGAGGAAGCCCACGCCCTTCACGTGGCCTGTGCCGTTTGAGACGGACGGCCCCACGGCCTTGAGGACCAGGCCGCGCGAATTGCCGCCCGGCTTGCAGACGATGTTGCATTGGTTGATGTTCACATCGCCCGTGAAGCCGTTGTGGTCGGCCTCGATCAGCATGCCGACCGCATTGTCCACGCTCTGCGACCAGATTCCGCAACGGTCGAAATAGATCAGGCGGGCGTTGTAGAGATGGACGCCGTATTGGGCGTTCGCGATCGCGACGTTCTCGACGGTGTTGGCGGTGAAGCTGCCGTTCTGCCCCGTTGCGCTGATGATGCGGATGCCGACGGCGCCGGGAACGCCTAGGCAGTCGATCATGAAGTCGCGCAGAATGAAGTCGGTTTGCGGGCCGAAGGCGCCGGTCGCGATGACCAGATTGATCAGCGGCGCATTGTGCGGAAAGTTGGCCGAGGGGACCAGCTTGGTCGCATAGGTAGCTCCGGCGCCGAACATCTCGAGACTGAGCTTGTCGGTCACGGTGATGTTGAGCGGTTCCTCGAGCGTGTAGGTTCCTTGCTGCAGTCGGATGGTCGGGCGCGTGCCGTCGGGATTGGTGGTCGCGGCTTGCAGTGTGTCGAAGGCGGCCTGGATGGCGGCGCCGGTGAAGGCCGTCGGAACGATAGTGGGGCTGATAATAGTCATTTGAAAAACCTCGAAAATTTGAAAAATCCGGACAGGCGAGAATGCGCCGCCGGTTTTTCCTTTCTAAGGTTTGGTCACGTCAGAATCGGTCGCCCAAGCTCCACCTTGGAGTCGACTCGCTAGCCGCCTCAGGCGACGGGGCCATTCGGCTTCGGCGTGGTCTTGACGGAGACGTTCGACGAACCGGACTTCCATTCCGAGCCGCTGGAGAACTCGAAATTGACCCCGGCCTTGGCCGCCGCCTTGCCCAGGGCGAACAGTTCGCCGGCCGGGATGCCGCCGGGCTTGTGGAACGACGCCTTCTCGCCGCCGTCGGGCAGTTTCTCGACATGGGCGTTGACCGGGGCGGCGTAGAGATGGTGCTGGGCGATCAGCGCCTCGACCTTGTCGGCCGGGCCCGACAGCACGACGCTGGTCGACTTGGACCCCTGCCCGCACGCGGCCAGCAGGCCGGCCGCTGTGATGGTGACGACGCCCAAAAAGAAACGGCCGACGCGCGGCTTGTCGAAGCTTGCCATGTGGATCTCCCGCTTGGATGGCCAGCCTGGACCGGGTCCTGCTCGAGGGCAACCCGGCGTTGCGAGGCTCCGGCTCGGCCTCTACAAAACCGCCATGCTGATCGAAACCACCGACGCCGCCTTCGCCGCCCTGATCGCCGGACAGGCCCCGGAGGGCCTGGCGGTCGCCGAGGGCGGGGTCGAGACGCCGGAAGTGTTGGCCATGCTGCGCGCCCTGTCGGCCGAGGTCGGCGAGAGCTTCCAGCCCAACGCCTGGATGATGGTCGAGGACGGCGAGGTGGTGGGCCTGGCCTCGCTGGTGCGCACGCCCTATGTCGGCGACACGGTGATGATCGGCTATGGCGTCGCCGCCTCGCGCCGGGGCCGGGGCGTCGCCCGCCGGGCGGTGGCCGAGCTGCTGGCCTGGGCCCGCTCGGACTATCGCGTCGCCACCGTCACCGCCGAGACCTCGATCCACAACGCGGCCTCCCAGCGCGTGCTGGAAGCCAACGGCTTCGCCCGCACGGGCGAGCGAACGGACGAGGAGGACGGGGAGCTGGTGTGCTGGGCGGTCGAAGTTTAGCTCAGCGACCTCCCCCACGCCCGTCATCCTCGGACTTGTTCCGAGGACCCCTGCTTCGGCTGAGAAGAAGGGTGATCCGTGGGGCGGTGAGGTCGCGGGCCAACTCAAAACGACAAACACGCTGACAAAGGGGTCCTCGGAACAAGTCCGAGGATGACGGCTCAAAAAAAGGGGACGCGTTCGCACGCGCCCCCGAGTTCCTCCTCCGAGGTAGGGTTCAGCGCGCGGCCGCCACTTCCGACGCCGTGGGCGACGGGGTCTTGGCGATCTGCACCGGATTGCATTCGGCCAGTTCCTGGTCCGACAGGGTCACGCCGCGATAGCCGAAGCCGGTGATCGGCCCCAGCTCGCGCGCCAGGCGCTTGCAGCTGCGCAGGGGCGGCAGCGACTTGACCTGGGTGGAGCGGCAGACGTCGGCCTTGCAGCGCCAGAGCGTGCCGTCGAACACCAGGTGGTCCTGGGTGGTGGGGGCGGCCAGCTTGAGCCAGCCGGTTTGGGGTTGCCTTTCGGCCATGGCGGGGCCGCCCGTCGCGGCCAGGGCCACGACAGCGATGATCAGACTGCGCATGAGATGTCTCCTGGGGAGTGGAGTTTTGGGGGAGTGGAGCGGTTAAGGGCGGCGACGCACGCCCGCGACGGGGATAGGGCCTGGCGGCCGCGCCGTGGGCGTGCGTCTCCGATTCAGGTCACGGCCTCAGGCCGCGGCCTTGAACAGCGTGAATTCCTCCTCGAAGGCCCGAGCCACCGAGGGGCGGGTCTGCAGGCGGTCGCGGTAGGCGGCCAGGTTCGGATAGGGCGTGAAGTCGATGGCCAGGTAGCGGGCCCAGGTCAGCATCACGAACAGATAGGCGTCGGCGACGCTGAACTTGCCTTGCAGGAACTCGCGGCCCTTCAGATGGGCGTTCAGGAAGGCCAGGCGCTCGGCCAGCAGGTCGCGGGCGAAGACCTTCGCGCCCTCCGGGGCCTTGGGATTGAGCAGGGCGATGAACACGCCGGTGTGCAGCTCGGTCCCGACGAAGCTGAGCCAACTCTGCACCTTGCGGCGTTCGGCCCCGTCGGCGGGGATCAGGCCGGCGGCCGGGAAGCGTTCGGCCACGTACTGCAGGATCACCGCGTTCTCGACGATCAGCTCGCCGTCGTCGGCGCGCAGCACCGGCACCTGGCCCATGCCGTTGAGGGTGAGGAACTCGGTCCCGTCCTCGACCACCTTGGGCCTAGCCTTGGTGTCGACCTTCAGGAAGCGGATGTCCGCGCCCGCCTCGTAGGCGGCGATCCGTGTCGCCATCGAGCAGGCCATCGGCGAGAAGTAGATATCCATCGAACCCTCCATTGCTTTTTCATACTGTTTCGCATAAAAATAACGTCGGTCAAGGAATAAACTGCGAAACGGTACAAAAATGCAGTCGCCCGACCAGGAGAGCCAGATGTCCGAAGAACCCAAACGCCGGGGCCGGCCTGGACCCGGCCCTGCAGGTC
>JAGIBE010000037.1 GCA_017744495.1 Caulobacter sp. | reverse complement strand
GGGCGGCGCACTGCTTCCAGACTCTGCTCTTCAACCTCGTCTCGCCGCACCAGCAGCTGGATCTTTACCGCGAATTCGGCCTGGACCCGGACAAGGTGGTAGAGGAGTACGGGAAGATCATGACCGACGACCTGCGTCGGGAGAACATGAAGGAGCAGACCAACATCTTCCGGGTGCTGGTCAAGACGCTGCTGAACGCCGGCATCATCACCGACCGCACCAAGGCCTTCTACGCCATGTACGTGGACCTGGAGGAGCTGAAGGGCGAGGGCGAGCGTATGGTCGGCGACGACATCGCCGAGGAGGGCATCCGCCACCTGCAGGCCATCAACTTCAAGGACCGCGCCCAGCCGGTGACCATCGCCGCCGAATAGGGCGCCGCATCGCGTTCGGACGCCCCGCCCGGAACACGGGCGGGGCGCTTTGCGTTTCAGGCGGCTTGTAAGCAAGATGGGGACCATGCGCAGTCTTCCGATCCTGATCGCCGCGGGTCTGCTCGTGACCCAACTGCCCGCGACCTCGGCGGTCGCGGCCGCCAAGCCGCCGGCCAAGCCCATCCCGACCAGCTTCTATTCGGGCAAGTGGTACGAGATCGCCCGCACGCCCAATGTCGGCCAGCGTGACTGCGAAGCCCCCACCACCGAGTTCACCGAAACGGGCGGCGACGGCTTTTCCGTGCACCAGATCTGCCGGAAGGGCTCGGCGGGCGGGGCGGCCAAGGCGTTCAACACCACCGGCAAGATTCTCGCGGGTTCGCACAACACCCGCTTCACGATGAGCTTCCTGGGCGGGCTGAAGAAGCAGGAATACTGGGTGCTGGACTGCGCCGACGACCACTCGTGGGCGATCATGGCCACGCCGGGCGGCAACTATGTTTGGCTGCTGTCGCGCCAGGCCGTGATGGCGCCGGGCGCCAAGGCCCAAGCCTTGGAGCGGGTGAAGGCCTTAGGCTACTCGAAGCTGGAATATCCGCAGCAGCCGCCGGCGTGAGATCGTGAAGCGTCGTCTTTCCGGCGTGGTCGCCGCCGTCCTGCTGACCGCGATGTCGCTGGCCGCCTGCGTCGCGGGCCCGAGCGGCAATCCGCATCCGCCCCAGCCCGCCAAGGCCGTGGATCTGGAACGCTACGCCGGCCGCTGGTACGAGGCGGCGCGCTACGACATGCGGTTCGAGAAAGGCTGCGACGGCGTCACGGCCGAATACGCCAAGCGCCCCGACGGCCTGATCCGGGTGGTCAATACCTGCCGCCAGGGCGGGCCCACCGGTCCGGCCAAGGTCAGCGAGGGCAAGGCCAAGGTTGCAGACGCGGCGACCCACGCTAAGCTGAAGGTCTCGTTCTTTGGCCCGTTCTTCGTCGGCGACTACTGGGTGCTGGACCATGCCGACGACTACAGCTGGTCGATCGTCGGCGAGGGCTCGGGCCGGTATCTGTGGCTCTTGACCCGCAAGCCGCCGACGCCCGGAGTGCTGGCCGACCTGACCGCCCGGGCTAAAGCGATGGGCTATGACACCGCGATGCTGCGGGTCACGCGGCACGCGGCGAACTGACCTCTTGATCCGCGAACAAAGCTGGAACATGGTTCCGGCATGGACGTCGTCATCGACCTTCGCCAGCCTTCCTTGGGCCCTTCGCGGCCCGAGACCACCGACCTCGTCACCCGGGGCGCGGCGCGGTTCCTGGTGTCGCTGGGCTACGCGCCGCTGGCCGAGGTGACCCTACCCAACGGGCGGCGGGCCGACCTGATGGCGCTGGGTCCCAAGGGCGACGTGCTGATCGTCGAGGTGAAGTCGGGGCTGGAGGACTTCCGGGTCGACCGCAAGTGGCCCGAATACGCCCCCTATTGCGACGCCTTCTATTTCTCGGTGTCGCCGGACTTCCCCGAAGGGATCCTGCCCGACGAGCCGGGCTTGATCGTCGCCGACGGCTTCGGCGGGGCGGTCGTGCGCGAGGCGCCGGTCGCGCCCCTGGCTCCGGCGCGGCGCAAGGCGCTGACCCTGGCCTTCGCCCGTCTGGCCGCCCTGCGCGCCGCCGGCGTCAACGCCGAAAGGCTGACGCTCTAGAGTTGATCTAGCGGTCGAAGTTGCGGGCCAGCAGAAAGCCAAACACCGCGCCGGCCACGAAGGCGCCGATCGCCACGGCGACGGGGCGTTCCTCGGCGATCACGTGGGCCGCCTTGGCCTTCTCGATGCTCCAGGCCTTGCCGATCTCGGCCTTCTCGGCGGCGTAGGACCGGGCGATCCCAGCCTTTTCCGCGGCGAGCTCGGCGGCGACATGGGCCTTTTCCGAGACGGTCTCGACGGCCTTGTCGACGGCTTCCTTGGCCCGCTTGGCCCGGGTCTTGGCGGGAGCGGAGGTCTTGATCGTGAAATCAGTCATGCGAAATCCCGTGCCGAAAATCCGTGGGGAAATGGGGTCGACTCTCTTAACACGCCCGGCGGCAAAACGTTTCTCAAGCTTCCTGCGCCGACGGTCATATTCTAGTTGTCACGCACGACCTTCAGCACCGCCTCGCCGTAACGATCCAGCTTGCCCTGGCCCACCCCGCCGGCCTTGGCCAGGGCGGCGGCGGTGGCTGGACGCGCCGCGGCGATCTCGGCCAGGGTGGCGTCGTGGAAGATGACATAGGGCGGCACGTGCTGCAGGGCCGCTTCCTCGCGCCGCCAACTGCGCAGAGCCTCGAACAGCGCTTGGTCCTCCAGCGGCACGGTCAGGGCCTGGCGCTTGCGGGCCGTCTTGCCGGCGCCGGACCGAACCGGACCGTCGGCTGTGATCGGCTGCTGGCGCAGCGAGACCATCCGCTCGCCGCGATAAACTTGGCGCACGCCCTCGCCGTCGCCCAGGCCGATCAGCGGCCGGCCGTCGTTGGGGTCCTCGCGCAGCAGGCCCTCGAACACCAGGGTGTCGATCAGGTCGCGCCAGCCCTGGGGGCTGAACTCCTTGCCGATGCCGAAGGTCGACATCGTCGCCTCGGCCTGGGTGACGTCCTTGGTCTTGCCCAGCAAGTGGTCGACCAGACGGCCGCGCCCGAACCGTCCGCCCATGCGGTGGGCGGCCGACAGGGCCTTCTGGGCGGCTTGCGTGGCGTCGACGCCGATAGGCGGCGAAACACAAACATCGCAGACCCCGCAGCGATCGACCCCCTCCTCGCCGAAATAGCGGCGGACGGCGGCGGCGCGGCAGGTGACGCCCTCCAGCATGGCGTAGAATTGGCGCAGCTTGCGCAACTGCACCGCCTTGACCTCGTCGGGCGCGCTCTGGGCCTCGATCCGGCGCACGGCCCAGGCCAGGTCGGCGGAGCTGTAGAGGGTGATGCCTTCGGCCGGCTGGCGGTCGCGGCCGGCCCGGCCGATCTCCTGCCAGTAGGCCTCGATGGCGGCCGGCGGGTCGGCGTGGATCACGAAGCGGACGTCGGGCTTGTCGACCCCCATGCCGAAGGCGATGGTCGCCACCATCACCGCCTCTTCGGCCTCCAGAAACTCCTCCAGCCGTCGGGCGCGCACGGCCTTGTCCAGGCCCGCGTGATAGGCGAGGGCGGGGATGCCTTCGGCGATCAGCTTCTCGGCCAGCTTCTCGGTGGAGTCCCGGCTGCCGGCATAGACCACCCCGGCGCGATTGGGACGCTCGGTGACCAGTTCGATGACGCGGTCGTGCCCCTTGCCCTTCTTGCGCTCGGCGTTCAAGGCGAGTTCGTGACGGGCGAAGCTGTCGACGAACTCGGCAGCGCCCTGCAGGCGCAATTCGGCGCGGATGTCGTCGCGGGTCCGGGCGTCGGCGGTGGCGGTGACGGCTAGGCGCGGCGCGTGCGGGAAGAGCTCGGCGAGGCGCCCCAGCATCCGGTATTCGGGGCGGAAGTCGTGGCCCCATTGGCTGACGCAGTGGGCCTCGTCAACGGCGACCAGCGACAGGGGCAGGCGCGACAACCGCTCCAGCATTGACGGCTGCATCAGGCCTTCGGGCGACAGGTACAACAGGTCCAGGCGGCCGTCGTCGATCCGCCGCCAGATTTCGGCCCGCTCGGCGGGCAGGGTGTTGGAGTCCAAGCGCTCGGCCGCGACCCCGGCCTGCTGCAGGCCCGCCACCTGGTCGGCCATCAGGGCGATCAGCGGCGAGACCACCAGACCCAGACCCGGACGGACCAGGGCGGGGATCTGGTAGCACAGGCTCTTGCCGCCGCCAGTGGGCAGAACGGCCAGAGCGCTGCGCCCGGCCAGGAGCTCGCCGATCACCCCGGCCTGCAGGCCCCGGAAGTCCGCGTGGCCGAAGGTGCGGCGCAGGACCTCGCGCGCCGCATCCAGGCTCGGCGCGGGTCGATCAAGTATGGAATCAGGCTGGTCGTACACGGGCGTCTTTTGACAGCGCGAAGAGGCCAGGCCAAGCGCGGCGCCACGATCCGGCCGTCAAATTCGGCTTGAAAGCGGACATCGGCTGCATGGCTCCTGCAAGGATGGACGCCAGCCTCCCCGGTTGCGACCACGGGATGAAACGAACCATGAACACGCGCCGCGCGCAAGATGGACCAAAGACCGTTCATCCCTCGTCAATCTTGTCGCGCGCTTTGTGAGCTTCGGCTAAACGGATTTCGGCGCGCCCCGGGACATTCGCGCCTTTTTCGGGATCAAGGACGGACATGGCCAACGGCGCCTTCGGCGGAAACAAGCCGGCGAAACCTCAGCGCACGCCGCTGCAGGCGTTGCTCTACTGGACGATGGTGCTGGGCGTCTGGGGCCTGATCTTCGTCGTCGCCTTCTTCGCGGTGTTCGCCAGCGACCTGCCCGACACGTCCAAGCTTTACGACGTCAAGCGCCAGCCCTCGATCAACTATCTGGACCGCTCGGGCGCCCTGCTGGCCGTGCGCGGCAGCCAGTACGCCCCGCCGGTCGATCTGGACGCCCTGCCGTCCTACGTGCCGGCCGCCTTCGTGGCGATCGAGGACCGCCAGTTCTACCATCACATCGGCTTCAACCCCTGGGGCATCGCCCGCTCGCTGGTCTGGAACCTGAGCCATGAGGGCGGGCCCCAGCGCGGCGGCTCGACCATCACCCAGCAGTTGGCCAAGAACCTGTTCCTGAGCCCGGCCCAGAATTATCGACGCAAAGCCCAGGAGCTGATCCTGGCCGTCTGGCTGGAGATGAAGTTCAGCAAGAAGCAGATCCTGGCCCTCTACATGAACCGGGTCTATTTCGGCGCCGGCGCCTACGGGATCGAGGCCGCCTCGCAACGCTATTTCAACAAGCCCGCGTCGCAACTGACCGTGGGCGAGGCCGCCCTGCTGGCCGGCCTGATGAAGGCCCCCGCCCGCTATTCGCCGGTGTCGGCCAGCGACCGCGCCGCCCGCCGCGCCACCGTGGTGCTGGACGAGATGGTGCGCATGAAAGCCATCACCGCCGAGCAGCGCGACCAGGCCTTCGCCGAACCGGTCCGGGTCTCGGCCACCCTGGCCAACCAGCGCGCCCAATACTTCACCGACTATGTCGACGCCCAGGTGCGCTCGCTGGTCGGCGAGCCGACCGAGGATCTCGTTGTTGAAACGACGTTGGACCTGCCGATCCAGGTGGCCGCCGAGCGCTCGGTGCAGGTCGGGGTCGAGGGCCACAAGACCCAGGGCGTGCAGCAGGCGGCCCTGGTGGCCATCGACGGCGAAGGCCGCATCCGCGCCTATGTCGGCGGCGCCGACTACGGCGAGAGCCAGTTCGACCGCGCCACCAGCGCCCGCCGGCAGGCCGGCTCGGCCTTCAAGCCGTTCGTCTATCTCACCGCCATGGACCAGGGCCGAAACCCGTCGGTCATGGTGGTCGACGAGCTGGTGAAGATCGGCAACTGGGAGCCCAAGAACTACACCAACAAATACCTGGGTCCGATGACCCTGCAGACCGCCCTGGCCCAGTCGATCAACACGGTCGCCGCGCGCCTGGCCAGCGAGGTGGGCACCAGCAACGTCGCCGCCACCGCGCGCCGCCTGGGCATCACCAGCAAGATCCAGCTGGACCCGTCGATGGCGCTTGGCGCGGTCGAGGTCTCGCCGATGGAGATGGCCCAGGCCTACGCCCCGTTCTCGAACGGCGGCTTCCTGGCCAAGGGTTACGGCATCGAGCGCATCCGCACGACCAGCGGCAAGGTCCTGTACGACCACAGCGTCGACAAGACCCAGCGCCCGGCGGTGATCGGCTCGCCGTCGCTGCAGTACATGAACCAGATGATGCGACAGGTCGTGGCCAACGGCACCGGGGCGCGGGCCAAGGTCGGGGGCTACGACATCGCCGGCAAGACCGGGACCACCAGCGACTACCGCGACGCCTGGTTCGTCGGCTACACGGGCGGCTTCGTCACGGCGGTGTGGACCGGCAAGGACGATAACACCTCGATGAAGCGGGTGACCGGCGGCGGCGCTCCGGCCGAGATCTGGCACAACTTCATGGCCGCGGCCCTGCCGCGCTTGAAGGCCACGCCGATCCCCGGCGGCGTCATCGAACCCCCGCCACCGGCCGGCGATGACCCGATCGGAGCCCTGTTGGACCCCTCCGCCGCGCCCGAAGGCCCGGCGGCCGAGACCCCGCCGCCGGGCACGCCGGCGCCGGAGCAGCTGCCTTACTAATTGGGCTATCCCTCCCCACAAGGGGGAGGGAAATCTGGAGGTCACGCCGAGATCGCATGCAGCTCCGCCGCGTGGGCGCGCAGCCACCTGCGATGCGGCGCCGGATCGCCCGCCAGCTTTTCGCACAGCGCCCAGAAGCGCGGCCCGTGATTGGCCTCGATCAGGTGGGCGCATTCGTGGGCCACGACGTAGTCGGCTACCTCGAACGGGGCTAGGACCAGCCGCCAGCTGTAGCGGATCGCCGCCGGATGGCCGGGGCGGGCCGGGCGGCACGAGCCCCAGCGGGCCTTGGGATCGGCGATGGCCACAGAGGGCATGGGACGCCCCAAGGCCGCGGCGTGGTGGGCGGTGCGCTCGGTCAGGCGGGCCAGGGCCTCGCGCTTGGCCAAGCGGATGATCTTCAGCGACCAGGTGCTGTCGTCTGGCGCGATCAGGGCGTCATCGGTCATCTTCGGCCGGCCGGGGCCGACCTCCAGCCGATAGGGCTTGCCCAGCAGGCGCAGGATCCCGCCGGGCGCGATGACCTGGCGGTTGGGCAGCTTGGCCAGTTGGCCGGCGATCCAGTCGGCCTTCTCGTGGGCGAAGGCCACGGCCTCGGACAGGCGGCGCGGGGTGGGGGCCAGGGCCACCACCTCTGACTTAGCCCGGTCGACCCGCAGCGAGATCCGCCGCGCCCGGCCGTCGACCTTCAGCCGCACCGCGCAGCCGTTCACGTCCAGCCGGTCACCGTCGGCATAGCGCTGCGGGCGGAAGAGGTTCATGTCCTCTAGATCGCCCCTTGCCGGGAGTCGCGCAAGGCGTCGGCGTGTCGCGTCCTACGTCTGGAAGTTCGGGTCGTTCTTGAGGATGAAGTCGCGGACGCGGGGATAGATCTCCTCACGGAACCGGCGGCCGTTGAACACCCCGTAGTGGCCCACGCCCGGCTGAACGTAGTCCTCCTTCATCGACTCGGGCAGGGACGAGCACAGGCCGTGGGCGGCCTGGGTCTGGCCGATGCCCGAGATGTCGTCGTTCTCGCCCTCGACCGTCATCAGGCCGATGTCGGTGATCGCCTCGGGTCGTACCGGCCGACCGCGATGGACCAGCTCCCCTTTGGGCAGCAGGTGCTGCTGGAAGACGATGTCGATGGTCTGGAGATAAAACTCCTCGGTGAGGTCCAGCACCGAGAGGTACTCGTCGTAGAACTCCAGATGCTTGTCGGCGCTGTCGCCGTCGCCCTTCACCAGGTCCTGGAAATAGCGCTGGTGGGCCTGCTGGTGCTTCTCGGCGTTCATGCTCATGAAGCTGGCCAGCTGGACGAAGCCTGGATAGACGCGCCGCCCCATGCCCGGATAGGGCGCGGGCACGGTGTAGATCATGTTCGACTGGAACCAGGTGAACGGCTTTTCCTCGGCCAGCTGGTTGGTCACGGTCGGCGACAGGCGCGCGTCGATCGGCGAGCCCATGAAGGTCATGCTGGCCGGGCGCGAGGGGTCACCGTCCTCCGCCATCAGGGCGGCGGCGGCCAGGACCGGCGGGCCGGGCTGGCAGACGGCCACGACGTTGGGGCGAGGGCCGAGCACCCGCAGCATCTGCTGGATGTGGT
>JAGIBE010000036.1 GCA_017744495.1 Caulobacter sp. | reverse complement strand
GACTTCGCCAAGTCCATCGGACTGGGCAAGGGCAAGATGCGGGGTCGGTAGATCCGTTCGGAATTCGGAGAAGAAGCGTGTCCTCTTAGGCCGCGTGACCGCCCATGCGGGCGACGTTGCAGTGAGCCCACAATTTCTCCATCGCCGCAACCAGCTTGCGCATCATCTCGTCGGTGTGGAACGGCGTGGGGGTGAAGCGCAGGCGCTCGGTGCCGCGCGGCACGGTCGGATAGTTGATCGGCTGCACATAGACGCCGTGATCGGCCAGCAGCATGTCGCTGATCATCTTGCAGTGCACTGGGTCGCCCACCAGCACCGGCACGATGTGGCTGTCATTGTCCATCACCGGCAGGCCTGCGGCCTTGAACATGGCCTTCAGCGCCTTGGCGCGCTCCTGGTGGGCCTCGCGGACCTCCGGGTGCTGCTTGAGATACTTCACGCTGGCCAGGGCGCCGGCGGTCAGGGCGGGCGGCAGCGAGGTGGTGAAGATGAAGCCCGAGGCCATCAGGCGGATAGCGTCCACCACCACCGCGTCGCCGGTGATGTAGCCGCCCATCACCCCGAACGCCTTGCCCAGGGTGCCTTCGATGATGTCGATCTGGTCCATCAGGCCGTCGCGCTCGGCGACGCCGCCGCCGCGCGGGCCGTACATGCCGACCGCGTGGACCTCGTCCAGATAGGTCATGGCGCCGTACTTCTTGGCCAGGGCCACGGTGCCGGCCATGTCGGCGATGTCGCCGTCCATCGAATAGACGCTCTCGAACGCCACCAGCTTGGGCGCGTCGACCGGAGCGGCGGCCAGAAGTTGCTCGAGATGCGCCAGATCGTTGTGGCGGAAGATGTGCCGTTCGCAGCCGCCGTTGCGGATGCCGGCGATCATCGAGGCGTGGTTCTGGGCGTCGGAGAAGATGATCAGGCCTGGCAGGATCTTCTGCAACGCCGACAGGCTGGCCTCGTTGGACACGTAGCCCGAGGTGAACAGCAGGGCCGCTTCCTTGCCGTGCAGGTCGGCCAGCTCGGCCTCCAGCTCGACGTGGTGATGATTGGTGCCCGAGATGTTGCGCGTGCCGCCCGAGCCCGAGCCGTGATCGTCGATCGCCGCGTGCATGGCGTCAAGCACCACGGGGTTCTGACCTTGGCCTAGATAGTCGTTCGAGCACCAGACCACGATCTCGCTCTCGCCGCCGTCCGGACGGGTCCAGGTGGCGCGCGGGAAGGCGCCGCGGTGACGCTTCACGTCGGCGAACACACGGTAGCGGCCCTCGTCGCGGATCTGATCGACGGCGCTCTGGAACGCGGCTTTGTAGTCCATGGTCTTCTCATCCGACGGACTGCGACGAGTCCGCTCGGTCCCTACTCAAGGCTCGGCTTTTCGCACCAGCGGCGCGCCCTGTCCACATAAGGGCGTATACCTACCGATAGATATTGCCTCCTCGAGGGCGGCCAATAGGAATGACGCCAATCGCCGCGTCGCCTTCGCGAACGGACAGCGGCCCGCTCAGCGAGAGATCTCCTTGGCGCCGCGTCAATGAAGCTCGGCGATTTTTCCGCGCAACATCTGCAGCACGGCCGAGAAGTCCTTGCCGCCGAATCCGTTGCCATCGAACAGGGCGTACAGGGCCTCGGCCTGAGCGCCCATCGGAGTGGAGGCGCCGGCCTTAGCGGCGGCGTCCTGGGCCAGCTTCAGGTCCTTGAGCATCATGGCCGTGGCGAATCCGCCCTCGTAGCCGCGATCGGCCGGGGTCGCGGGGCCCACGCCCGGCACGGGGCAGTAGGTCGAGACGGACCAGCACTGCCCGGACGACTTGCTGGCGATCTCGAAGAACCGGTCGGCGGCCAGGCCCAGCTTCTCGGCCAGGGCGAAGGCCTCGCAGGTCCCCAGCATCGAGATCCCCAGCAGCATGTTGTTGCAGATCTTGGCCGCCTGCCCCGCCCCATGGTCGCCGGCGTGGATCGTCACGCGCGACATCGGCGCCAGGGCGGCTTCGACGTCGGGAAAGTCGGCCGCGTCGCAGCCGACCATGAAGGCCAGGGTCCCGGCCTCGGCGGCCATGATCCCGCCTGAGACCGGCGCGTCGGCGAAGCGGAAGCCCGCCGCCCTCGCCTGCCCGGCCACGGCCCGGGCGCTGTCGACGTCGATGGTGGAGCAGTCGATCAGCAGGGCCGATTTCGGCGCATGGGCCAGCACCTGCTCGCCGTAGACGGAGCGCACGTGCGGACCGGCGGGCAGCATGGTGATCACTACCTCCACGTCCCTGACCGCCTCGGCCACCGAACCCGCCGCATGGCAACCGGCCGCCACCGCCTTCTCCAGCGCCGCAGCCGACAGATCGAAGGCGCTGACATGGTGCTGGGCCTTCGCCTGATTGGCGGCCATGCCGCCGCCCATGTTGCCCAGGCCGATGAAGGCGATGCGGGTCATCCGGTTACTCCCTGCAAATGCGAACCGCGCCTCATGGGCGCGGCTCTTATCGTTGAACTGTGGTGGAACCAGACCGCGTTACCGCGCCCCGGCCGGCTTGCGGAACTTGTAGATGAACTGGTCGGTCTTGCCGCGGATCGACGG
Source organism: Caulobacter sp. (assembly GCA_017744495.1). Lineage (GTDB taxonomy): Bacteria > Pseudomonadota > Alphaproteobacteria > Caulobacterales > Caulobacteraceae > Caulobacter. The sequence continues at coordinate 5,715 of JAGIBE010000036.1, read as the reverse complement.
GTCGAAGACGCTCAGCTTTCGGGTGTCGGACGGGTCGCGCAGGACGCGGCTTTCGCCCTCGAAGATGAAGCCGGCGGCGGTGACCTCCTGCTTGACCGTCGCCGCGTCGATGCGGTGCAGGGTCTCGGTGTCGCGCAGGCCCGAACCGGGCTCGGCCGAGTGGTCCAGGACCAGATAGACGCCACCCGGCTTCAGGGCCTTGAACACCTGGCGGTTGACCACCGACAGGTCGGCCGGGCCCATGAACTTGTCGTGCATGTCGTGGTAGTTCTGGGCCGTGAACACCAGGTCCAGCTTCTCCGGCGTGGCGAAGTTGGGCAACGTGTTCAGGATCACCGACACGTTCTTGTAGGCCGGATCGGCGGCGATGGCCTTCACGGCCGGCTCGCGCTTGGCCAGCTTGGTCAGCTCGTCGGGCACATAGGCGTAGACGTGGCCCTTGGGGCCCACGGCCTTGGAGAAAATACGGGTGAAATAGCCGCTGCCCGGGATTAGGTCGGCCACCTTGGCGCCTGGCTTGACGCCGGCGAACGACAGGGTCTGGCCCGGCAGGCGGTTCTCGTCACGCACCATGTCGGCGGCGGGACGGTTCGGATCGGACAGGGCCGCGGCGATATTGGCCGGGACCGCGACCGGGGCATCGGCCGGCGGAGGCGGCGGCGGCGCGGCGGGACCCATGGGGGTCGTGGCGCAGCCCGCCAGGGCGAGCACGGCGACGAGGCTGAGTAGCGGCTTACGCATGGGTATTCCTTCCGACGACGTTCTTCTCGTTGCCCTCAAGCTAGCGCAGCATTCACGCTACGTCAGCGGCGACCACTCCTCATCGCTGGGCAAGGGGGCGAAAATATCATCCAACATGGCGTCCGTGACGTCTTCAAGCGTGGCCGGGTCCCAGCGGGGCGCATTGTCCTTGTCGATGATCACGGCGCGGACACCCTCGATGAAGTCATGCCGCCGCACGACGCGCGAGCCGATGCGGTACTCCATGGCCATGTTGTCGGCGAAGTCGGTCATCGCGGCCCCGGCCTCCAGCTGACGGAAGGCCACCTTCAGGGTCTGGGGCGATTTGGTCTTCATCACGGCCAGCTGAGCCTTGCCCCAGTCGCTGCTGTCGGCCTCCAGGAACTCGAAGATTCGCTCGACGCTGTCGCCGACGAACAGTCGGTTCAGGTCCTGCTCGAAGCTGACCAGCGGCGCCTTCCCGGCGTCGGCGCGGTACTTTCGCAGCGTCTCTTCGATCCGGCGCGGGTCGGCGATGATGGCCTTCTTCAAGCCCTCGACCGCGCCGAACTCCACGAAGTGGGTGGCGATGCCCAGGCGCAGGCAGTCCGCGCCCTTGATCCGCGCTCCGGTCAGGGCCAGCCACAACCCCGCCTTGCCCGGCAGGCGCGGCAGATACCAGCCGCCGCCGACGTCGGGGAACAGGCCGATGCCGGTCTCGGGCATGGCGAAGGTCGTGCGCTCGGTGGCGATGCGGAAGTGGGCCGGCATCGAGATCCCGACCCCGCCGCCCATCACCACCCCGTCCATGACCGCCACCACCGGGGTGTCGTAGGTGAACAGCAAGTGGTTCAGCTGGTACTCGGTATGAAAGAAGGCGCGCGCCTCGACGCCGTCGCCCGCGCCGCTGTGGGCCAGCATCCGGATATCGCCGCCGGCGCAGAAGCCGCGCTCGCCCGTATGGTCGATGATGACCATGTAGACTTCCGGATCGTCCCGCCAGTCCAGCAGGGCGGCGATCATCAGTTCGCACATGTTTTGCGTCAGGGCGTGCAGCGCCTGCGGCCGGTTCAGCGTGATGCGCCCGACGTTTTTCTCAACACGGACAAGGACTTCGGGCTGGTCGTTCATGATGATCCGTAGGCGTTAGGCGGGCTCGGCGACGGGGTCGCAGGCCAGGCGTTCGATCGCGCCGCCGCTCAGGCGGAAGATGGCGTTCTGCGGGGTGTCCAGGGCCACCACCTCTTCGCGCGGCAGGCCGACATAGGCGCCGCGCAGCATCCAGCCCGCGATGCCGTGGCTGACCACGATCAGCCTGCGGTCGGGCTCGGGCTCCTGCTCGGCCAGCCAGCCGGAGACCCGGCTCATGATGTCGTCATAGGTCTCGCCGCCCGGCGACCTGAAGGCCCATTCGGGATCGGACAGCAGGGCCGGGTTCTCGGCCTTGACCTCGTCGCGCAGGCGGCCCGCCCAATCGCCGACGCTGACCTCCATCAGCCGATCTTCGAACTCCACAGTCAAGCCGAGCCGCGCGGAGATCGCCTCGGCGGTGTGGCGCGCCCGGCGCAAGGGGCTCGCGACGATGCGCCAGTCGGCCGGCCGCTCGATCAGCGAGGCCAGCAGTTCGCCCATCGCCGCGGCCTGGGCGCGGCCCAGCGGCGTCAGGTCGGACTCGGTCTGGCCCTGCATGCGGCCTTCGCGATTGTGAAACGTCTGGCCGTGGCGGCAGAGATAGATCATTTGCCCTCGTAACGCGCTTTCCGCTCGGCGACCTTGTCAACGAAGCTGCCCAGGACAGGCAGGCCCAGATCGTCGTCACGCTCGACGAAATAGACGGGTTTGTCGCTGGTCAGAAGCTCAACACCCACGATCCCGAAGGCGAGTTGCAGGGCCTGGACGGAATCGATGCCGGCGGCGCCCCGTTTCTCCACGGGACCATCGGGCCAGATGATCTCGGCGTGGCACATCCAGTGCCCCTTGGGGTGAATCTCAGGAACGAACCATCGGCATAGCAGGGGCTTCGGCTCTCCTTGGACCAGCACCCGGTACGCCCGCTCGCAAGCGACGCCCGGCGGGAGGGGAGCCTTGGCCTCGCTCACTGCCGGAACATCTCGCGCGCTATGATCACCCGCATGATCTCGTTGGTCCCTTCCAAGATCTGGTGCACCCGCAGATCGCGGACGATGCGCTCCAGCGGATAGTCCTGCAGGTAGCCGTAGCCACCGTGCAACTGCAAGGCGTCGTTGGCGACCTGGAAGCCGGCGTCGGTGGCGAAGCGCTTGGCCATGGCGCACAGCTTGGTGGCCTGCGGGTCGCGGTTGTCCAGCGCGTGGGCGGCGCGGCGCACCATCAGGCGGGCGGCCTCCAGCTCGGTGGCCATGTCGGCCAGCTTGAACTGCAGGGCCTGGAAATCCTTCAGCGGCTTGCCGAACTGCTTGCGCGTCTCGAGATAGGCCTTGGCGGTGTCGAGGGCGAACTGCGCGCCGCCCAGCGAGCACGAGGCGATGTTCAGCCGCCCGCCGTCCAGGCCCATCATGGCGAAGCGGAAGCCTTCGCCCTCCTGGCCGATGCGATTGGCGACCGGCACGCGGCAGTCGTCGAAGTTCACCTGGGCGGTCGGCTGGGCGTTCCAGCCCATCTTGCGTTCGTTGGCCCCGAAGCTGAGCCCCGGCGTTCCCTTCTCGACCACGAAGGCCGAGACGCCCTTGGCGCCGTCGCCGCCCGTGCGGGCCATGACGACATAGACGTCCGAGACCCCGCCGCCCGAGATGAAGGCCTTGCCGCCGTTCAGCACATAGTGCTCGCCGTCCAGCCGCGCGGTCGTGCGTATGTTGGCCGCGTCCGAGCCCGAGCCCGGCTCGGTCAGGCAGTAGCTGGCGATCAGCTCCATGGTCGTCAGGCGCGGCAGGTAGCGCCGGCGCAGGTCGTCCGAGCCGAACCGGTCGATCATCCACGAGGCCATGTTGTGGATCGTCAGATACGCCGCCGTGGGTACGTCGCCGTAGCTCAGGGCCTCGAAGATGATCGAAGCGTCGAGACGCGACAGGCCGCTGCCGCCGACGTCGTCCTGGACATAGATGCCGGCGAAGCCCAGGCCCGCCGCCTCGCGCAGCACGTCGACTGGAAAGTGCTTCTTCTCGTCCCATTCGGCCGAGTGTGGGGCAAGGCGTTCCGCCGCGAAGCCCGACGCCATATCCTGAATAGCGCGTTGATCGTCGTTGAGCGCGAAATCCATGCGCGAAATCCTCCCAAGCGAGGCAGAGTGATCCCCTCGCCTTCTTGGCCGCTGACGTGCCGCGCTCGGGCGACTGTGTCAATCATATCTCACTCAGTGACTTTGAATGACGCAGGACGGGAAAAGCGCGACCCAAATGTCGCACCGCCCTTGAACCCGAACGTCCTCCGTATAAATCGCGATTATCGGAGGCGACGTTTTTCTGTCATGCGTAAGTTCACTGCCGTTTTCGCCGCGCTCGCGGCGCTTGTCAGCGTGTCGTCGGTTCAAGCCGCGGACCTGGGTGTCTGGACGGGCCCTAAGGACAACGTGCGCGTCGCGATCAAGAGCTGCGGGTCCAGCACCTGCGGCACGGTGGTCTATGCCAGCCCGAAAGCCGAAGCCGACGCCCGCAAGAGCGGCCTGGACACCCTGGTCGGCCAGCAGCTGCTGCGCGACTTCGAGCCCACTGGCCGAGGCAACATGCGCGGCAAGGTCTATGTGCCGACCCTGAAGGTCACCCTGACCGGCACCGCCGAGTTCATCGACGCCCGCACCATGAAGGCCAAGGGCTGCGTCCTGGGCGGCCTGATCTGCAAGGCCCAGACCTGGCATCGGATCGACGCGGTCACCGCCAAGAACGACGGCCCGGCCAGCTACGCCCCGTAAGGCGGTCTCGTAACCCGGCCCCTTAAGCAACCAACCGCCTTGCCTCTCGGGGCCGCACGCGCGAAACCGGGGGTATGACCACGCCCCCGCTCGCCCCCTACCCCGCCACCCGCCTGCGCCGTTTGCGCCAGGCCGACTGGACCCGTCGCCTGGTCCGCGAGACCACGCTGGAGCCGTCAGACCTGATCTGGTCGATGGTGGTGCACGAGGGCGAGGGCACCGTCCCCGTCGCCTCGATGCCGGGCGTCGAGCGCCTGAGCGTCAAGGAAGCGGCCAAGGCCGCCGTCCGGGCTCGGGACCTGGGCATCCCCGCCATCGCCATCTTCCCGCACATCGACGGCTCGCGGAAGGACGCCTCCGGTTCGATCGCCTCGGACCCGGACGGCGTGATCCCCCGCGCCGTGAAAGCCATGAAGGACGCCGCCCCCGAGGTCGGCATCATGTGCGACGTGGCCCTGGACCCGTTCACCGACCACGGCCATGACGGCGTGGTCGAGGGCGGCAGGATCCTCAACGACCCGACCATCGAGCGCCTGATCGAACAGGGCCTGATGCAGGCCGAAGCCGGCGCCGACATCCTGGCCCCCTCCGACATGATGGACGGCCGTATCGGCAGGCTGCGCGCGGCCCTGGAAGGCGCGAACTTCCAGGACACCATGATCATGTCCTACGCGGCCAAGTACGCCTCGGCCTTCTACGGCCCGTACCGCGACGCCATCGGCTCGGCCAAACTCAGCGCGGGCCAGGGCGACAAGAAGACCTATCAGATGGACCCGGCCAACACCGAGGAGGCCCTCCGCGAGGTGGCCCTCGACATCGCCGAGGGCGCCGACATGGTCATGGTCAAGCCGGGCATGCCCTATCTCGACATCCTGCGCCGCCTGGTCGACGAATTCCGCATGCCCACCTACGCCTTCCAGGTGTCGGGCGAGTACGCGATGATCAAGGCGGCCGCCCAGAACGGCTGGATCGATCACGACCGCGCCGTGATGGAGAGCCTGACCGCCTTCAAGCGGGCCGGCGCGGCCGGGATCATCACCTATTTCGCGCCCTGGGCGGCGGAGCGGTTGGGGGCGTGAGCCGCACGCTCGACATCGTCACCGCCGTGATCC
>JAGIBE010000035.1 GCA_017744495.1 Caulobacter sp. | reverse complement strand
CACATAGACCAGGTCGGGAGCGCCCAGGGCCGCGAAGGCCTCGACGGAGAAGAACGGGGTAGCGGGGTTCGGTGTCATAAGACCACCTCCTTCGGAAAGGGAACGCCCCGTGTCGCGTCTCGGTTCAGACCGCGACCGTGGGGAAGATGATAGGAAGAGCTTGGCCGGAAGGGCCCTGGGTCAGCCGACCGAGCGGATCGGGATGCGACGGACCAGGCGTTCGGGCTCCGGACGGGCCAGATCCACGTGCAGCAGGCCGTGCTCGAGCGTGGCGGCCGTGACTTCCATGCCCTCGGCCAGGACGAAGGTCCTAAGGAAGCCGCGCGCGGCGATGCCGCGATGCAGATAGGCCTTGTCGGCTTCCGGCTTGCCCTCGGTCTCGCGCCGCCCGGCCACCACCAGCTGGCCGCCTTCGACGGTCACCTGCAGCTGGTCGGGCGAGAAGCCGGCGACCGCCAGGGTGATGCGCACCCCCCCGTCGTCCGCCTGCTCGACATTGTAGGGCGGATAGCTTTCGGCGGCGGCCTTGGCCGCGCGCTCGATCAGATCTCTGGTATGCTCGAAGCCCAGCAGAAAGGGGCTGTCGAACAGAATCGTCCGGGTCATCGCGAAGTCCTCGCTCAAGCGACTTCGTTCGCCGGCCGCGACCCAACAGCGGCATCGCACCCGACGACGTGACAATTAGGTGGCGATGGAAGGGAGCCGGTTCAAGATGTAAGACTTTTCGCCCCGCACCTTTCAACCGTCATCCCGGGCCTTGTGCCCGGGATGACGGTCGTTAGATGGATAGCCGCCTACTTCTTCGTCCAGCCGCCGTCGAGCGGCTTCCAATACTGCCCCGGCGCCAGGCGGGCGTAGAGCTGCTTGGCGGTGGCTTGGCCGGCGGCTTCGGCGGTGACGCCGGTCTTGGCGGCGGTGTCCTTGTAGACCGCCGCGCGGCCGGCGTTGATCTCGGCCACGGCGGCGCGGGTCGCCGCATCGCCGCCCGAGACGATGCCCAGGAAGCCGTCGGCCTGCTCGCCCACCACGCCCGCGGCCTTGCCGGCGTCGACGGCGGCCTTGGCCGCGGCGGACTGGGCGAAGGCGGGAACGGCGACAGCCACGGCGGCCATCGAGGCGGCCACGGCCAGGATCGTCATGGTCTTGCGGATCATGTCGGTTCCTCTCTTAGAACAGGTTGGGGTTCTGCTGGATCAGCGTCTGGACTTCCTTGTCCAGTCGCACGCGCACATCGGCGTCCAGCTTGGCGTAGATGTTGATCGGATCGACCTTGACCCGCACCGTCGGGGTGCACGCCGCGAGGGCGCCCACCGCGAGGAGGGGAAGGATCAGGGCGCGCTTCATGGCGTGGGTCTCCAGTTCGGGGGAAATCTGCGGATTCAACGCTGAACCGTATCTGAACGTGGCGCTTGGTCCGGGTTGGCTTCCGGCGGCGCGGCAGGGGCGGGAGCGGGGGCCTCCGGGGCGCTCTCCTGCCAGCCGCGCTTCCAGGCCGCCAGAAGCTCGTCGAAGTTCAGCGACGTGTCCAGGGTCAGGTCGACGGGGGTCTTGGCGGGCAGGGGGATGCGGCGCTGGAAGGCGCTGCCGTTGAGCAGCTCCATCAGCCCGATCTTGGCCTTTTCAGCCACCTTCGGATCGTGCTCGCCCTTGATGTGGAAGAGGACGCCCAGCCGCCCCTTGTCAGTGCTGCCGACCCCGGCCTCCAGGGTGTCGAACCTCAGGTTCTCCATGGCTTGGTAGGCGAAGTCCTGGATGGCGTTGACCGGCGCGTCCTTCTTGACGGTCAGCGGGTCGTTCGGATCAACGCCCCCCTGCCCGGCCTGCACGCCGGTCAGGGCCTCGCGAGCGATCGACAGGCGGCCGGGACCGGTCGCATAGACCTTGCCGTCGACGAACCGGAAGCCGGCTTCGTCCGCCTCGAACGGCAGTCGGCCGTCGATCGTGGCCTCGACCTTGACCTTGTCGGCCAGGGACGAGCCGGCGACCAGCTGGCCCAGGTCAAGGCCCGCGATATCGACCACGCCCTTGATCGTCCCCTTGCCGTCCAGCCGCATCTCCAGCGGCTCGACCGTGACCTTGCCCTTCGAGGCCTCGAAGGTCGCGCCCTCCAAGCGTACGGTCTCGGCCCCGAGCGCCAGGCTGGCCCGCGCCGACTGGATCGGCACGATGGCGTCGACGCTGTCGACGGTCAGCCCCTGGCCGGGCGGCGTGGTCAGCGGCGTCAGGCTGTCGAAGACGATCTCGCCCTTCAGCCTGTGGACCTGGCCCAGCGGGCTGCGGAAATCGAGGCCCGGAGTCGAGACCCGGCCTTCGCTGGTCATCGTCTCGCCCGCCCAGCTGAACCGGCCGGTAAAGACGACCGGGCCCTCGGCGTCGCGGGCGATGGCGGCTAGGGGCGTCAAGCCCAACGGCTGCAGCCCGCCCTTGGCGAAGACCAGTTTCGTGGCGTCGATATCCGCCTGGCCCCGACCGGAAGCGACGTCATGGCGAAGCGTGACGAAGCCCAGCGGACGGCCGTCCAGGGTCGCGGCGTCCAGCTTGCCCGTCCACTGGCCGCGCGCCAGGTCGACCGCGCCGGTCATGCCGATGGTCTCGAAGCGCTTGCCCTCGGTCGAGGCCTCGACCACCCGGCCGCCGGTGACCTTGACCTGGGCGAAGTCGAAGCCGCGCCCGCCGGCGACGAAGTCGGCCTTCACGCCCTGGATCCGCGCCTGGGCGACGTTGGCCAGGGCCTGGCCGTCCTCGATCCGGCCCGAGGCGCGCCACACCCCGCCGGTCGCGGCGACCAGCGGCTGAGCCACGGGGCAAAGGGTGAACTTCACGTCGCTGATCGGCGGCTCGCCCATCAGGATCGCCTTGGCGGTCAGGGGCGTGCAGCGGTCGAGGCGCACGGTCAGCCCGCCGCCGGCCAGTCGCGCCTGTCCGGCCAGGGTCCCGCTCAGGCCCTGGATCGGAGGCACGTCCAGGGTCCCGGCCACGCTCACCGGACTGGTCAGGCCCGAAGCGTCCGAGCGCCAGTTCGGGGCCTTCAACGTGATCTCGGGCAAGCCGCCGCCGCCCAGGGCGGCCATGGCCGAGCCCTTGGCCGTGCCGTTCAAGGACATCGCCGCCGCGATCAGCGGGCCGCCGGGCGCGCTCAGCACCGCCTTGGCGCCGCTCGGGGCGGTCAGGGACAGGGGACTGGGCAGGGAGAGGATCGTCTGGCCGTTCGTGATCCCCAGCTTCAAGGCCGGGGCGCTGAGCTCGAACCGCGACAGGGCCCGGGCCGCGGCCTGGCCGTAGGCGGGGTTGGGCAGGGCGGCCGCCACGCGCTGGGCGTCGGGACCGCTCATCGACCCGTCGGCGTCGGCGCGGCCGTCCAGGGCCAGGGCGACCCCGTCGGTCCCGGCCGAGAACCGGCCCTTGCCGTCGGCCGCCACGCTGGACAGCACCACGCCGCCCGCCGCCACGCGCCCGCCGCCCAGGGCCACGACCAGCGGGCCGCTGATCGAGCTGCGCGTCTTGTCCGACACCAGGGTCAGGCTGGACGACTGGACCTCCAGCCCAGTGCGCGACAGGGCCGCCGGCCCGGCCACGGCCCGGTCGGCGTTGGCCGCCAGCCGCGTGCGGGCCGAGCCGCGCACGCCCTTGTCGTCATAGGTCAGGGCCAGGTTCGACAGGTCCAGGTCCGCGCCGATGTCGCGAGTGTCGAAGCTCTGGGCCGTCAGCCGTTCGCCCCGGGCATGCAGGGTGGTCTTTCCGGTGAAGCCGCCGTGCTTGAGGTCGCCGCTCAGCAGGCCCGCCACCGCCAGATTGGCCTCCAGCCCGCCCAGGCTGGCGGCCTCGACCTCGGCGCCGCGCGCCGTCAGGGCCAGCCGCGCCTCGGCCGGACCGACCATCGAAAGCGCCTTGAGGTCCGGATAGGTCAGGTCGGCTTGCAGGGTCCCTTGCGCCTCGGTCAGGTCCAGCTGGCCGGCGCTGAGGCTCTTCAGGCCCATCTGGACGTCGAGGGTCAGCCGGTCGCCGCGCTTGCGGGCCTTCAGCACCGCCCCCTCGGTGTCAAACGACAGGTCGGAGGTCGCGTAGCGCATCGGGCCCAGCCGGCCGTCGAAGCGCAGCAGGCGGCCATCGTCCAGGCTGGCGTCGCCGGTCAGGCGGGCCGGGCCGCCGGGGGTGCGCAGCAGCACCCGGGCGTCCTCGATCAGGATGGCCGGACCGGGCGTCTCCGGCTGGGCCGGCGACTTCAGCGCCTCATCGATCAGCGGCTGCAGGGTCCCGAAGTTGAGGCCGTTCTGGTCCAGCCGGGCGTTGACGCGGGGCCGCACCAGCCGGACGGCCCGGGTGTTCAGCGCGAACTTGCCGCCGGTCCAGGGGGAAGCCAGGTCGTAGGCCACCTCGATCCGCTCGGCCGAGAACACCGGCGCGTTCTTCGGGCCCAGGCGGATCGAACCCGCGAAGCCCGTGGCGTCCAGATCGTCGAGATCCAGCGTCGCCTCGATGCCCCGGTCGTTCAGCCAGGCCAGGGCCAGTTCGCGGCTGATCTCGCGGCGGCCGGCATAGACGGAGAAGCCCACGGCGATGAAGGCCAGAGCGGCCAGGCTCATAGCCTCCAGCCCGGCGTCGACCAGCGCCGCCCGGCGGGACCGGGCGGGCGCGGGCGGAGCCTCGGCTTTGGTTTCCGACGTAGGGGTCTCGGACATCAGCGCGCACAATGCCGCAAGCTGCGGCGATTGTTAGGCCTTACTTTGCAAAGCCCAGCACGTCTTGCATGTCGTAGAGGCCCGGCGGCTTGCCCTTGACCCACACGGCGGCCGCCACGGCGCCCCGCGCGAACAGGCCCCGGTCGGTGGCCGAGTGCGACAGGGTCAGGATCTCCTCCTCGCCGGCGAAGATCACGCTGTGCTCGCCGATGATCCCGCCGCCGCGCACCACGGAGAAGCCGATGGCCCCCTCCTTGCGCGGACCCGTCATGCCGTCGCGGCCGCGATCGGCCACCTGGCCCAGGCCCACGCCGCGCCCGTCGGCGGCCGCCTGACCCAGCATCAGGGCCGTGCCCGAAGGCGCGTCGATCTTGCGCTTGTGATGGGCCTCATGGACCTCGACGTCCCAGTCGGCGGCGGGCAGGGCGGCGGCGGTCTGGCGCACCAGGCCCATCAGCATGTTCACGCCCAGCGAATAGTTGCCCGACTTGACGATGGCGATCTTGGTCGCCGCCTGGGCGATGCGGGCGTTCTGCTCGTCGGTGAAGCCGGTCGAGCCGATGACCAGGGCCGGACCGCCGTGGGCCGCCGCATACTCGGCCAGGGCGACCGAGGCCTCCGGAATCGTGAAGTCGATGGCGACGTCCGCGCCCTTCAGGGCCTCGTCGCGCTCCGAGAGACCCTCACCCGTCGCGCCGGGACGGTCGAAGCGAGAAAAAACGACGGCGTCGGAACGGCCGGCCAGGGTCTTGGCCAGGGCCTGGCCCATCCGCCCGAGAGCGCCGGCGAGCGCAATGGTAACGGTACCTTTTTGCGGAGCTAAGTCGTTCTGGCTCAAGGCGATCTCCCGGGGTCGACGCGGGCGGTAGTCTCCCGACACGCCCCCTCAGGTCAAGCCAGAGTCACTCTCAATGACAACGTTGGACAACGTTAAATCCAAGCAGAACAAGCGTTTGCGGCCAAAAACTTACGCCGAGCAAGGTTGTGACGACCCCGCCCGGTCGCTACGGTGCGTCCTCCATAAGGACGTGTCGCATCGTTCGGCCCGTCCAGCATCGTGTGACTTGGCAGGACAGTAGGACAGGGGGACGCCGCATGAGCGACGCGGAAAAGAAGACCTTCACCGACGAGGAAGCGCTGAACTTCCACCGCTATCCGACCCCCGGGAAGATCGGCGTCGTCGCCACCAAGCCGATGGCCACCCAGCGCGACCTGAGTCTGGCCTACTCGCCCGGCGTCGCCGTGCCGGTCCACGCCATCGCCAAGGACCCGGACGCCGCCTACGACTACACCTCCAAGGGCAATCTGGTGGCCGTGATCTCCAACGGCACCGCGATCCTGGGCCTCGGCGACCTGGGCGCCCTGGCCTCCAAGCCGGTGATGGAGGGCAAGTCCGTGCTCTTCAAGCGCTTCGGCGACGTCGACTCCATCGACATCGAGGTGACCACCAAGGACGCCGACGAGATCATCACGGTGGTCAAGAACATCGGCGTCACCTTCGGCGGCATCAATCTGGAGGACATCAAGAGCCCCGAGTGCTTCCGCATCGAGACCGAGCTGCAGGAGCTGCTCGACATCCCGGTGTTCCACGACGACCAGCACGGCACGGCGATCATCTGCGCCGCCGGCCTGATCAACGCTTGCCACATCACCGGCAAGAAGATCGAGGACGTGAAGGTGGTCCTGAACGGCCCCGGCGCGGCGGGCATCGCCTCGCTGGAGCTGATCAAGGCCATGGGCGTCAAGCCCGAGAACGTGATCGCCGCCGACAGCAAGGGCGTGCTCTACCGGGGCCGCACCGAGGGCATGAACCAGTGGAAGAGCGCCCACGCGGTCGACACCCCGCTGCGCACCCTGGCCGAGGCGGTCAAGGGCGCCGACGTGCTGCTGGGCCTCAGCGCCAAGGGCGCCTTCACGCCCGAGATGATCGCCAGCATGGCGCCGAACCCGGTCATCTTCGCCATGGCCAATCCCGATCCCGAGATCACCCCGGAAGAAGTCCACGCCATCCGCCCCGACGCGATCATGGGCACCGGCCGAAGCGACTATCCCAACCAGGTCAACAACGTCCTGGGCTTCCCCTACATCTTCCGCGGCGCCCTGGACGTCCGGGCCCGGCGGGTCAATCACGAGATGAAGATCGCCTGCGCCAACGCCCTGGCCATGCTGGCCCGCGAGGACGTGCCCGACGAGGTGGCCGCCGCCTATCACGGTCGCCAGCTGAAGTTCGGCCCCGACTACATCATCCCCTCGGCCTTCGACCCGCGTCTGATCTGGTACGTGCCGCCGTTCGTGGCCCAGGCGGCCATGGACACCGGCGTGGCCCGCAAGCCGATCGCCGACATGGACGCCTATCGCGCCAGCCTAGCCCAGCGCCTGGACCCCACCGCCGGCTTCCTGCAGAAGATCTCGGGCGCCGTCCTGGCCAATCCCAAGCGCATCGTCTTCGCGGAAGGCGAGGACCCGTCGGTGATCCGCGCCGCCTACGCCTTCCAGACCGGCGGCTTCGGCAAGGCCATCCTGTGCGGCCGCGAGAACCTGGTGCATGAGAACATGCGCGTGGTGGGCCTCGACCCCGACACCGTCGACCTGGAGATCGTCAACGCCCGGCTCAGCGACCGCAATCCCGACTATGTGGACGCCCTCTACGCCCGTCTGCAGCGCCAGGGCTACCTGAAGCGCGACGTCCAGCGGCTGATCAACCAGGACCGCAACAGCTTCGCCGCCTCGATGGTCACCCTGGGCGAGGCCGACGGCATGGTCACCGGCGTCACCCGCAGCTTCGACCAGGCGCTGGAGGAGGTCCTGCGCGTGATCGACCCGGCCCCGGGCGGGCGGATCATGGGCATGTCGGTGGTCCTGGCCAAGGGCCGCACGGTCTTCGTGGCCGACACCAACGTCACCGAACTGCCCGACAGCGACGAGCTGGTCGAGATCGCCTGCGAGGCCGCCCGCGCCGTCAAGCGCCTGGGCTTCAAGCCGCGCGTGGCCTTCATGAGCTATTCCACCTTCGGCAACCCGATGGGCGAGCGCTCCGACAAGGTGCGCGAGGCCGTGGCCATGCTCGACGAGATGAACGTCGACTTCGAATACGAGGGGGAAATGCCGCCCGAACTGGCCCTGGACCCGGAAAAGCGCGCCAACTACCCGTTCATGCGCCTGACCGACAGCGCCAACATCCTGATCATGCCGGCTATCCACTCGGCCTCGATCGCGACGAAGCTGGTGCAGAGCCTGGGCGGGGCGACGGTGATCGGGCCGGTGCTGCTGGGGCTGAGCCGCCAAGTGCAGATCGCGCCGCTGTCGGCGTCGGTGTCGAAGATCCTGAACATGGCGATGATGGCGGCGTATGAGGCGCCGGGGGATGTGGAGGCGGGGGAGTAGGGGAGGAAGTCCTTCTTTCACCTACCTCCCGGGAGCGGGCCCAGCGCCCGCCTTTGACAACATGGCCGCCAGTCCGCCGACGTCTGGCGCGCCGTCGTCCTTCACCAATCCATCTGACGAGGCTCTGAAGAGGGAACCGAGGACAAGCACTCGTTCAGAGGTGTCGATCTTGTTTTCCTGCGTCAGCGCCAGATACGTCTCGACCATCACAGCACGCT
>JAGIBE010000034.1:5952-8454 GCA_017744495.1 Caulobacter sp. | reverse complement strand
CGGCGGGCGCGGCGTCAACTGGATGCGGAGGAAAATCGACCCCGTTTCATAAATTTCGAGACGCTGAGCGACTAGCTTCACCCAGGTAGCCGCTGTTTAGCGGCATGGCGTTCCGCCCTACTTCCGCGCCGCAACGGCGATCAGCCCATCCTGATCGCCGCCCCTATCAGATCGGGTCTACGTGCGCCCTAGGATCGGGTCCCATGACGACGCAGGCTCGTCGAACAACCTCTGATCGGGAGCCGTAGAACCGTTCTCGGTGGACGATTTCGGCGTCGTCGGCTCGATCACTCAACACGGTGATCCGCCAGTATCGCTTTCGCTCCATATGCAACCTCCTTTCGTAAGATGGATGAGGTCGCAGTGATGGGTTTGCACGGCCTCCTTCTATTTAGGTTCGACCGACGTTTTGAGCGGCGGTTTGTATGAAAGAAATTTCGTGACTCCGGCTTTTGCCTTGCTTCCGGGCGTTGCCCTCGGCAATTCGCCCCCATAGCCGTTCCCCGCTTTCATGCGTTAGAACCTCCGCCATGAAAGCCCTGCCTAACATCCTGACTTCCGCGCGCCTGGTCATCGCCCTGTTCATGTTCGTGGCCCTCGCCGCAGCGGCCGGCGGCGTGCCGTGGCTGAGCGACCAGCTCAGCGTGGGCCAGCAGATGTCGCTGCAGCGCTGGGCGTTCGGGGCGTTCGTGGTGGCGGCGGTGACCGACTTCTTCGACGGCTGGCTGGCCCGCAAACTCGATGCGGTCAGCATCTGGGGCGCGATCCTCGACCCGATCGGCGACAAGATCCTGGTCTGCGGCGCTCTGCTGGGTCTGATGGCCCTGGGCCCCAATCCGTTGGTGATCCTGCCGTCGGGCCTGATCCTGTTCCGCGAATTCGCCGTCAGCGCCCTGCGCGAGGTCGGGGCCGGCAAGGGCGTCAAGCTGCCCGTCACCCTGCTGGCCAAGTGGAAGACCACCCTGCAGCTGGTGGCCATCGGCGCCGAGATGATCCTGGCCTCGTGGGCCGCCTTCCACCTGCCGGCCGACCCGTCGGTGGTCACCCCGGCCACCTATGCGATCCACGCCCTGCTGTGGCTGGCCGCCGCGGTGACCCTGATCACCGGCGCCCAATACTGGGAAGCCGCGCGCAAGGCGCTCGTTTAGGGCGCTGGTCTAGGTCCTGCGCCGCCCGGCCAGCGCCGCGATATAAGCCTCCATCAGCCGCACCAGCTCGTCCTCCAGCGCGGCCGGGTCCAGCTCCAGGCCCGGCTCGGCGGCCGCCGCGCGCAGCAGGCCGATCACCGCGTGGGTCAGGACGAAGGCGGTTTCCGGCGTCAGCTCGACCTCCAGCCGCGCCTTGCCGGCGATGGCCGCCAGGAAGGCCTGGTGGTGGTGAAGCAGCATGCCGTCCTCGTTCTGGCGGAACAGGGCGTCCAGCAGCACCTGGCGCGTGGCGGGCGAGCCCTCGACGCCGTTCATCAGGGCCCGCACGATGGTCCGCACACTGCCGAGGTCGGGACGCTCGATCACCGTCTGGGCGATGGCGTCGCGCACCGCCGCCGCCCGGCGCTGGGCCAGGGCCGCCAGCACGTCCTGCTTGCCGCCGAAATACTGGTAGAGCGTGCCGATGCTGACCCCCGCCCGTTCGGCGACGTGGTTGGTGGTCAATTTGTCGACGCCGTCGGCCTCGAGAAGTTGAAAGGCCGCGTCCAGGATCGCCTCGATCTTGGCCTCGGCCCGCGCCTGGCGCGGCGTTCTGCGTTGTCTTTCAGCCACTTGCCGAACCCTCGACCGCGCCTCCCCGCGAAGTCGGAAGGCGAGTAGGAATGTGAGCAATGCTTACATAACCTGATCGGCGAGAACAGGATCCGCAACAGGAGCGCCGATGAGCCTCTCCATCGACCAGGTCCGCGCCAAGGTGGCGTCGCAGAAGACGCTGCTGCCGGCGCTCTACGGAAACGTCGACTTCGACACCACGCCCGAGCGCTTCACCTGGGACGCCTCCCTGGCCGTGGTCCGCGACCGCAAGCCCTCGGGAGTCGAGGTCGCCCAGGAGGACCTGGACCGCGTCCACGCCTACACCCTGCTGGGCGACGTGGTGGCCGACGCTTACGCGGCCCTGATCCCCCAGTTCGGCTTCCGCCGGCTGATCGACATGTTGACCCGCGCGTGCGACCAGGGGATCGCGGCCGTGCCCGAAGCGCCGCCGGAGCTCCACGCCTTCATCGCCGCCATGGAGGCCACGCCCGACTGGGTCGACATGGATATGGTCCGCGAGGGCGCGCGGCTGGACCTCAACGCCACCGCCCACCTGGCCCCGTTCGCGGTGCGCGGGGCGTTCATCGCCACCTTCCTGAACAAGTACTCGGCCCTGCCGATGGCCCTGACCGGCACGCTCAGCAACGACAGCGCCGCCCGGCGGGTCAACGAGACGGCCACCTTCTTCGCCACCACCGTCCTGCCCGGAGCGCTGGAGCGGCATGGAGCGGGCTTCAAGGCCGCGGCCATGGTGCGGCTG
>JAGIBE010000034.1:0-5942 GCA_017744495.1 Caulobacter sp. | reverse complement strand
GGCTGATGCACTCGATGGTGCGCTTCAACGCCCTGCGCTCGGGACGCTGGGACGTCGGGGTCTACGGCGTGCCGATCCCGCAGGTCGACCAGATGCCGGCCGGGCTGATCCCGATCTTCCTGATGTCGTTCGAGATCATCGCCAAGGGCCGCCGCCGGTTCACGCGGGAAGAGCGGGCCCGAGTGGAGCTGGCGCGCTATCGCTGCTTCCTGCTGGGCCTGCCCGAGGACCTGCTGGCCGACACGCCCGAGGGGATCGTGCGGGCCATGACGGCGCGCAATTCGACCCTGCGCCAGGGCTTCGACGACGCCACCTGCGGGGCGTTGATCCGCGCCACCATGGCCGCCTACCTGCCGCCCGACCGCTCGCCGGCCAACCGGCTGCACGACCGCATCGAGCGCCGTTTCGCCAAGGTGTTCTTCCTCAAGCACTTCATGAAGGGCGACCGGGCGGCGGCGGCGCGGATGGGGGTGGAGGTCACGCCGGCCGACCGGCTGGTCTTCGCCGCCGTGGCGCTGGGGGTGGTGGCCGAGATGACGGCCTTCCGCGCCGCCCGCCGCGCGCCGGGCCTGCGCGAGCTCTCGGAGGCGGTGCTGGTGCGCCGGGTCCGCCGCCTGCTGGCGCGATACGGGCATGCGGAATACGTCTCGGACGCGGCGCAATACCGACCGGCGCACGCCGCCTGATCGTCTGGTCCTACTCGGCGGCGAGAAGTGGGGCTTCCTCGTCCTCGGCCGCCTCAGGCTCCAGCAGCCATTCGGTGTCGATGAGGTCCAGACCCGCCCGGGTCCGTTCCGCCCGCATCATCAGGGCCAGCCAGCCGGCGCCCGCCGTCAGAAACACCATGATCGCCTCCGAAGCGCTCCGTCGAAGTTGAGAGTGACTCTCAACTTCGACGGAAGCAAGACGTCTTCGCGGCGGCGTTAAGCGATTTCAGGCTGCCTTCGCGGCTGCTGCCGCGGCGGCGGCTTTGCGCTTGGCGGCGGCCAAGGCGCCGCGCTTGCGGGTGGCGGCCTCCAGATTGACTTGGCGGCGCTTGGAGGCCTCCAGCTCGAGCACGGGCAGGACTTCCGCCGCGGCGGTCCGCTGGGCTGGGGTGCCCACGACGTCCAGACGGCGGGCGTTGGCCAGAAGCGTGAGCAGCTCACGGTCGTCCAGCAGAGGAATCCGCTCGATCAGGGTCATGGTGCAGTCCTTGAAACTCAGCAATTCCCGCAAGAGCGCGAGAGAAATTGCTTAACGTTCGAAGCGCCGCCTGGGGTCCAAAACTAATCCTCGACCAAGTCGATTCGCGATTTCACTTGCTCCCGTCGCCTCGACAGCCCATTGTGGATTTATCGAATTCGCTGCCGTTCGGCCTGCTTTTCCATGCTCTCTTCACGAGAGCGCCGGACGCGCCTACCGACCCCCAACGAAATTTGATCGCCGTGCGGAACGATTCCGCCGACGAATATTGACTGCAAGGACTACGACTATGGCTACCGGCACCGTGAAATGGTTCAACGGCACCAAGGGCTTCGGCTTCATTCAACCGGACGACGGCGGCGCCGACGTCTTCGTGCACATCTCGGCCGTTGAGCGCGCCGGTCTGCGCGGCCTGGATGAAGGCCAAAAGATCACCTACGACCTGGAACAGGACCGCCGCAGCGGCAAGATGGCCGCGGGCAACCTGCAGGCCTAATCGCCTCCAAGGTTCGAAAGATCGATGGGTCGGCGCCTCGGCGCCGGCCCATTTTTCTTGCGCGCCATCCTGAGGCGCAGCAGGGTTCGCGGCAGCGAGCGTTCAGCCCTCCCCGATGAGCCTCATGAGCCCGATGCGTCCTGTCCGCCTCCTGCTGGTCGTCATGGCCGCCCTGACCCTGACCGCCTGCGGGTCGCTGTCGCGCGACGCCTACACCGCCAAGGACCTGGCCGGGCCGCCGCCGAAGGGCCTGGCCGAGCTGCGCTTCAACGCCAGCGACAGCGACGCGGCCATCCGCTTCGCCGAGCCCGCCCGCAAGCGCGCCTCGACCCAGCACACCTTCGACGTCCTGGCCCTGTCGGGCGGCGGCTCGAACGGCGCCTACGGGGCCGGGGTGCTGGCCGGCTGGACCAAGCGCGGCGAGCGGCCGGAGTTCGACATCGTCACCGGCGTCTCGACCGGCGCCCTGACCGCCCCCTTCGCCTTCCTGGGCCCCACCTGGGACGACCGCCTCGCCGAGGCCTATACCGGCAAGGCGGCCGGCAAGATCTTGAAAGCCCGCGGCCTGGGCCTGTTGTTCCATACCAGCTTCTACAGCAACGCCGGCCTGCGGGCCCTGGTCGACGCCAACGTCACCGACGACCTGCTGCAGGCCATCGTCGCCGAGCACAGGCGCGGCCGGCGCCTGCTGATCGCCACCACCAATCTCGACACCGAGGAGACGGTGATCTGGGACATGGGCGCGATCGCCAGCCGGGGCGATCCGGCCTCGCGGCAACTGTTCAAGGACGTGCTGGTGGCCAGCGCCAGCATTCCCGGCGTCTTCCCGCCCAGCCTCATCCAGATCGACGGCCCGGGAAGAAAACTGTCGGAGATGCATGTCGATGGCGGCGTCACGATCCCGTTCTTCGTGGCCCCGGAGTCGCTGCTGCTGTGGACCGCCGCCAAGGGCCAGGTGCGGCCGGGGCGGCTTTACGTCATCGTCAACGGCAAGGTCGGCGGCACGTTCGGCTTCACCAAGGGCACCGCCGGGGCCATCGTCGGCCGCTCGTGGGACGCCATGAGCAAGGCCCTGATGCGCACCCACTTAGCGGCCAGCAGCGCCTTCGCCCGGCGCAACGGCGGCCAGCTGCTCTACGCGGCGATTCCCGACAGCGCCGACGTCAACACCTCGGGCCTGGACTTCGCCTCCGACAACCGCGAGGCCCTGTTCCGCATGGGCTTCGAGCGCGCCGAGGCCGGCTGGGCCTGGAGCCTGGCCGACGAGCCCGCCGAGGTCCCGCAAGGCGCGCCGACCGTGCCCGCGCCGCCGGTGATCAGCGGTCGGTGAATGGCTACGCGCTCGCAGGTAACCATTGGGAAAGAAAGCAGGGTTGCGCCAAACCGACTCCCTCTCTAAACGGGCGGCTTAACCTGCAAGATGGTCGGCAGCGGGCGCGCGGTTGTGCGCGACCGTGTCTCTGCGCGCGAGTTTCCTATGCCCAAAAGAACTGACATCTCCTCGATCCTGATCATCGGCGCCGGTCCGATCGTCATCGGCCAGGCGTGCGAGTTCGACTATTCGGGCGTGCAAGCCTGTAAAGCGCTCCGCGCCGAGGGCTACCGGATCATCCTGGTCAACTCGAACCCGGCCACGATCATGACCGATCCGGACGTGGCCGACGCGACCTATATCGAGCCGATCACCCCCGACATGGTCGCCAAGATCATCGAGAAGGAGAGGCCCGACGCCCTGCTGCCCACCATGGGCGGCCAGACCGCGCTGAACACCGCCCTGGCCCTGGAAGAGGCCGGCGTCCTGGCCAAGTTCGGCGTCGAGATGATCGGCGCCAAGGCCGAGGTCATCGACAAGGCCGAGGACCGCCAGAAGTTCCGCGACGCCATGGACAAGCTGGGCCTGGAATCGCCCCGCTCCAAGGCCGCCCACACCATGGAAGAGGCCAAGGAAGGCCTGGAGTTCGTCGGCCTGCCGGCGATCATCCGCCCGTCCTTCACCTTGGCCGGCACCGGCGGCGGCATCGCCTACAATGTCGAGGAGTTCGAGGAGATCGTCGCGCGCGGTCTGGACCTCTCGCCGACCACCGAGGTCCTGATCGAGGAAAGCGTCCTCGGCTGGAAAGAATACGAGATGGAAGTGGTCCGCGACACGGCGGACAACTGCATCATCGTCTGCTCGATCGAGAACATCGACCCGATGGGCGTCCACACCGGCGATTCGATCACCGTCGCCCCGGCCCTGACCCTGACGGACAAGGAATACCAGTGGATGCGCGCGGCCTCGATCGCCGTGCTGCGCGAGATCGGCGTCGAGACCGGCGGCTCGAACGTCCAGTTCGCGGTCAATCCGGCCGACGGCCGCATGGTCGTCATCGAGATGAACCCGCGCGTCTCGCGCTCGTCCGCCCTGGCCTCGAAGGCCACCGGCTTCCCGATCGCCAAGGTCGCCGCCCGCCTGGCCGTCGGCTACACCCTGGACGAGCTGAAGAACGACATCACCGGCGGCGCGACCCCGGCCTCGTTCGAGCCCTCGATCGACTACGTCGTCACCAAGATCCCCCGCTTCGCCTTCGAGAAATATCCGGGTTCGGAGCCCCTGCTGACCACCGCCATGAAGTCGGTCGGCGAAGTGATGGCCATCGGCCGCACCTTCAAGGAAAGCGTCCAGAAGGCCCTGCGCGGCCTGGAGACGGGCCTCGCCGGCTTCGACGAGGTCGATATCCACGGCGCCGATGATCCCGACACCGGCCGTGCGGCGGTGATCCGCGCCCTGGGCACGCCCACTCCCGACCGCCTGCGCGTGATCGCCCAGGCCTTCCGCCACGGCCTGACCGTGGAGGAGGTCAACGCCGCCTGCAGCTACGAGCCGTGGTTCCTGCGCCAGATCGCCGAGCTGGTCCGCCAGGAAGGCTGGGTGAAGGCCGGCGGCCTGCCGACCGACGCCGCCGCCTTCCGCGCCCTCAAGGCCCAGGGCTTCTCGGACGCGCGCCTCGCCAAGCTGACCGGCTCGACCGAGAGGGCCGTCCGCGCCGCGCGCCAGGCCCTGAACGTCCGCCCGGTGTTCAAGCGCATCGACAGCTGCGCCGGCGAGTTCCGCGCCGAGACGCCCTACATGTACTCGACCTACGAGACGGGCGTGCTGGGCCAGATCCCCGAGTGCGAGAGCGAGCCCTCAGACCGCAAGAAGGCCGTGATCCTGGGCGGCGGCCCCAACCGGATCGGCCAGGGCATCGAGTTCGACTACTGCTGCTGCCACGCGGCCTTCGCCCTGGACCAGATCGGCGTCGAGTCGATCATGGTCAACTGCAACCCCGAGACCGTCTCGACCGACTATGACACCTCCGACCGCCTGTACTTCGAGCCCCTGACGGCCGAGGACGTGCTGGAGCTGCTGCATGTCGAGATGAGCAAGGGGACGCTGGCCGGCGTCATCGTCCAGTTCGGCGGCCAGACCCCGCTGAAGCTGGCCCACGCCCTGGAAGAGGCCGGCGTGCCGATCCTGGGCACCAGCCCCGACGCCATCGACCTGGCCGAGGACCGCGAGCGCTTCCAGCAGCTGCTGAACGGCCTTTCCATCGCCCAACCCGAGAACGCCATCGCCCGCACCTGGGACGAGGCCCGGGCCGAAGGCGAGAAGATCGGCTTCCCGTTCGTGATGCGTCCGTCCTACGTGCTGGGCGGGCGGGGCATGGAGATCATCCGCGACCACGAGGCCCTGGAGCGCTACATCGCCGCCGCCGGCGAGATTTCGCTCGAGCACCCGATCCTGCTGGACCACTATCTGAGCCGCGCCACCGAGGTGGACGTCGACGCTCTGTGCGACGGCAAGGACGTGTTCGTGGCCGGCGTGCTGGAGCACATCGAGGAGGCCGGCGTCCACTCGGGCGACAGCGCCTGCTCGATGCCGCCCTTCTCGCTGAAGGCCGAGACGGTGGAAGAGCTGAAGCGCCAGACCGTGAAGATGGCCCTGGCCCTGAACGTCCGTGGCCTGATGAACGTGCAGTTCGCCATCGAGGAGCCGCACAGCGCCAATCCGCGCATCTATGTGCTGGAAGTGAACCCGCGCGCCTCGCGCACGGTGCCGTTCGTGGCCAAGACCATCGGCCAGCCCGTGGCCGCTATCGCCGCCAAGGTGATGGCCGGCGAGACCCTGGCCAGCTTCGGCCTGAAGGACACGCCCTACGACCACATCGCGGTCAAGGAAGCGGTGTTCCCGTTCGCCCGCTTCGCCGGCGTCGACACGGTGCTGGGCCCGGAAATGCGC
>JAGIBE010000033.1 GCA_017744495.1 Caulobacter sp. | reverse complement strand
GACAGGCGGTACGCTGCCCAGGCGGCCTGGAGCGGGGTGGAGGCGCCGCCGCCGTCGCCGGCGCGCTCGGCGTCGCTGCGCCAGTTGATCTCGTTGGGCAGGCTGCCGTCCGGCTTGGCGTGAGCCAGGTAGCCGTCGGCCAGGCCGATCACCAGCTCGCGGGCGGTCGGGTCGTTGTTGTAGTCGCCGATCAGGATGGCCGGGTGGACCACGCCGAACGAGTACGGCTTCTGCCACTCCCACGGCCCTTCGCGATACGACAGCGCGCCGCCGTACCAGTTGGTGTTGAAGTGCACGTGGCCGGCGGGGTTCTTGTCGATGACGCGCGGCAGGGCCTTGACGGTGGTGAACAGCCGCTCGACCGCCAGCGGGTCGCCGTAGTTCAGGTACATCGCCTCGGAGTTGCTGTTGATGCCGTCCTCGTAGGCATGCAGCTCGTCGGTGACGATGGTCGCCAAGCCGTCGGTGAACATGCCGTTCTTGTAGACAGCATCGGTCAGGCGGTTCAGCGAGGCGGTCACCTTGTCGGGCTGCACGCCCATCAGGGCCAGTCCCGGCCACTGCTGCAGCAGGTCGGTGTCGTCGGACAGGCCGCCGCCGAAGTCGCCGTAATTGACCTGGCGGTTGTCGATCCACCAGTTGATGAACTTGCTGACCTGCTTGAGGTCCTCGGTCTGGCGGAACGCCCACAGCGGCACGCCCGCCGGGGCCTTCGGCTGATCGAAGGCCGGCCAGCCCTGGCTGCCGTAGGTGATGTCGCCCCAGTACTCGCGGCCGATCTGATTGTCGGGATCGACGCGCAGCAGGTCGGAGATGTCGGCGTACAGGCGACGATAGAGGCCCTGACGCTTGGACGTGGTGTGCTCCTCGACCAGGAACGCCCAGTTGTCCTTCACCTGGTTCAGGCGGTCCTGGATGTGCTCGGCCTTGGCTTGGTCGCGATCCTTCAGCACCAGGCGGATCTTGGCGCCGTCCAGCGCCTTGGCGTCAAAGTCGGGGCTGTCGGCGGCGATGGTCAGGTACAGGCTGTCGGGCGTCAGGATACGGTCGCGCAGGTCCAGCCACACGGTGCGGGCCTCGCCCGGCTTCACCGAGACGCTGACGTCGATCATGTTGCGGCCCGGCCAGATCGGGTCCTTGACCTGGATGTTCAGCGGGACCAGCCCGCTATCGTCGGCCGTGACCTTCATCGCCGGGATGTCGATGGCGATCCCGTCCAGGCCGTCGCGGGCGTTCTCCCAGCCATAGGCCCAGTTGCGGGCCAGGGCCTGGGCGGCGGGGGCGTCGCCGAAGCCCGAGGGGATCAGCACGTGGACGATCGGCAGGCCCTTGGTCTCGCCGCCCGCCCGCTTGCGGGTCGGGGCGCCCTCGGGCAGGGCCACCACGGTCGAGCGCTCGCCCGCCGGGAAGCGGCCGGCGATATAGCCGTTCAGGTCCTTGAGGTTCAGATAGTCCGGCGCGGCATCGACCCGCACCGTGTAGCTCATCTTGAACGCGTCCTTCGGCTCCTGGCCGGCCGAGACGTTGTAGGCCCAGATCTCCTGGATCGGGGTCTCCTGGGCCACGTTGGTGAAGCTCAGCACCCCGCCCTTCAGCGGCTGGGCGAGGCTGTTCACCGTGCGCTGCTGATCCTTGGCTCGCGTGGCGACCGTGGTCCCCTTGGCGCCATCGGACGCCGCCCAGCTGAGGGCGCCATAGGCCGGGCCCTGGATCTCGAGGCGGTTGACCGGTTCGTCCGGCAAGGCCAGGCGCAGGGTCTTGCCGCCTTCGACATAGACGTTCCAGTCGGGCAGTTGGAAATAGTCGTTGCGGCCGGGCAGGCGCGAGCGGTTGTAGACGCCGGGCCAGGTGGTCTCGGAAATCCCGTCCGTGCCCTTCCACATCCATTCCTTCAGGTCCTTGGCGTCGGCGAACTCGACCTTGCGGATGCGGGTCGAGGCGTCGGCCAGGTAGGGCGGCGGGTCGGCGGGCCGGTTCCAGCCGTAGCGCTGGCGCCAAGCCGCGCGGATGGCCGGATCGGCCAGGGTGGCGACCGCATCGGCGACCGTCGGGGCCTCGTCGCGGGCCAGGGCGGCGATGGCCGCGGCGTCCAGCGCCTGGTCGTAGACACGGATCTCATCCATGTCGCCGCCGCGCAGGAAGTTATAGCGGCTCTGCACCTGGTGCGGGGCGATCACCCGGCCGGCGATGCCGAACTGGTCGAGACCCGCATCATAGACCGCCTTGGTCTCCGTCTTGGCCGCCAGCTTGCCGTCGACGAACAGCTGAACGCCCTTCGTCTCGTCCCAGGTGAAGGCCAGGTGGGTCCAGGCGTCGGGCGCCGGCGGCTTGTCCAGCTTGAACGACACGCGCGTGCGGGCCAGGCCGTTGTCGGTGACGAAGGCGTCGAAGCCGTGGCCGTTCCAGTCGATGCGGGCGAAGGCCATGTCCCAGCTGGTGTGGTCGGCGTAGCCCACGCGAAAGATCACGAAGGGCGCGACCCCGACCGGGTAGCCCGAGCGCCAGAAGAACGACAGCGTGCCGCGCTGGGCCTGGATGTTGCCGGGGGCGTTCCAGGACAGCACCCCGTCATCCTCGGCGTGCAGGCCCTTGCCGGCCTTGCCGTCGGCGATCGGCGCGACCTTGTCGGCGAAGTTGGGGATCGGGTCGCCCGTGGCGACATCGGCGTTCAGGCCCTTGTCGCCCGAGACGTGGAAAAGCAGGGCGGGCTGCTTGGCCTGGACCTGGGCCTGAGCCGCGCCGGCCAGGATCAAGGAACAGGCCGAGGCCAGGAAAAGCGCCTTGGTCACCTGATGTCACTCCCCAAACAGGTCTTGTCGACCCCGTCCTAGCAGCGGTTGGCGACCGCCAGGTTAACCGGTGTCATTGCTTGTATTCCGGGTGATCGCGCTTCTGGAGCTCCTCCGCAAGAGGCGAAAGGCCGCGCCCTTTCAGGCCACGAACCGCGCCAAACGACTTCGGGCGTCCCCGCGTTGCGCGGGGACGCCCGAATGAAGAACCATAGAACCAGGAAGGTCGGCTCTAGAAGAAGCGTTCGCCGATGCGGATCGTGTCGCCGGGAGCCACCGTGGTCGACGGCTCCAGCGGCATCTTGGTCTCGGAGGTCTGGCCGTCGTGCTTGATGTAGACCGTCTTCTTTTCGGCCCGATAGGTGTAGCCGCCGGCGGTCGCCACCGCGTTCAGCACCGTCAGACCCGAGGTGTACGGATAGGTGCCCGGCTTCATCACTTCGCCCAGGATGTAGAACGGTCGGAAGTTCAGCACCTCGGCGGCCACCCGCGGGTCGCGCAGATAACCGTCGCTCAGCGCCTTCTGAACCGCGTCCTGGAACTCACGCACGGTCAAGCCGGCAGCCTTGACGTCGCCGATCAGCGGAAGCGAGGTCATGCCGCTGCTGCTGACGAAGAACTCGCCCGAAAGGGACGGCTCGCCGTAAACGGTCAGCCGGACCTTGTCTCCAGAGCCCAGCTTGTAGTCCGCGACACTGGCGTCGATGACGGCGCTGGACGGTGCGGCGCCGGGCGTCGTCGCTTGCGCCATGGCAAGCGTCGGCATCGAGACCAGAATACTGACGAATAAAGCCAGAGCGCTGTTGGCGATCAGTCGCACAATCTTCATTGGTTCGAGTCTCTGAACATACAAGTCCCTCGTAACGCCTCATCGCACGTACACTTTGTCGGGACAAGGCCGGCGATTTAAGGGCGGCGGATCTTTCGCGCGTTAAGAATAACCGGCGCCCCATCGGCGAGCTTCACGGCCGTAAGCACGCCGGTCGCATAGGCGCCGGTATCAATATTGATGCGATCCGGGCCTAAAAATGGCGTCTCGTTCGGCGTGTGGCCGTGGACAACCACGCAGCCCAGCCGATGCGGTTCGGACAGGAAATCACCCCGGATCCAGACCAGGTCCTCGGGGTCCTGCTGGTCGATCGGCACACCCGGCCGAACCCCGGCGTGAACGAACAGATAGTCGCCGTAGCGGGCCGAGAGCTCCAGGCGACGCAGGAAGGCTTCGTGCCGTGGCGGGAACTTGGCGCGGAATTCGGCCTGGACGGCGTTCCAGCTCTCGGCGTCGCCCCGTCCCGCCGGACGGGTGACGCCGTAGGAGGCCAAGGTCTCGCCGCCGCCGAACTCCATCCAGGCGGGACCGCCTTCAGGGCTGTCCAGGAAGGCCAGCAAGGTTTGCTCGTGGTTGCCTAGCAGGAAGCGCGTTTCGAAGTGCTTCCCGCCCGCGGTCGCTTCGCTCAGGGCGATCAGACGGTCGAGGACGCCGCGCGAGTCCGGCCCCCGATCGACATAGTCGCCGACCAGGATGAGCACCGGCGCGCGGTCGGGGGCCGAACCGGCGGCGTCTCCGACGATCGTGTCCAGTAACTGGTCCAGCAGGTCGAGATGGCCGTGGACGTCCCCGATCGCATAGACCAGCCGCCCTCCGGTGGACGACACGGAAGGTTTCAATCGCGCTTTCGAGGAAAAGAACTTGAAGGGCATCGCTGGATCACTCGTCGCCCACCGACATGGGCGATCATCGGCGGCAACTTGCCTCACACGCATCGCCCCATCAACCACTGACGTAAAAGGTTAATTTGGAATTTATCTAGCCATTTTACCCAAGATTAACCACGCTAGTTTCCGAGCCATTATCATTAATATTGAGATTACCAAAAGTCTTTAAGGCAAAACAACTGAGTTATTTGAGCCGCAATTCATAGTTTAAAAGCAAATTGATCCCCGCAAATCTTTTGGCGGGGACTTCCGTGAAGCTGCGACAACTTGTCCAATACGCGAGCGTAGGCGTCGCCATCTTGGCGTCCAGCTCCGCCTACGCCGGCTCGCGGTCCTTCATGCCGCAAGGCGGCGCCGTGTCGGCTCCCCCCGGCTTCGTCGACCTCTGCCGGCGCGACAGCGCCGCCTGCGGTCCGGCCCGTAATCTGGAGACGGCGGCCCTGGCCTCGTCGACGGTTCTGGCGACCTCGTCTCTGGGCGGCTGGCGCGGCGACGTTCCGCATGGGGCGGAAACCACTGCCCAAACCGATGCGGACGAGCCCGCCCTGGTCGCGTTCAACGAACTTTCGGCCTATCGGCCGGCGATCGACGCCGACTTCGTCGCGGCCGGGGAAATGCGCCCCACCACCGCCTCACCCACCGCCGCCGTGGTGGCGGAAACGATCAGCCCGCGCCTGGTGGCCAAGGACAAGCTTCGCCTGATCAACCTGATCAATCGCGAAGTGAACAAGGAGGTCCAGAGGGCAGACGACTTCGACCTCTACGGCCTGCTGGAATACTGGTCCCTGCCCCGCGTCATCGACGGCAAGATGTACGGCGACTGCGAGGACTACGCGCTGGAGAAGCGTCGCCGCCTGATCGCCGCCGGCGTGCCGGCCCAATCGCTGTCGATGGCCGTCGCCGTCACGGCTCGTGGCGAGAGCCACGCCGTGCTGGTCGTCTCGATGGAGATGGGCGACATGATCCTGGACAATCTGACGCCCTGGGCCACGCCCTGGCAGGATCTGAACTATCGTTGGGTGGAACGTCAGACGGCCGGCGGGGCTGACTGGGTGTCGATCAGCTGACGCCGCGCCCAACAGGATGACGTGGAAGCGCCGGCCCTTCGAGGCCGGCGTTTTCGCATTTGAACGCCGGACCCGGTCGTCCGCATACGAAAAACGCGCCGACGATTTCGTCGGCGCGCTGAATCTCGTGGAAACACATGGCGCTTGAAGCGCCCGAAAGGTCGTCCTAGCGCAGGACGCCGACGACAGCGAACAGGCCGCACCAGAGCGCGAGGCTCACCAAGGCGGCGGCGCCCAGGCCGATCAGACGCGGAAGCCGGCGCGGCTTGGTCGCGCTCAGCGAAGAACCCGAACGGATATCGATATCGGCGACGATCGTCGGCATTGGTGGATGCTCCTCTTAGCACTCACCCTACAGAAGGCTGGCTAAGAGGCCGTGAACGAACATCCCTTACGCATCTTTATTATATTTATGGTTAAGCTCCAGTTTATGAGCGACGATCTCGCTGCGGTGCGGTAGGGATAAGGCGTGGGCTAGCTTCGAGATCGACACTGCGTCCGGGAGATCGATTAATGACCGGAAGTTTTAATACAGAAGCGTTGCAGCGAGACGGCGTTAACATGGCTGCCCAAGTGGCCACTGACCCTTTTAAGCGATGCTTCGATATTCTGGTCGCGAGCCTGCTGCTCATCTTTTTCGCGCCGCTGCTGTTGGTGGTCGCCGCGCTGATCAAGTTGGAGTCTCCGGGCCCCGCGCTCTTCCGCCAGACACGCGGCGGGCTGAACGGCCGCACGTTCACGATCTACAAGCTGCGCTCGATGCGTTGCGAGGAGAACGGCGACAAGGTGGTCCAGGCTCAGCGCCAGGACGATCGCATCACCTTCATCGGCAAGCTGGTGCGTTCGTCCAGCGTGGACGAACTGCCTCAGCTCCTGAACGTTCTGAAGGGCGACATGTCGCTGGTCGGGCCTCGGCCGCACGCCCAGGCGCACGACCGCTATTACGAGACGTTGATCCCGACGTACAACCTGCGCTTTCAAGCCCGTCCCGGCCTGACCGGCCTGGCCCAGATCCGCGGCCTGCGCGGCGCCACCAACGATGTCGAGGACATGGCCAACCGGGTGAAGTCGGACATCGATTACATCGACAACTGGACGCTGGCCTCCGACATCCGGATCATGTTGATGACCATTCCTCACCTTCTGCTGGCGGAAAACGCCTACTGAAGCCAGGGCAAAGACGGGTCGAACCACCCGTCATCCGATCCTAAGCAAGGCCGGCCCTCGGGCCGGCCTTTCGCGTATCCGCTATTTCGCTGCCGCCTGCTTCCGGGGCGGCGGCGGGTGCTGCAGTCGCAGGACGTTGATCTGCAGCGCCAAGCCGATTCGGCCGGCCGGGTTGCGCAGCTGATTGGCCATCTGGATCAGCGGCTTGGCGTAGGGCACGCGAAGCCATTCGGCGCGCAGCTGATAGACCGTCTGCTCCCGCGCGGCCTGGCTGAGCACGTCCCAATGTTCGTAGGCGAACTCGGTGCGGCGTGCGAACAGGCTGTTCTGCAGGGGCGCGACCGCGAACGAGCGCTCCAGCGCTCGGTTCGAAGCGGCCTGGTCGCCACGAGCCGCCTCGATCGCCGCCAGGCGCAGCCAGGCCGAACCCGAAGCCGGCCGCATCGCCAGCTCGCGATCGCTCAGATGCTTCAACGCCGCCAGCTGCTCAGGCGAAGGTGATTGCGCCAGGCCGCGCTCGACGCCCCCGGCCAGCGCATCGGCCGGCGCGGTCGGCCAGGTCGATAGGTCACCGCCCAGCTTAGCCGCCAGCAGCGGCGGCGCCGTCAGTAGCGCGCTCAGAAGGACGCCGCCGGCCAGCGCCTGGACACCCCAGAGCGGCCGTGGCCGAGCATCGTGGGAAACCTGGGGGGTCCGGCCCGCGCCCAGCGACACGGCCACGCCCAAGACCATGGCCGCCAAGGCCTGAACCGCTGGAACCTGCAGGGCGAAGTCGGTGACCCCATGCAGCAGGAACAGCACCGCGCCGCAAACGACCGCGCGCGACCAGGCGCCGACCGCGCCGGCCTGCAGGCCGCGCTTCGCGACAGGGAGGATGATGGCGATGAACAGCGCCAGCATGGCCAGCGAGCCGATAACGCCGCCCTCCTCCAGCCATTGCAGGTAGAGGTTATGCGCCGCCCGGACATTGAACAGGGTCTGCAGCGAGACGCTGTCCGTGATCAGCTGGTTGACGCTGACGAAGCTGCCCAGGCCGTAGCCGAACCACGGACTGGACAGGAACGCCTCATAATGAGGCGCGAAGATCGCCGCTCGAACGGCGACATCGCCGTTCGCCAGTTCCAGGCGATCGACCAGTGGATTCAGACTGCGGAGGGCCAGTCCGGCCACGAACAGGACCAAGGCCAGTCCGCCGAGCAGCGTCGCCACCCTCAGCTTCTGGCGCTGGGCGACGGCTTCCCAGATCAGGAAGAGCGCCGCCGCGACCAGGGTCGAGGCCGCGCCGGCTCGCGACGCCGTCAAGATAAGCGCGGCGGCCAGCACCGCGGCGACGGCCAAGCTGGCGGTCGCCTCGATATCGCCGCGCATCACCGCCGAAAAGCCCGAGAACCGTCGCAGACGGTTGCCCAGGGCGGCGAGGGCCAGCAGGAGGCCGCCGCCGAAGACCGTCGCGGCGGTGTTGGGGCTCAGCAGCGTCCCGACCAGCCGTGGGGTCGAACGCAGGGCCACGTACTCCACGAACGCCACCGCCCCATAAGCGCCGATCGCCAGCACCGCGGCGCGGAAGAACCAGCGCCCGCGCGGTGCCGAACTGCCGATGATCCGGGCCGCGAGGAAAAGGCAGGCCAGGCCCAGCAACTGGAGCACATTGAGCAGGAGGGCTGAGCGATCGACGGTCAAGCTGCCGCCGGTCGGCGACAGATAGCGCCACACCGGGTGCGGACCGCCCGGCCCCCAGGGCGTCAAGGACCAGAGAACAGCGACCAGCAGGATCGCGAACAGCAGCGCCTGGGTCCGCACGCCGGCCAGCCGCGCCATGTCCCGGCGCGCCCAACCACAGAAGGCCAGGAGACCCAGCAGGAAGAGGGCGTAGAGTCCGGAGAAGACGGCGGCTGTGGCCACGTCGCTGGCGCCGAACGCGATCACCGCCAGGAAGACGAGCCCCAGCAAACCGACGATCGCCGCCTTTTCGGAGAGGATCAGCTTGCGAGGACGACGGCCCGCACGGCCTTGCGAGACCGCGCGGACGGCGACGTCATTCGGCATAATATTTGCGGTAGCTCTTGTAGTAGTAGTTCGCGTCGCCGTAGCCGTAGCGGCTCTGGGCCTTCAGATCGACCTGGGTCAAGGCGACGCCGGCCACGAAGATTCCACGGCCCTTCAGCAGGGAGAGCGCCGAAAGGATCGCCTTGACCGGGGTCTTCTTCCAGCGCGCCAGCATCACCACCGCGTCCGCCGACGGCGCCAGCACGCGGGTGTCGGCGATGGCCAGCAACGGCGCGGTGTCCAGCAGCACCAGATCGAAGCGGCTGCGCAGTTCGGCCAGGAGCCGGTGCATCGCGGGCGATCCGAACACATCGCGAGGCGTGTAGGACGCCTTGGCCAGCGGCAGGATCTTCGCGCCGCTGGCATCGTCGATCAGCGCCTGGTCGAGCGTCGCCACGCCGTTCAGCACTTCCAGAAGACCCACGGTGGGCGGGGTCTTCAGGAAGCGGTTGATCGCGCTCTGCCGCAGGTCGCAGTCGACGATGACGACGTTGGAACCCGCGCTGGCCAGGGTGCGCGCCAGCGAGAAGGTGGTTGTGGTCTTGCCTTCGCCCGGCAGGGAGGAGGTGATGGCGACAACCTTGGTCGTTTCACCGACCTTGGAGAACAGGATCGCGGCGCGCAGCTTGCGGAAACTTTCCGCGAAGCTGGAAAGCGGCTTCTCCAAAAGATAGTCGGCCGGGCTGAGCGTGCGGGAGATCTTGGCTTCGGCCGCAGAGCTCAGCAGGGGCACCGAGCCAAGATAGGGCAGGCCGAGTCGACGCTCGACCTCGTCCTCGGTGAACAGGCCGGCCACCAGCACCTCGGCCAGGACCACCGCGGCAGCGCCCGCGCCGAGAGCCATGATTATGCCCAGGGCCAGATTCAGGGAGGGCTTGGGAGAGCTGGGCCGGGTCGGGATCTTGGCCTTGGACACGACGCGCGCGTCGGCCTGCTCGATACCCTGGTTCGTCGAGGTCTGCTTGAAGCGCGCCAGGAGGGTTTCGTACAGCGTGCGGACCGAGTCGGCCTTCCGCTGCAGTTCGGCCAGGCGGATGCTGGCGCGGTTGTTGCCCGCCAGGACACCGCGCGAAGAGGCGACGCTGCCGGCCATTGAATTGGTGCGCTGACGCGAAACCTGGGCCTTGGCTTCCAGGGCGGAGATGATCCGGCCGATCTCCGCCTGGATCTGGCTGTCGATGTCCGCCAGCTCGCGCTTGGCCTTCAGCAGGTCAGGGTGACGTTCGCCGTAGCGGCCGGCGAGGTCGGCGACCTCGGCGCTCTTCTCGGCGCGCTGCTTGCGCAGCTGCTGGACGACGGGCGAGGTCAGGGCTTCGCCGACATCCTCGCCGTTGCTGCCGCGGGCCAGCTGGCTGCGGGCCGTGGCCAGGCGCGCATCGGTTTCGGCCTGCTCGGCGCGCGCTGTCGCGAGCTGCGTGTTGAGCCCCGAAATCTCCTGCTCGGTCAGGGTCGCGCCCTCGGCGCTCAGCAGATTGTTGGCGATCTTGTACTGCTGGACCTGCGCCTCGGCTTCCTGCAACTGATCGCGCAGCTCGGCCACGCGCCCGTCAAGCCACTCGTTGGCGCTCTTGGTGGCGTCGAACTTCGCCTCGAGCTGTTCGGTCAAGTAGAGGTCGGCGAAGGCGTTGGCCAGCTTGGCCGCCTGGGCGGCGTCGGGGTGGGTGTAGTCGATGACGATCAGGTAGGTCAGGCCCGACCGGCGGACCTTCAGCCCCTGCAGAACGTTATCGACCACCAGCTCGGCGCGGCGCTGAGCCTCGATCGGCGAGACCTGCGCGTTCGGCGCAGCGGCCTTCTTCAGGAACGGCAGGAACGACCGCCCGCCCCCCGCGCCGGGGGCGTACGGATTAAAGTAGGGATCCTGGTCGAGGTGCAGCTGCTTGACCACGCGGGCGGCCAAGGAGCGGGACCGCAGAACCTCGACCTCGGTGTCGACCACCGAGGAGTCGGCCGGCAGACCGGACAGGACCGCGCTCATGTCGGTGACCTGCTCGGTCCGGACGTCCAGCATGACCTGCGCCGTCGCCGTGTAGCGGGGCGTCTGCTGCATCGTGAACAACATCACCGCGACGACGACGATGAGCGCCACCGCCGCGAAGAGGCGGAGCCGCCTGCGGAACGTCGCAATCAGGACATTCAGGTCAAACGACGCGGTCTCCGCTTCCGGCGTCGAAGCGTTGCGTGTCTCGAAGGCTGAACCGTCCATAGGTACTCTCGGCAATCGTCCCCGCTGCAGGAGACGTATTTCAGAACTGAAGCGCGATTGAGGCCGCCAACTTGTTGTCGGTGAACGAGGACCCCCGTTGCGCGCCCGAAGAGTCTTGCTTCAAATAAGTGTACGCAAAGACAACGCCGACGTTGCGATTGAGCAGATAAGTCACCGAGGCGCCGGCGCCGGTGCGCTTGTCGTTCCGGTCGATCGACTGATAGTCGTCCTTGCCGTAGCTGGCCTGCGCGGACAGCAGAACATTGCGCAGCAGCTCGTGATCCACCGCGGCGGACACGTTGTTCGAAATGTAGCCCTGGGAGCCGGTCGCGACAGCTTCCTCGATGGTCCGCGAACCGTCGAAGGTGACCGTGGTCAGCTGGGTCGGGAACCACTCGACCTCCGCCTTGGTGCTCAGGCCGTTGATGTCGTCATAGATCGGCAGATCGTAGCTCTGATCCATGTAGCCGACCTCGATCTCGCCGCGCAGCACGTGGGAGATTTCGAAATTGGCGCCGACGGTGGCGGCGTAGCCGTCCGAGTCGCGGCCCGACGTGGCCAGATCGTAGTTCTTGGTGTTGCCCAGGATCGACCCGAACACGGCGGTGTCCGGGCTGACGGCGTATTCCGCCTTCAGGCCGTAATAGATTTCGTTACGATCGCGCACATCCTGGTCCAGCACGCCGCCGGCGATGTTGCGCGTGTCGTCGTAGTTGTAGTCCCGATCGTTCAGGCGGGCCGTCAGGCGAACGCGATTGAATTCCTTGATGCCCACCAGGCGGGCGGTGACCAGGCTGTATTCAACCGGCGTCGCGGCGGCCAAGGGCGAGGTGGGCGAGGTCCGCGGCTCGGTCAGCTTCTGATACTGAACCGCGCCGGTGAGGTTCGATCCCCGCACGATGTCGGCGCGACCGTCGATACCGATGGTATATTCCTCGGTATTTTCCGTGTCGAAGTCGGCATAGCGGTTGATCGTCGCCGAAGCATAGGCGTTGAGGGCGTGACGCGACCAGTTCGAACGCACCGCCACTTCGGGCTTCACCCGCCAGATGGTGTCGTCCTTCTCGGCCACGGACGTGGCGTAGATGTTGTCGTTGCGTTCGACACTGCCGGTCACGCGCGGATAGACCGTGAAACCGCCGGACTTGATGCCCTTGGCCTCATAGTCGGGACGCGGGCGGTCGCGAACGGTGACGTTGCGGTCCCGCCTGAAGTTCGACCCCAGATCCTGCGCGTTCACGACTTGCGGAACGACCAGCACAAAGAGCGCCGCCGTAGCGGCCGAAGTCAGAAGTTTCATCGCTTTATCCCCACCTTATTTGGCTGGCGAAGCCTTTGGGGTCCGCTACAAACACACGCGGACCCGTCTCAAATCCTGATCGTCAGGTGCCGCAGTACGCGGCGATGACGCCGGCGCACGGGTCATACGCGGCCGTCGTGCCGCCACCGCCGCCGCCCGGGCCGGCCAGGCCCACGAGGACGCTGACGCCGCCGGCGGCGTTCGTCGACGCCGTGACGGTGGCCGATTGGCCGGTCTTGGACAGTTGGGCGACCACTGCGGGCGCGGCGGCGATCTTGGCGGCCATATCGGGCGCGACCGCGGCGGCCACGGAGAGGGCCACGCCGGCGCTGATGGTGCCGTCGGCGACCGCCTGGATCAGCGCGTCGGCGATCACTTCCGAGGACGCCCCGCTCAGCGAGAGGGCGTTCGAGACCGAAGCCACGATCGCCGCGGTCTTCGCATCTGCGCTCAGCGCCTGAAAGCCGCTCTGCGAGGCCGCGGTGCGCGCGGCGCTGGAGATCACGCCTTGAAGGCTTTGTGCGGTGGCGACAGCGGCGACCTGCGCCAGAGCCGCGCCCCCGAGCATCGGGGACACAACCATGGCGACATTAACCGCAACAACAACGCCAAATTTACGTGAGAACATGGCGGAGCCCCTCTCGGTATGAATTTCGCCGGACCATAGTGCCGTGATAGCCAACACTCCAGCATTATTTACGGCAGGTTAAGCATCTTGAGGCCTCAAACGGCCCTATCGATGCATTTTTGACGCATTCCAAGGCAAAAAGCGAACCTCAGACTAAACTTGAAGCATTACGTCGGGCGAAATTTACCATTTCGCCGGGGATTTTCCCTCGCGCCGGCAAGGAGGACTCTCTTCGGCCTGACCAAGCCACTATCGGCGCGAGTTGTTTCACCATACCAAGATGACACCAGTAGCTTGACTGTAGGAGCCAGACCTTGGCCTCGCCCGCCCCGACTGTCAGCCGCTGGAGCTCAAACGCGTAAGACAGCGGTTTGCTGCACCGCACACTAACAAATTCATTTGAAGGTTTCTTGGCCCGCGCGCAACAATCCTCACGCCGCGGGCGAACAGTCCACCGATCACGCGGTCCCGGGGGCGCGATGCCGCTTCGTCGGATGGCGGGAAAAGTGGTGCCGCTTACAGGACTCGAACCTGTGACCCCCTCATTACGAATGAGGTGCTCTACCAGCTGAGCTAAAGCGGCGCGCTTTTGTCACCGGACTTCAGGAGCCCGAAAGACACTGGTGTTCCTTGGCGCCAAATCACCGACCCGGCGCGAGGAGGGGCCTATTTAGCGGCGCGAGGGCCGCTTGCCAAGCGTCGGCGTGCGCCCGTCTTGCGACGGGGCGCCGGCGCGGTCGCTTCGGACTCCGAAGGCGGGGCCGCGTCGAAGCCGGCGGGGTCGAGTCCCAGCCCGATCCCAGGGTCGTCGGGGATCGGCATCAGCGCCCCGCCGGTCTCGGCCGCCCGGACGAAAGGCGTGGATTCGGCGTAGGCCGAGGGCAGCTGCGGCAGCTCGCTCATCGTGCGCTCGCGACGCTCGAAGCGCGGATGGATCAGCTCGCCGGTCTCGGCGTAACTGACGGTCAACCGGGCCCAATCGTCGCGGGCGTAGGCGAAGGCGCGGCCCTCGGGGTCAAGGTCCGACCAGTCGGGCTCCTGCGGGGCGGCCGCGCCCCGCGTAACCCAGGCGCGGGCCTCATCGGCCTCGCCGCAGGCATAGGCCACGCGGGCCATCAGGCCGGCGATCCGGGCGGTCAGCTCTTCTTCGGGAAGCAGGCGAGCGGCGGCGCGGGCCGCGATCGGGTCGCCGTCGATCAGGGCGCTCTCCACCTTCAGCAGCCGGCTCTCGCGGGCCTCGGGCTTCAGATTGGCCAGGGACGCCAGCCGCGCGGCGCGCAGCTTGGGGGTCTCGCTGGTCTTCAGGTCGCGGTAGGCCAGCCAAAGGGCCGGGTGCGGAGCCTGCTTCCACGCGGCCTCGATCAGGGCCCCTGCCTTGGCGGGCTTGCCGTCGGCGGCCTGCAGGCGGGCGGCCATCACCACGCCGGGCGCGAACTCGGGCTTGAGCTTGGCGGCCTGGGTCGCGAAATCGAGGGCTTGGGCTAGGACCTTCGGATCGTCGGAGTCCTCCAGACCGGCGGCCGAGGCGGCCAGCAGGGCCGCGCGGGCCCGCTCGGCCACCAAGGGCGGGACGATCTTGCGGTCCAGAGCGCCGCGCACCAGCTCCAGCGCCGCGTTCCAGTCGCCGGCCTCCAGCCGCGCCTCCAGGAGCGCGCGCCAAGCCCAGCGGGCGGTCTTGGCCAGGCCGTAGGCGGTCTCGGCGTGACGCAAGGCCAGGGCCTTGTCGCCCTCGGCCAGGGCGGTTTGCATCACGCCGCGCAGACCCGCCAGGCGCATCTCCGGAAAGCCCAGCATGGCGTTGTAGGCCTGGCGCGCGGCGACATGGTCGCCCGCCGCCTCGGCGGCCTGAGCGGCCAGGACGCGGACCAGGGCCGGGGCGTCCTCGGCCAGTTCCGACGCCTTCTGGGCCAGGCGACGCGCCTCGGAGCCGTCGCCGGCGGCCACGGCCAGGAAGCCCCGCGACAGGGCCTCGACGCCCTGCTTGCGCTTGGCCTCGGCCCGGGCCCGGGCGGCGCGCTTGGGGGCCTCGATCACCCACAGCAGGCCGCGCCACAGGATGGTGGCCAGCAGAGCGGTGAACAGGACCAGCAGGGCGGCCGCGGCCGCTGTCATCTCGACCCGCCAGCCCATCCAGTCCAGGCTTGCGGCGCCCGGCTCACCGGTCAGGGCCACCACCGCCACCGCGATGGCGGCGACCAGGAAGAAGACAAAGGCCGTGCGGATCATGGCGCCACCGTCGACGGAGACGTGACGGCGACCGGCAGCGAAGAGGACGCCGCCTGGGCATGAGTCACCTGCACCAGTCCAGCCAGGGCGTCGGCGCGGATCGCGTCGATGTGGCGGTCGATCTCGACCCGGCGCTCGGCGGCGGCGCGCCAGGGCGCCAGCACGGTCTGGGCGGCGGGCGGCAAGGCCTCCAGGGTGTTCAGCGCGCCCTCGATGTCGCCCTCGTTCAGCTGCTTCTGGGCCCGGGCCAGGACGGCGTCGGGCGCGTTGCCCTGGGTGGAGCCGACCTGGCGGATCGAGACGACGCCCGACAGGGCGTGGCGCAGGCGGGCCAGGAAGTCGGCGTTGCGACCCGGATCGCGGGCGGCGACGATGGCGCGACCGGCCAGGGTCTCGAACTCGTCGGCCAGGCCGGCGCGGGTAGGCGCGCCCTGCTGAGCGAGGCGCGAGAGGGCCCGCAGGTCGGGCGACAGCGGCAGGACCCGCTCCAGTCCGGCCAGCTCCTCGGTGAAGGGGCGCGCGCTGCGGGCGGCGTCGGCCAGGGTAGCGGCGGCCAGGGCCGCGCCGGCGGCGTCCAGGGCCCGCTGCTGCCCGGTCTCGAGCGCCGCCACGCGGCCCTCCAGATGGGCCACGTCCTCGGCGGCGGGCGGGACGGCGACTGGGCCGGCGCCGTAGGACGCCTGACCGGCGCCCGGCTGAACGGGCGGGGCCGCGCCAGCGACGGGCTGCTGGACGGGAGGCGGCGTCTTGCCGCCCGAGAACCAGGTCGGACCGAATCGCGCCAGGGCGGCGCCGGCCGCCACGCAGATCAGTCCGAAGGCGATCAGCGCCCAGAAGCCCGGACCCAAGAGGCGGCGACGTCCGTACAGCGCCGGGTCGCGCGGGGCTTCGGAGTCAACGGGATCGGTCGCGAGCGTCATGCGCCATTCGTGCCCCACGCGGCCGCGCCGCGCAATGTTCAGCTAGAGCGTGAGCAGGTCCAGCAGCGCTGTTTCGCTGGGATGCGGCGCGACGGCCACGGCCGCCAATTGTCCGGCCTCGATCAGCGCCGTCAGCGGCGCGGCCACGGCCGGCGACAGGCACACGGCCCGGAGGCTTGGCGCCGGGCGGCCTTCCAGCACCCGGGCCAGCTTGCGCGCCGCGCGGGGCGAATGCAGCAGGACGGCCGCCAACGTCCCCAACTGGTCCAGGGTCGCGGGTGCTGGATCGCGTTCGACCGTCTCGTAGACCGCCACGCTCCGGACGGTTACCCGCTTGGCCGCGAGAGCGGAGACCAGGTCCCCAGCGGGCTCCAGGGCGCCGGGATGAAGCACGACGCCGTCGATCCGCACCGCCTGGCCGGCGATCAGCGCCGCCAGCGCCTCGACGTCGCCATCGGCCGAAGCAACGTCGGCGAAACCCGCCTCGCGAGCGGCCCGGGCCGTGCGGCCGCCCACGGCGAAGACGGGAAGGCCCCTGTCGGCGCATAGGCGGGCGAAGGCCTGCACGCCGTTGACGCTGGTGAAGGCCAGGACCGCGACCCCGTCCAAATCGATCGACGGCGAAAGGGGGACGACCGCCAGCAGCGGATCCACCAGGACTGGCAGGCTCATGGCCGCGAGCCGGGCGGTGGTCTCCTCGGCGCCTGGCGAGGCCCGGGTGACCCAGATCCGCGGCGCGGCGGCCACCATCGCTGTTACTCGGTCAGGATGAGGGCCGGACCGCCCTCGGCGCGGACGGCCGCGCCCAACTCCAGGCCCAGGGCCCGGGCCTTGTCGCTCTCATCTTCGTTGGCCAGCATAACCGAGCCCTCGCGCCGGAAGCGCTGGGCGCCGTCGGGCGTCAGGGCCTCGACGATCAGGGTCAGCTCCAGGCCGTTCAGCCGGGCGTGGGCGCCGACCGCCGTGCGGCACGAACCTTCCAACGCGTAGAGCGCGCCACGCTCGGCGGCGACGGCCAGGGTCGTGGCCTGGCAGCGCACGGCCTGCAGCCACGGCAGGTCGACGTCCTCGGCGCGGGTCTCGATGACCAGGGCGCCCTGGCCCGGCGCCGGCGGGGCGGCCAGCGGGTCGAGCCAGCTCATGGTGATGTGGCCCAGGCCCAGGCGGTTCAGGCCCGACTGGGCCAGCAGGATGGCGTCGGCCTCGCCGCGCTCCAGCTTGGCAAGGCGGGTGTCGACATTGCCGCGCAGCATCACAACTTCGAGGTCGGGGCGCACGTGCAGGGCTTGCGCTTGCCGACGCAGCGAGGCGGTGCCCAGGCGCGCGCCTTTCGGCAGATCCTCCAGCCGCTCGGCGACATGGCTAATGAAGGCGTCGCGGGGGTCCTCGCGTTCAGGCGTGGCGGCCAGCACTAGGCCCGGCGGCAGTTCGGCCGGCATGTCTTTCAGCGAGTGGACGGCGCAGTCGATACGGCCGTCCAGCAGGGCTTCCTCGATCTCCTTGGTGAAGAGGCCCTTGCCGCCGATTTCCATCAGGCGGCGATCCTGGATGCGGTCGCCGCTGGTGACGATCGGGATCAGCTGGGCGAAGGCGTCGATCTCGCCCACGCCGTCCCAGCCGAGCGCCTTGGCGATGCGGGCCTGCATCAGGCCGGACTGGGCCAGCGACAGCTTGGAGCCGCGCGCGCCGATACGGATGGGTTGCCGGGACAAGGTTCGAACGTTACCTGCAAGATCGAAAGACGCCTTCGCTGCTACAGGAGCGGCGAAGCGCCCGCAACCAGATGACCCCCTTAAGGAAAATGGGCCTCACCATCCTCGGACTGGAAACCAGCTGCGACGAGACCGCCGCGTCCGTCGTGCGCCGGGACGAGGACGGCCGCGTCGAGGTCTTGTCCTCGATCGTCGGCACCCAGTTCGAACAGCACGCCCCGTTCGGCGGGGTGGTGCCCGAGATCGCCGCCCGCGCCCATGTCGAGGCGATCGACGCGGTGGCCGCCGAGGCCATGCGCGCGGCCGGGATCGGCTTCGACGCCCTAGACGGCGTGGCCGCCACTGCGGGTCCCGGCCTGGTGGGCGGGGTGATGGTCGGCCTGGCGTTCGGAAAGGCCGTGGCCCTGGCTCGCGACCTGCCGCTGGTGGCGGTCAACCACCTGGAAGGCCATGCGGTCTCGGCCCGGCTGGGGGCCTCGATCGACTATCAGTTCCTGCTGCTTCTGGTCTCGGGCGGCCACTGCCAACTGCTGGAAGTGGCGGGCGTCGGCGCCTGCACCCGCCTAGGCACCACGATCGACGACGCGGCCGGCGAGGCCTTCGACAAGATCGCCAAGAGCCTGGGCCTGCCCTATCCCGGCGGTCCGGCCCTGGAGAAGCTGGCCGCGACCGGCGACCCGACCAAATTCGACCTGCCCCGCGCCCTGCTGGGCCGCAAGGACTGCGATTTCTCGTTCTCGGGCCTGAAGACCGCCGCCGCGCGGGCCGCCGAGAAGATCACGGATGAACAAGACCGCGCGGACCTGGCCGCCTCGGTCCAGTTCGCCATCGCCCGCCAGCTGTCGGAACGCACCGACCGGGCGATGAAGGCCTATGCCGAGCGCCACGCCGGCCAGCCGCTGCGCTTCGTGGTCGCTGGCGGGGTGGCCGCCAACGGCGCGGTGCGGGCGGCGCTGCGGAAGAACTGCGCCGACAACGGTTTCAGCTTCGACGCCCCGCCCCTGGCCTATTGCACCGACAACGCCGCCATGATCGCCCTGGCGGGGGCCGAGCGGTTGGCGGTCGGGATCAGCGACGATCTGGACGCCGTGGCGCGTCCGCGTTGGCCGCTGGACGAGGCGGCGGCGTTATCCAATCCGAGCAACAGTTTCGGTCGCAAGGGAGCCAAGGCATGACCTTTCAGCACGTGGGTGTCGTCGGCGCTGGCGCCTGGGGCACAGCCCTGGCGCAGGTCGCGGCCCGGGCCGGACTGAAGGTCTCGATCCAGGCGCGCGAGCCCGAGGTGGTCGAGGCGATCAACGCCAAGCGCGAGAACAGCATCTTCCTGCCGGGCATCGCCATCGAGCCCCAGGTCACGGCTGTAGCGGACATGTCGGGCCTGGCGGACTGCGACCTGATCCTGGCCGTGCCGCCGGCCCAGCACCTGCGCTCGGCCATGGCGGCGCTCAAGCCGCACCTGAAGGCCGGCGCGCCGGTGGTGCTGTGCTCCAAGGGCGTCGAACAGGGCTCGCTGAAGCTGATGACCGAGGTGGCGGCCGAGACCCTGCCGGGCGTGGCCATCGCCGTGCTGTCGGGTCCCAGCTTCGCCGCCGAGGTCGCACGCGGCCTGCCCGCCGCCGCCACCCTGGCCTGCGAGGACGAAAGCCTGGGCATGCGCATCGTCGAGGCGATCGCCACCCCGACCTTCCGCCCCTACTGGGCCGCCGACGTGATCGGCGCGGAAGCCGGCGGGGCGGTGAAGAACGTGCTGGCCATCGCCTGCGGCATCTCCGAGGGCAAGGGCCTGGGCCGCAACGCCCACGCCGCCCTGATCACCCGCGGCTTCGCCGAGCTGACCCGCCTGGCCGTGGCCGCCGGCGGCAAGGCCGAGACCGTCGCGGGCCTGTGCGGCCTGGGCGACCTGGTCCTGACTTGCTCATCCAGCCAGTCGCGCAACATGAGCGTCGGCCTGGCGCTGGGCGGCGGCCAGACGCTGGAACAGGCCCTGGCCGGCAAGGTCTCGGTGGCCGAGGGCGTCGCCTCGGCCCCCGCCGTGCGCGCCCTCGCCCGCAAGCTGGACGTCGAAACCCCCATCTGCGAGGCCGTCGCCGCCATCCTGGCCGGCGAGGTCGACGTCGACAGCGCCATACTCGGCCTGCTGTCGCGGCCGCTTAAGGCCGAAGCCTGAGACCCTTTCGAAGAGGATCCCGAATGCCGCTCTACGCCATCATCTGCAAGGACAAGCCCGGCGCGCTCCAAACCCGCCTGGACATCCGCCCCACCCACCTGGACTATCTGAACAACAGCCCGAACCTGAAGCTGGCCGGCGCCCTGCTGGACGACGACGGCGATCCGATCGGCTCGATCATCGTGGTCGAGGCCGAAGACAAGACCACCGCCCAGGCCCAGGCCGACAACGACCCTTTCACCAAGGCCGGGGTCTTCGAAAGTGTCGAGGTCCGGCCCTGGCGCCTGGCGATCGGCGCCCTTTGAGCCGCACGGACCCCGACAATCCCGCCCGACCCGCGCCGGGCGCCGTGCTGTGCGGCCTGGAGGAGATTTCCTCGCCCGGGTCGCGGGGGTTCCGGTTCCGCGCCGACGACGCGGTGTTCGCCGGCTTCGTGATCCGCAAAGGCGAGGCCGTGGTCGGCTATGTCGACAGCTGCCCGCACGCCGGCTGGCCTCTGGCCGGACCGAACGGCCGGTTCCTGACCCGCGAGAACGACCTGATCCTCTGCGCCGGCCACGCGGCCCTTTTCCGGATCGAAGACGGGGCGATGGTCGCCGGCCCTTGCCAAAACGTCTCGCTGACGCCCTGGCCGGTGCGCGTCGAGGGTTCGGATATCGTTGTCGCCTAGAACCTGGCCTTAACCCGTTCCCCTTACGCTTCCCGCCGACTGAAACGGGGAAGCCGCGCCATGGCCGACGGGTCCAATCCGAATTTCGACGCCGAGTTGACCGACGCGCAGGACGCACGGGGCGCCGGCGACAAGCTGCGCTCGCTGACCAAGATCAACCCACGCTTCGCCGCGAACCTGGCCAAGACGATGCTGGCCAAGCGCGACCACACGGTGGTCGACGCCTTCAACGCCCACAGCGAGAAGGCCGGCTACGAGTTCACCTCGGGCTGGGCGTCGAACAACATCCCGTTCGTCACCCCGCTGCTGCGCGACTTCGCCGCCAAGCGCGGCGACGCGCCGATCCGCTATCTGGAGATCGGGGCCTATGAGGGCCGGAACCTCGCCTTCATGGACTGGCTGATCCCCGGCCGCCTGGACGTGACCGTGATCGACCCCTGGTTCGACGAGGCTCTGAACCCGGAAGAGAAGTACCACGCGGTCGAGCCGCGTTTTCACCGCAACATGGCCCGCACCAGCTTCCGCTCGATGACGGCCCATAAGGGTTTCTCGACCTACGAGTTGCCCAAGATGCTTGCGGCGGGCGAGCAGTTCGACCTGATCTATGTCGACGGCAGCCACACGGCGCTCGCCGTGCTGATCGACCTCTGCTTCTGCGCCAGCCTGCTGAGCGTGGGCGGCATGATGGTGCTGGACGACTACTGGCACGACATCAGCGAGATCGGCGGCCCGGGCGTGAAACAGGCCACCGACCAGTTCCACGCCGCCTTCGGCCGCTATTTCGAGATCACCGCCGTCTACCGCCAGGTGGCGCTGACCAAGATCGCCGAAATCCCGCGCTAGGCTCTAAGGCCGCACCTCCGCCGAGAACTCCGCCAGGTCCTCGATCAGCGACCGGGCCGCCTGGGCCACCAGCGCTCCGCCCTTTTCCGGCGTGGCCTGGGCGGGGTCCGAGCCCATGCGGCCGTCGGCGTAGCGGGCGCGGAAGTCCAGGGCCTCGCGGATCGGACCCGTCGGGGCGATCTGGGGTTCGTAGGCGACCGTCTTGGCCGTCTCCGGATAGCCCCACTGGGTCACCGCGATCTCGGACGGGGTCGCGTGGCTGCCATGGCCGACCGGGAACTGCTGGTTGGCCAGGCTCATCACGCCCTTCAGGTCCCACCAGTTCTTCAGCTTCAGGGCGAAGGGCGCGCGTTCCTTGCGGAAGCTGTACTCGGCGTAGATCTCCGAGAAGGCCGCCTCGATCGAGGCGACGTTGCCGCCGTGACCGTTCAGGAAATAGATCTTCTCGAAACCGTGGGCGCCCAGTGACCGCACCCAGTCGCCGATCGCGGCGATGAAAGTCGAGGGCCGCAGGAAGATCGTGCCCGGGA
This sequence comes from Caulobacter sp., assembly GCA_017744495.1. Lineage (GTDB taxonomy): Bacteria > Pseudomonadota > Alphaproteobacteria > Caulobacterales > Caulobacteraceae > Caulobacter. Next base: position 29,310 of record JAGIBE010000033.1, on the reverse strand, counting down.
AGGCCAGGTGATGCTGGGCCATGCCGACATTGAAGGTCGGGGCCACCAGCACCGTGTCCGAAAGCTTCGACGCCTCGTGCGAGATGATCTCCGGACACAGCCAGTCGGTGCCGAGCAGACCGGTGGGTCCGTGCTGCTCGTTCGAGCCGATCGGCACCACCACCGTCTTCGACGTCGCCAGATAGGCTTCGATCTCTTGCCAGGTCGAAAGGGCGAGCAGCATGGCTGGAAACTCCGCGAGAAATCCTGGGCGGCGCGGGGGAAGACGCACGCCTACAACTTCGCTCGGCTTTACGCCCATAGCGGGGAGAAGCCGACCCCCTTTGGCGGACAGGAGAGACAGCCATGACGCTCAAGCTCGGCGACATCGCGCCCGACTTCACCCAGGACACCACCGAAGGCCCGATCCATTTCCATGACTGGATCGACGGGTCGTGGGTGGTGCTGTTCTCGCACCCGAAGGACTTCACACCCGTCTGCACCACCGAGCTGGGGACGGTGGCCCGCCTGAAGCCCGAGTTCGACAAGCGCGGCGTCAAGGTGATCGGCCTTTCGGTCGACCCGGTGGACAACCACGCGAAATGGGCCGCCGATATCGCCGAGACGCAGGGGACCGCCCCGAACTTCCCGATGATCGGCGACACCGACCTTTCGGTCTCCAAGCTCTACGGCATGCTGCCGGCCGACACGGCGGGCACGTCGGAAGGCCGCACGGCCGCCACCAACGCCACCGTGCGCAACGTCTTCATCATCGCGCCCGACAAGACCATCAAGCTGATCCTGGTCTATCCGATGACCACGGGCCGGAACTTCGACGAGATTCTGCGAGTCATCGACTCCCTGCAGCTGACGGCCGCCCACAAGGTGGCCACCCCGGCCGACTGGAAGCAGGGCCAGGACGTGATCATCGTCCCTGCCGTCAGCGACGACGACGCCAAGACCCTGTTCCCGGCGGGGTGGAAGACTCACAAACCGTATCTGCGGACGACCAAGCAGCCAGGCTAGATCGGGACGGCGGCCGCGACCGGATGGCCGCGACCGCCGTCGCCGCTATCCGAACAGCGGCACGGGACCCCGGCCGCCGCCGTTCCAGGTCGACCAGTTGGGGAAGACGTACGGCATGTCCGTCGCGCTGACGCCGTACCACTGGGCGATGGCGCCGATATATTCCTCGACCGCGATGCTCGGGATCCAGCGACCGTCGGTGGCCGCGTCATCGGGACCGCCGAAGGTCGTGTCGGGATATCGGCCGTGGACCTTGCGCGACGCCAGGGCCGCGCCCAGGACCAAGTGGTTCGAACCCCAGGCGTGGTCCGAGCCGCCGTTGCTGTTGGGTTTGAACACCCGGCCGAAGTCCGACATCGTGAATGCGGTCACGTTGTTGGCCAGACCCAGAGCCTTCATCGCATTGTAGAAACCGGCCAGCGCCATCGCGAGATCGGCGTAAAGCGTATTGTGCGTCGCCAGCTCGTTGGTGTGGGTGTCGTATCCCCCCTGGCTGACGAAGAAGGTCTGCTTGGCGTGGCCCAGCGTATTGCGGGCCTCGATCATCCGGGCGGCGCGCAGGAGCTGCTTGGAGATGTCGCTGGTCAGGGCCGCGCCGGTGGTTGGGTTCTTGAAGTATTGATCGACCGTCGAGCTGGCGGCGCTGATGATCGTGTCGGCCGTGCGGGCCTGGGCATAGGCCGAGGACATGCCGCGGCTGGTCAGGTCGGTGACCGCGCCGAAGGCCGAGGCGTCGGCGAAGGTGTCCAGCGCGGCCTGACGCGCCTTCACCGGGCCGTCGGCCGGACTGGTGACGTAGCCGTAGCGCGAAAGCCCGCCGGACGACGGCAGGACCAGCGGCGACGACGTTCGGCCGATCAGGGCCAGCTGCGACCCGGCGACCGACACCAGGGCCGGCACCTCCGTCTGCGCGGCCTTGTCCAAGATGCGTCCCATGAACCCGTCCAGGTTCTTTTCCCGCACCCGCATGCCCTGCCATTCGTTCTGCTGGTCCTCGTGGGACATCAGGTTCAGAGGGCGCAGATCGGAACGGCTTTGGTAGAGGCTCTTGGTCAGCGGCTGATAAAGCGTGCCGGTGTTGAGCACCGCGCTCAGCGCGCCCTCGTCCCAGGCGGTCTTCAGCGGCGCGAAGGCGGGATGCAGAGCGAAGGCCGTGCCGGTCAACGGCATCAACGTGTCCTGCTTCAGTGCGATCGCCGCGCGCTGGCTGGCGTAGGCCGTGTACCGGCTGTCATTGGGGACCACCATGTTCCAGGCGTCGTTGCCGCCGAACAGGAAGACGCCGACCATGGCGCGATAGGTCGAGGTGTCCGCCAGCGCGGCGGTGACGCCCAGATGGGCCAGGGCGGCGGTGGCGGAGGCGCCGGCGAGCAGCCGGCCGAAATCACGACGAGAAAAGGACATGACGGTTACCGATCGACCTGGAATTGGGGGGAAGTGGCCAGCACGTAGAGCGCGGCCTGGGCGCGTTTGCGGGCCTGCAGCGCCGGATCCGCGTTACTAATCTTCATCGCCGAGATGAGCGCGTTGCGCTGGACGGTGGTCATGGTCCCGTTGAGGAAGACCAGATCCAGCCGCGCGAGCAGCTTGTCCTGGTCGGCCGCCAGGGCTTCCCAGTCCGACCACGGGAAGGTGGTGCCGGTGGTGCCGGGAATGACCGCCTGGGGCTTGAACTCGGTCCGCACCGTGTCGCCGTTGATCGTCCAGTCGTAAGCGATGTTATGGCGGGCCAGCACGGTGGCCGTGGTCATCAGCTTGCTGGCCGGGCTGACCAAGCCGTCGCTTTGCGCGAGCGGGTAGTCATACGGATAGAAGTTGAACACCGACGGCGCCCGGAAAGGCATCTGGCCCAGGACCGCGTCCCGATAGAAGAAGGCGTAGCCGTCGGTCTTGACGCCCAGAGCCCGGCCGAAGCTGGTGAAGAACAGCACCGGCTCCTTAACCTTGCCCGGGTTGGGCGCGGCGCCGCGGGCTTCGGTGTCCGTCAGGATCGCCTTGATCACCGCCTTCATGTCGCCGCGCACGCCCGCGCCGTTGTTGGCGAAAACGGCGGCGACCCGGCCGACATAGGCGGGAGACGGGTTGGCGATCACCAGTTGCTGGATCAGCCGCTTGGAGATGAAGGGCGCGGTGTTGGGATGGTTGAACACCGCGTCGATCACGGCGTCGACATTGGCTTGAGGCGAGGCTCCCGCCGGAACAGTCGCGCCCAGGAAGGTCTTCGAACCGGTATCGACCCGCGTGGTGTTGACGACCATCGGCTTGGAATAGTCCAGTTTCGTGCCGTCCGTGGTCGGCGCGCCGTCCAGCCGGGCATAGGTCCAGCCGCACAGCGCTCGGGCCACCTCCTTGACGTCCGTACCGCTGTAGGTCGCGATGACGGCGCCGTTGGCGTCCAGTTTCGGAGTGCCGTCCTGGTTCAGCATCACGGTGCCGACCGAGAACAGCTGCATCAGTTCGCGGGCGTAGTTCTCGTTGGGCTGGGTCTTGTTGCTGTCGACCATGTCCAGGAAGTTGCCCATGAACGGGTTCAGGGTCGTCTGGGCCAGGATGTCGCGGTAATTGCCGAAGGCGTTGGACAGCAGAATCTGGTTGAAGGTCGCCAAGCCGGCGGTCGTGTGCACCTCCAGGTCGGACGCCACCACGATCTGCGACAGGGCGAACGCCACACGCTGGCGCAGCTGGTCGTCGTTGCCCATGGCCGCCGAATAGAACCGCATGGCCATCGGCGTGGCGCTGAAGTTGTCGCGGTTGCAGTTCGTCAGGTCCTGACCGGTCAGGTTCTGGGCCGTGCAGAAGTTGGTCGCCACCGGCTTGGCGGCGAGATCGGCGTAGGTGCTGGTGCTCAGCGTGAATTGCTCGTTGATCCACGCTTCGGGCGTCTTCAGCGCCACGATGTGGTCGATGAGTTCGGGCGTCGGGCCGAATGAGGCCTGCTTGGCCAGGCGCGAGGCCTCGGCCGGCGTGATCGCCGCGGGCGCGGCGGCCGCGACCACCGCCTCGCCCTGGGCGGCGGAGGCGGTCGCTCCGCCGCCGCTGGCGCCGCCGCCTCCCCCGCCGCACGCGGCGAGGAAGAAGGCCAAGGACAGGCCGGCTCCGGAGCTGAAATACTTGTTACGCATGCACAATTCCTCGATCACGCCCCCGGTGGGGGCGCGTTGAAAAGTCGAAACGAAGGTGAAGGCCGCCGTTATCGGTCGATGAAGACGATCTCCCTGACGGCGCGGACGCCGTCCTGGCGGTGAAGCTGGACGAAGACGTCGACGACGCGTTCGACATGGTCGATCACGTCCTGGCGTCGCAGGTTGGCGCCGGCCTGGAGGGCCATCAGCGCCAGTTGCTCAACGGCCCCGCGCGGATCGTCGGCATGGACCGTGGTCATTGAACCTGGATGGCCGCTGGACACGGCGCGCAGGAAGCTGAACGCCTCCGCGCCGCGCAGCTCGCCCAGGATGATGCGGTCGGGCCGCAGGCGCAGCGTGGCCTGAAGCAGATCCTCGACCCCTACCCGCGCCTCGCCCTGCTCGCCGCGCGCGGCGACCAGTCCGACGGCGTTCGGATGGACCAGACGGACTTCCGGCGCATCCTCGATCAGCACGATCCGCTGATCGCGGGGCGCTTCCTTGAGAAGGGCGTTGAGGAAGGTGGTCTTGCCGGTGGACGTTCCGCCGCTGACGACGATGTTCTTGCCGGCGCGGACAGCGGCCGCGAGGAAGCCCTGGATATCGCCAGCGTCCAGCATCGCCCGGAGCGCGGCGTCCGGCCGGGACGGCGGCGTCCTGGCGCGGTCGAAGGCGCCCGCCTTGGCGTAGTCGGCCAGGCTGAGGTCCGAGACGACGTGCTTGCGGATCGCCAGGGCCAGGCCGCCACGCGTGGCGGGCGGAGCGACGATCTGGACCCGCGCCCCGTCGGGCAGAATCGCCGAAAGCAGCGGGTGTTCCCGGCTGACGCCCTGGTGCGAGAGGGCGGCGACCTGGCGAGCCAGCCGCCAGAGGTTGGTCTCGTCCAGGGCCGGAACATCGACGCGTTCGACCGCGCCGCCCAGGCGTTCGACCCATAGCTCACCGGGCCGGTTGACGTAGAGATCCGTCACGGCCGGCTCGGCCAGCCATGCGGCCAGGGGCGCCAGATAGGCCTCCAGATAGGTGCTGACGCCGCTCCGAGGGGCCTGGGCGCCGGGCAAGGCGTGGACCGTCATGCGCCGTTCCTCACGCCCGAGAAGTCGAGATCGCGGGCGACGAAGATCGTCACCGGCGCGCCCTGCGGCGTCTGGATGGTCGGCGAAGTCGTGCTGGGCTTGGCCGAATTGGCCAGGTTGGCCGCCTCCGTGGCCGAGCCGATGTAGATCTGAGAGTTAGTCTTGACGTTGCTGACCGCCGCGACGCCCGCGTTCAGCACCGACATGAGGATCGAACCGCCGAAGCGCGTGAAGAAGTGACGGTCGACCTTGCCCTCCAGGCCGCCCCGGCCTAGCGGATCGGCGGCGGGCGAGCCGATCTGGATGGTCACGCCGTCGGGCCGGATCACCCGGGTCCAGATCACGAAGACGCGCGAGGCGCCCAGGGCGACGCCGGATTTATATTGGCCGATCACCCGGCTGCCGCGCGGGATCAGGACCGTCGAGCCGTCGAAGCTCTTGACGTCGCGTGTGACCATGGCGCGGGCCAGGCCCGGCAGGTCGGAGTTGATCGCCGTCTCCATCACCGCCGGGATCACCGCGCCCTGGGGCACGACGGCGTCGAGGTTGCGCATGGCCGTGGCCTTGGCCGGCGTTGCCTCGTCCAGGCTGACCCGGTCGGCGAACTGTTCGTCGGCGTTGAGCTCGGCGGACTTCGCGGTCGCGGTGGTTCCGGCGTCCGCGCCGGCCTTGATCAAGGTCGCCGGACGCTCGCCGCCCCCGAAATCGACCACCAGAGCCGGAGCATGGCGGCGCGCGGCCAGGTCCGTCGGCCCGACGGTCGTCGTGGCGCTCATCGGCGGCGGGGGCGCCGCGATGGGGACGCTGTTGTCGACGGTGAACTGCGGAGCCGGAACGGCGTAGAGCGGCCCCCTGGCGACCGGCGCGGGAGCGGCGGCCGGTGCGGCGGCGGCGGCGGCGTTCGGGCGTTGCGGGCGGGGCTGGGCGTCGGCGCGATGGCTGGACATCCACAGGAACAGGCCCACGCCCATCACGCCGAAGCCGGCGACGATGGCGAGGTTGGAGACGCCCGCGCCGCGCGCCACGACAGGACGAGCCTGAGCGTCGGCGGCGGCCAGGTCCGCGACGACGTCGGGGGCCTGGCGAGGATCGAGATCGTGGGTCATCGGGCCTTCCCCCCAAACGCGCCGTAGGCGCCGTTGGTGATCACCGCCTGGGTCTTGTCGCTGCGCAGGACGAAACGGGGCGCCAGCTGGTCGACGACCAGGTAGCCGTCCTTGACCACCGCGTTGGCCAGGCTTTCGACGCCATCGGCCCCGACCACGAAGATGGCCGGCAGATCGATCTGCTGGGGCCAGGCGAAATAGGTCGAAACGCCGTCGTCGAAGACGGTCGAAGGCCGCAGCGCTTCGGCGCCTTTCAAGGTGTAGGCGTTGTTGCGCGCGACCGGCGCCGGCTTGACCGGTGGCGCGGGCACGGCGACCGGCGCCGTCTCCGGATAGCGGAACCGCACCACGTAGGCCGCGTCGGCGGTCGAAGCCTTGGGCGCGGCCACGGCCAGCTCGAAGACATACCGGCGGCGGTCGGTGACGACGGTCATGTTGGTGGCCGGAGCGCGATCGACCGGCTTGAGGAACAGCAGATCGGCGCGCTTGTTCGGCGTCACCTGCCAGCCCATGGCGTCGCCGATCGAGACATTCTCGATGCGCTCGTCCGGGGCGAACTCAAGCATGGTCTGCAAGCCCATGAAGCCGGTCAGGCGCAGCACGCGATCGGGGCTGTAAGCGAAGGTGCGGATGCGCGGGTCGGCCGGCTCGGCGTGGGCGCGCGAAGCCAGGGCGGGCGCGATCAGCGCGGAACAGATCGACAGGGCGAGAAGCGTGCGCTTCACGGGGAGTACTCCGGTGCGGATACGGGCGGTCACAGGTCCCTCCGGGCATTGGCGGCGCCGCGGCGGGGCGAGGCGGGACGACGGTAGCTGGCGCCCAATGGAACGGCGGCGCCGGCGGCGACGGGTTGGCCCGACGGGCCCCGGTCGGAGACTAGAGTCAGGCGTCGGGGTCCGATCCCCGTCGAGACCACGGCGGGCGAGGCGTCGCGGCGCTCGAGGGCGGCGACCGCGGCGGCGACATGGGCGGCGCGGCTGCGGGGCTCGACCTCGGAGGCGGCGTGGCCTTGACGCCCGTCGCCGGCCGCGGCGTCGACGGCGCCGGTCGACCGCGCGGGGCGCGGCAGGCGTAAACCGGCGGCGGCGACCGACACGGCGATGGCGGCCAGCACCATCACCCCGGCGAACACCAAGCTCAGCACGAGGATCGTTACAGCCGGCGCGATGTCCAGGGGCGCGAACTGCTGGGCGTCGCGCAGAGCCGCCAGGGCCTTCAACGACGGCGTGAGCATGGCCAGCTCCAGCGACAGGGCCAGGGTGGCGATCATCGGCAACACGGCCAGGGCGATCATCGCCTTCAACCAGCCCTCGACAAGGCCCTGGGTGGTCTCGAACAGCATGAGCCCGGCGATCAGCGGGGTCAGGGCCAGCAGCAGCGACAGCACGACCTTGCAGGCCAGAACGACGCCCAGGGTGGAGAGCAGCATCGCCAGCCCGCCGCCGTTGGCCGCGAAGGCGGCGAAGCCGGGCCCGCCCTGCATGATCGAATCGCGGGCGCCGGCGCGCGAGGCGAAGTACTCGGCGGCCTTCTGCAGGGCGTCGAACGCCGACTGCAGGCCGACGAAGGGATCGGCCGCGGGCTCGCCGTTCAGGCGACCGAGCAACAGCCCGCCGATCTCGGTCGGCGCCTTGAACAGGGCGTCGTAGACCAGGGTCTCCACCAGCGCCCAGTTGGTGGCCAGGGCGACAACCAGACCCAGCTTGATCACCGAGACGGTGAGATCCCCCATGCGCAGGCCGCCCCGGCCCAGCATCATCTTGTAGCCGACGAAGGCGATATAGAGCGTCATCAGCACGGTCAGCAGGGTGGCGACCGGCGAGCCCCTGGCGGCCAGAGCCGTGTAGCCGGCTTCAGCCAGGCCATGGACCTGGCAGTCGACCGAGCCGATCAGGCCCTGGACGAGCGGCGCCCCGGCGGAAGCGCAGGCGGCGATCATCACGCGGCCTCCTTCAGCAGCCGAGCCATCCAGGCGTCCGGCGCGTCGCCGAGGCTCTCGCGCAGGGCGTCCAGCTTGCGCACGGTCGTCTCGCGGCCCGACAGGACGGTCAGCAGCTCCGGCGCGCCGGCCAGGTTCAGACGGGCGACGACGCTGTCGGTGCCGTGCTTGATCAGGAAGCAGCGCGCCGTGTCGGGCAGGCTCTTGATCAGCTCGTACTCGTGCTGGGTCAGACCGAAGCCCTCGCAATAGTCGCGGGTCTGGGCCTTGGGGTTGGCCATGAAGATCTGGGTGGCGGCCTGTTCGATGATGGCGCTGGCGATGCGGCTCTCGAGGGCGTCCTGGGCGCTCTGGGTGGCGAAGCCGACCAGGCCGTTGCGCTTGCGCAGGGTCTTTTCCCAATCCTTGATCCGCGCGACGAAGACGTCATCGTCCAGCGCCTTCCAGCCTTCGTCGATGACGATGAGCGTCGGGTGGCCGTCCAGGCGCTGCTCCACGCGGTGGAACAGGTACATCATGGCCGGCGTGCGCAGAGCCGGGTCGTCCAGCAGCTGGGTCATATCGAAGCCCAGGGTGGCGGCGTCCAGGTCCAGGCGGTCGGCGGCGTTGTCGAACAGCCAGGCGTGTTCGCCGGCGCCGTGCCACGGCGCCAAGCGGGCGGACAGGTCGGCGGCGCTCGGGCGGCGCGCGCCCTTGAACAGCTCCGCGAAGAACCGCAGGCGGCGCAGTTCCGGAGCCTGGTCGTAGTTGGCGTCCACCGCGTCCTTGATCCGCGCCAGGTCATCGGCCGACAAGGCCTCGCCCGGAACGGCCGCCAGGCGGGCGGTCCACTCGGCCAGGAACTTGCGATTGGCGGCGGTGTCGGGCAAGGCCAGCGGATTAAAGCCCGTCACCACGCCCGGCCGCAGCACCTCGTACCGGCCGCCGATGGCGCGCAGGAAGATCTCGGCTCCGCGGTCCTTGTCGAAGAACACCGTGCGCGGCGCGTACTTCTGGGCCTGGGCCAACAGGAAGTTCAGCACCACGGTCTTGCCCGAACCGGACGGGCCGATGATCGTGAAGTTGCCCAAGTCGCCCTTGTGGAAATTGAAGTGATAGGGCCCGGCCGAGGTCGTCTCCAACAGAGTCACCGCAGGGCCCCAGTGGTTGCTCTGGGCCTGGCCGACCGGAAAGTTGTGGCCGCTGGCGAAGCCGGCGAAATTGGCGGTCGAGATCATCGCCCGGCGGGCGATATCCTTGAAGTTGCCCGGGAACTGGGCCCAGAAGGCCGGCTCCAGATTGATGTCCTCGCGCACGGCGATGGCGCCCATCTCGGTGAAGGCCGACACCACCTCGGCGGTCGACTGGTCCAGGCCGTCCAGGGTCTCGCCGCGCACCAGCACCGACAGGTGATGCTCGCCGAAGGCGGCGCGACCGCTGACCACGTCGTCCTTGGCGCGGATGAGATCGGCCTTCAGGCTGACGCCGTCGTCGTCGGCCGCGCGCATCCGGCGCAGGGCCAGGTTCATCTTTTCCAAGGTCGGCTGGCGATCGACGAAGCCAAAGCTCTGGGTGACCACCATCTCGCAGGGGAGGCGCAGCAGGTCATCCAGCACCCCAGCGCTGGTCTGAGCCGGGTAATCCTTGATCGAGACCATGGAGGCGAAGCCGCGCGGCAGGGCGCCGGCCCGAGAAAGCTCCAGGGTCTCCAGACCGAAACTGACCCGGCGATAGGGCAGATAGTCGCCGACATCGCCCGACGGCGCCAGCACGGGCCGCATCTCGCCGTTGTAGAGACACGACAGGAACTCGAGCGGTTCGGAGCATCGGCCTCCCGGACCATCATAGAGGCCGAGCACGCGCGCGCCGTAGGGCGCCAGGGCCGAGATCAGGCTGTCGCGAGCCGCGTCCAGCTCACGGCGATCCTGGGCCTTGGCCTGATCAGCTTGGGAGCGGTCGGCGCCCTTCATCAGCCGCAGAGCCTTGTCGACCAGCCCGCCTTGCCCTTGCAGCGGGCGGCGGACGATCGTCAGGAACAGGTCGTTCACGTAGAGCTTGCGGCCCTCCAGGCGCGCGCTCCACTGGGCGTCCAGCTCGCGGCTGAACGGATCGGCGAACTCGCCCTCGGTCCCCACCTTCGCTTCGCGGCGAATGATGTGGTGGTAGACGGCGAAGCGCGAGCTGGCCAGGCCGCGCAACATCACGTCGCGCACGGCCTTACGATAGTTCAGCTCCTCGCTGTCGACCGTCTCGAACGGCAGACCGGCCAGATGGATGACCTGCAACAGCAAGCCGTCGCGGGTCTCCAGCGTCCGGGCGTCCAGGTGGCGGGCGTACGGCAGGCGCTTGCCGGCCGACGCTTCCTTCTTGCGGTTTACGGTTGGTAGCTGTTGCATCGCCAGGCCCGGAAATTGGGAACGCGGGGACAGCGGCTGACCCTGGTCAGCCACAGGTCGAAGATGCGCGGCTCGCGCAGGCAGGCCGCGTAGCCGATCAGGTGGATCGCCAGCGCGGCGGCGATGGCCCAAAACGACTTGGTGATCAGGAAGAGTTCGGTGGTGACCACCCCGTTGATCACGAAGTAGCTGTAGGTCACCCCGGCGAACATCTGCGGACGCGTGAGCGCCCCGAACACCACGTCGCGATCGAGCGGAGCGGCCATCGGCCTACGCCCCCGCCGCGGCGCGGATGCCGCTGACGATGGTGGTCGCGCCGAACAGGATGAAGCAGCCGACGATCACGGTCGCCCCGTACCGCCAGTTCATCCGGCCGGTCAGCATCATGAAGCCGATCGCGGCCACGGCCATCACCGCCACGACGGTGGCGACGTTGCCCAGCAGAGTGCCCTGCAGCCACAGCACGCCCGAGAGGACGGCGCTGGAGCCTTGAGGATCAGCTTGCGCCACCTGGGCGTGGGCCTGGCCGGCGGCGGCGACGAAAACAGCCGCGAGAGCGGCCGCCTTGGTGTTGAGGAACTTGCGCATCAGTTGGAGACTCCGAGGGCGGGGACGGCGAAGACGGCGCCGGTCGCGGCCATGCGGCCGAGAATGGCGGTGACGTAGGCTTGGGTTTCGGCGTAAGGCGGCACGCCGCCGTGTCTGCGGACGGCGGCGGGACCGGCGTTGTAGGCGGCTAGGGCCAGCTTCACGTCGCCGCCGAACTGGCCGAGCATCTGACGCAGGTAGAGAGCGCCGCCCCGGATGTTCTGGGCCATGTCGCCGGCGTCGACACCTAGGTCGCGAGCGGTCCCGGGCATCAGCTGCATCACGCCGGTCGCGCCCCGTTTCGAGCGCGCCGATTGCTGGAAACGGCTCTCGCGCCAGGCCACGGCTTCGACCAGTTTAGGATCAAGGGAGAATTCGGAGGCGGCCGCCGAGATCTGCCGGCGCACGGCGTCGCCGGCTACGCCGGGAACCTGTGGCTCGACGGGAGCGGCCAGGGCCTCGACGCCGTCTTCGGTGAAGCGCGCGGGACCGTCGAAGCGCGTGACCTGCCCGTCGTCGCCGATCTCCAGAACCTGGGCTTGGGCGGCGGCGCCCAGTCCGGTCGCCAGAACGGCGGCGGCCACCAGGGGCTTCAGGACGCTGACAACTGTATGCGGCACCGATTACTCCAACGCTCAACCACGCTCCGGCATGGTTAATCATTGTCTACGGAGTGATTTGCCCATCTTGGATGCGGCAAGTTGGCGCAAGAATTCGCGAAGCTTTTGAACGTTAATGCGCAGTTAATGCGAGCAACCAAGCGGCGCCTTTGCAATGTATGAGAGTCGACATCTGTAGAGAAATTGCTGACATTTTAGGCGGTGCTTTGAGCAGAGCGACGTCAAATTGAAAATACTGTCAAAAACAATGATTTCCGAAGACATCCGTCCGCGACGCCCCGTCGCAGCCGGTGGGGAATCCGCGGCGCCGCGGCGCCGCGTCAGATTTTCAAATGGTCTGCTTGCGTCCGGCCCTGCCACGCGCATAACTCCGCCGCAACGAGACCAAGGCCAAGACGAGCCTAAGGGAGTGACGGCGTGAGCGACGGACAGGTTTTTCCGGTTCCCGACGACTGGGCGGGCAAGGCCCATATCGACGCCGCCGGCTATGAGGCCGCGGTGGCGCGGGTCGAGTCCGACCCCGAGGGCTATTGGCGCGACCTGGCCGGCCGGCTGGACTGGATTAAGGCTCCGACCCAGATCAAGAACGTCTCTTACGCCAAGGACGACTTCCGCATCCATTGGTACGCCGACGGCGTGCTGAACGTCTCAGCCAACTGCATCGACCGCCACCTGCCGCACCGCAAGGACGACGTGGCGCTGGTGTTCGAGGGCGACGAGCCGGGAACCTCGTTCAAGGTCACCTATGGCGAGCTGCACGAGCAGGTCTGCCGGATGGCTAATGTGCTGAAGGCCGAGGGCGTCCAGAGGGGCGACCGGGTCACCATCTACCTGCCGATGATTCCCCTGGCGGCCGTGGCCATGCTGGCCTGCGCCCGGATCGGGGCTATCCACTCGGTGGTGTTCGGCGGCTTCTCGCCGGACTCGATCGCCGGCCGCATCCAGGACTGCGCCTCGCGCTTCGTGATCACCGCCGACGAGGGCCGCCGCGGCGGCAAGCGCGTGCCGCTGAAGGCCAATATCGACAAGGCGCTCGAGCACTGCCCGTGGGTGGGCAAGGTGCTGATGGTGCGCTGGACGGGCGCCGACGTGCCGCTGGTCCATGGCCGCGACATCGTCTGGGATGACGTCAAGGACACGGTCTCGGCCTACTGCGAGCCCGAGCCGATGAACGCCGAGGACCCGCTGTTCATCCTCTACACCTCCGGCTCGACGGGCAAGCCCAAGGGCGTGCTCCACACCACCGGCGGCTACCTGGCCTGGGCCAGCTGGACCCACGAGGTCGTGTTCGACTACCGACCCGGGGAAGTCTTCTGGTGCACGGCCGACGTGGGCTGGGTCACCGGCCACTCTTACGTCGTCTACGGCCCGCTGGCCAACGGCGGGACCAGCCTGATCTTCGAGGGCGTGCCCAACTACCCCACCCCCGCCCGCTTCTGGGAGGTGGTCGACCAGCATAAGGTCGAAATCTTCTACACCGCCCCCACCGCCCTGCGCGCCCTGATGCGCGAGGGCGACGACTGGGTGACCAAGAACGACCTCTCCAGCCTGCGCCTGCTGGGCAGCGTCGGCGAGCCGATCAATCCGGAAGCCTGGCTCTGGTACCACCGCGTGGTGGGCAAGGACCGCCTGCCGATCGTCGATACCTGGTGGCAGACCGAGACCGGCGGGATTCTCGTGTCGCCCCTGCCCGGCGCCACGGCTCTGAAGCCCGGCTCGGCCACAAAGCCCCTGCCGGGCGTGAAGCTCCAGCTGGTCGACGCCGAGGGCAAGGTGCTGGAGGGCGCGACCGAGGGCAACCTCGTCATCACCGACAGCTGGCCGGGTCAGATGCGCACGGTCTACGGCGACCACGGCCGGTTCTTCGACACCTACTTCAGCGCCTATCCGGGCAAGTACTTCACCGGCGACGGCTGCCGCCGCGACGAGGACGGCTACTACTGGATCACCGGCCGGGTCGACGACGTGATCAACGTCTCGGGCCACCGCCTGGGCACCGCCGAGATCGAGAGCGCCCTAGTCGCCCACGACACAGTCGCCGAGGCCGCCGTGGTCGGCTATCCGCACGACATCAAGGGCCAAGGCGTCTACGCCTATGTCACCCTGAAGGCGGGCGTCGAGGCCACCGACCAGCTGCGCAAGGACCTGGTCCTGTGGGTCCGCCAGGAGATCGGCCCGTTCGCCGCCCCGGACGTGCTGCAATGGGCCCCGGGCCTGCCCAAGACCCGCTCGGGCAAGATCATGCGCCGCATCCTGCGCAAGATCGCCGAGAACGAGCTGGGCAGCCTCGGCGACACCTCCACCCTGGCCGATCCGTCGGTGGTGGATGACCTGGTGAAAAATCGGGCCAAGTCCTGATGCGTTGACGACGGAAACTCGGCTAGGCTGCCTCCATGCCCGGCCGAGCCCTCGTCTTTGCGTTCCTGGTGCTGGCGGCCTCCACGGCCGCCGCCCAGGAGCTAAATCCCGACTGGCTGCACAAGATCGAGAGCGGCGACGTCGCCTTGGAGGCCCACACCGACGCCAGCGGCCGGGGCGGCCAGGTGAGGGCGATGATCGACATCGCCGCCCCGCCGGAGGTGGTCTGGGCCGCCATCCTCGACTGCGACCGCGCCGCCCGCATGACGCCCAGCGTCAAGAGCTGCCGGGTGCTGTCGCGCGACGCCGCCGGCCGGATGGAGCTGCGCGAGCACGTGGTCAAGTGGAGCTTCCTGTTGCCGGCCCTGCACTCGACCTCGCGTCTGACTCTGGAGCCCTATCGCCGCATCGCTTTCCGCTGCGAGGCGGGCGACATCAAGGACTGCGAGGGTCAGTGGCTGCTGGAGCCGCGCGACGGCGGCAAGGCCACCCGGGTCACCTACGACAACCGCGCCACCGCCCCGTTCGGCCTGCCCAACGGCATGACGACCATGGCCATGCGCCGCGACGTGCCCGCCGCCCTGCGGGCCCTGCGCCGCGAAAGCGTGGCGGCGGCGCGATGAGCGGCAAGGACGTGGGAGCGCCCGACGCGCTGTGGCTGTTCGACGGAGTCTGCAATCTGTGCTCGGGCTCGGTCCGGGCGGTGCTGGCCATCGACCGCAAAGGCCTGATCCGCTTCACGCCGATCCAGTCGGACTATGGGCGGCGACTGGCCCTGATCCACGGGATCGACCCGGACCAGCCGACCAGTTTCCTGTTCCTCGATCGTGGCCGGGCCCTGGAGAAGAGCGCGGCCATCCTGGCCCTGCTGCGGCGGCTGGACTGGCCGTGGTCGTGGTTGGCGGTGATCGGGGTGCTGCCCAGGTCCTGGCTGGACGGCGCCTATGACTGGCTGGCCGCCAACCGCTACCGCCTGATGGGCAAGCGCTCGACCTGCATGATCCCGACGCCCGAACAGCGCGCGCGGTTCATCTTGGAGCCGCCCCTTTTATGAGCGTGACGGCATGAGCGCGGCGGGCCTGTTCCCGAGCCTGCTGGGCGAGCGCTGGGAGGCCCTGCCCGAACCGGTCCGGCGCGCCCACGCCGGGAGCGGAGCCGTCGCCCTCGAAGGCCGAGCCCGCGCCTTCGGCTCGCCGGGCCTCGCCGCCCTGGCGCGCGGACTGCTAGGCCTGCCCTCGCCCGGACCGCACGAAACCTTCGTCGCCATCACGCCGGAGCCGGACCGCGAGCGCTGGCGGCGCCGGTTCGGCTCCCGGGAATTCGCCTCGACCCTGGTCCGCGCCGAGGACGATTCGACGACGTTCGAGGAGACGATCGGACTCCTTACTTTCCGGTGCGCGCTCGCGCCCCGCCGCGACGGCTTCACCTTCGTCTTCCGGAGCTGGCGGCTGGGGCCGGTTCCCCTGCCCCGCGCCTGGGCGCCGCGCATCCGGTCACGGACCTACGCCCGCGACGATGGCCTCTACCGCTTCCGCGTGCTGGTCGCCCATCCTTGGGTGGGCGTGATCTTCGGCTATGCCGGCCGCCTATCATGACAACACGGTAATCTTGGCGCCCTCCGTCTCGGTGCTAGGGTCGCGCCCTT
This sequence comes from Caulobacter sp., assembly GCA_017744495.1. Classification (GTDB taxonomy): domain Bacteria; phylum Pseudomonadota; class Alphaproteobacteria; order Caulobacterales; family Caulobacteraceae; genus Caulobacter. Next base: position 13,476 of record JAGIBE010000033.1, on the reverse strand, counting down.
CAGCTGTCGGAGCGCCCGCACCCATGATCCGTCCCGTCGCCAAGGCCGCCCTCGTGGCGCTGGCCCTCTCGACCACCGCCCTTTCCCCACTGGCCCACGCTCAAACCGCCGCCGCCCCGGCGGCGGCGCCCGCGAGCACGGGCGTGGCGGTGCCCCCCATCGTCTACAAGCAACGCACCCTGGCCAACGGCCTGAAGGTCTACACCTCGCGCGACGCGACCACGCCGAACGTGACGGTGCAGATGTGGTATGGCGTAGGCAGCAAGGACGACCCCGAGGGCCGCTCTGGCTTCGCGCACCTGTTCGAACACCTGATGTTCAAGTCGACGCGCAACATGCCCAACGAGTTCTTCGACCGGCTGACCGAGGACGTGGGCGGGTTCAACAACGCCTCCACCTCGGACGACTTCACCAACTACTATGAGGTTGTCCCGGCCAACCACCTGCAGCGCCTGCTGTGGGCCGAGAGCGAGCGCCTGAGCTCCCTGGTCATCGACGACGCGGTGTTCAAGTCCGAGCGAGACGTGGTCAAGGAGGAGCTGCGCCAGCGCATCCTGGCCAGCCCTTACGGCCGGTTCTTCAACGACATCCCCAAGGCCTCGTACGCGGTCCACCCCTACAAGCGCCCGACCGTCGGCTCGATCGAGGAGCTGGACGCCGCCACCGTCGACGACGTGCGGGCCTTCCACCAGGCCTATTACCGCCCCGACAACGCCGCTCTGATCGTGGTCGGCAACTTCGACCAGGCCCAGCTGGACGCCTGGATCGACCAGTATTTCGGCCCGCTCAAGACCCCGGTCGCGCCGATCAAGCCGGTGACCGTGATCGAGCCGGCACGGACGGGCTCCAAGGTCGTCACCACCTACGGCCCCAACGTGCCGCTGCCGGCCGTGGCCATGACATGGCTCGCCCCCACCGCCGCCGACGCGGACGCGCCGGCCCTTTCGGTGCTGGACGCCATTCTGTCGGCCGGCAAGTCGTCGCGGCTCTATGACAGCCTGGTCTACGACCAGAAGGTCGCCGCCCAGATCTTCTCCTCGGCGCCCGACAAGGCCCAGCCAGGCCTGTTCTACGTCGGCGCCATCATGGCCGGCGGCAAGACGGTGCAGCAAGGCGAGGCGGCGCTGAGCGCCGAGGTCGCCAAGCTGCGCGCCGCACCGCCCACCGAGGCCGAGCTGGCCGAGGCCAAGGCCGGCCTGCTGGCCGACGCGGTGCGCGGCCGCGAGACCATCGACGGCCGCGGCTTCGCCCTGGGCTACGCCCTGGTCACCGAGGGCGACGCCGGCCGCGCCAACACCGACCTGGCCGCCCTGCAGGCGGTGACCGCCGCCGACGTCCAGCGCGTGGCCGCCAAGTACCTGGCCGACGACCGCAAGGTCACCGTCCGCTACCTACCGGAATCGGCCAAGCCCGCCGGCGCGCCCGATCCGTTCCCGGCCCCGCCGAAGGTCGCCTCGGTGACCTATGACGGCCCGGTCACCACCCTGGCGCCGGAAGGTCAGCGCGCGGCTCCGCCCGCCCCCGGCGCGCCCGTGTCGCCGGTCCTGCCCTCGCCGGTCGAGAAGACCCTGGCCAACGGCCTGCGGGTGATCGTCGCCAAGTCCAGCGACCTGCCGCTGATCACCGCCGACCTGACCGTGCGCGGCGGGGCGGGCGCCGATCCCGCCGGCCTGGCCGGAGTCTCCAGCCTGACCGCCGAACTGCTGACCGAGGGCACCAAGACCCGCACCGCCACCCAGGTGGCCGCCGCCACCGAGGCCCTGGGCGCCGAGCTGGAAGCCGGCTCGGGCTGGGAGGCCTCGTCCCTGACCCTCAGCGTCATCGCCGACAAGGCCCCGCAAGGCCTGGCGATCATGGCCGACGTCGCCCAGAATCCGACGTTCAAGGCCGAGGAGCTGGAGCGCGTGAAGGCCGAGGCCCTGGACGGCCTGTCGGTCGCCTACCAACGGCCCGGCGGCGTGGCCGGCTTCGTGGTGCCGACGGTGATCTACGCCGGCTCGGGCTTCGGGCACGTGTCGAACGGCACACCCGGCTCGATCCCGAAAATCCAGCGCGACGCCCTGGTGCGGACCCACGCGGCCAACTGGCGTCCGGACAACGCCATCCTGGTGCTGACCGGCGACCTGACGCCCGAGCAGGGCTTCGCGCTGGCCGAGACCGCGTTCGGCGGCTGGGCCAAGCCCGCCGGTCCCGCCCCCGCCCCGGTGAAGGGCCCCGCCGGCTACAGGCCCAAGAACGTGATCGTCGACCTGCCCGGCACCGGCCAGGCGGCGGTCGTGGTGGCCAAGCCGGCCATCCTGCGCGCCGACCCGCGCTACTATGCCGGCCTTGTCGCCAACGGCGTGCTGGGCGGCGGCTATTCCTCGCGCCTGAACCAGGAGATCCGCATCAAGCGCGGCCTGTCCTACGGCGCCGGTTCCAGTCTGAGCCCGCGCGCGGCCATCGGCGGCTTCTCGGCCAGCGTCCAGACCAAGAACGAGTCGGCCGGCCAGGTGGTCGGGCTGATCAAGAGCGAGCTGACTCGCCTAGCCGCCGAGCCGGCCTCGTCCGCAGAACTGGCGGCGCGCAAGTCGGTGCTGGTCGGCGACTTCGGGCGTGACCTGGGCACCTCGGGCGGCCTGGCCGACATCCTGGGCAACCTGGCGATCTACGGCGAGCCGCTAAACGAGATCCAGGCCTATACCGGCAAGGTCGAGGCGGTCAGCGCCGCCGACGTCCAGGCATTCTCCAAGGCCGTGCTCGACCCGGCCCAGACCAGCGTCATCGTGGTCGGAGACGCCAAGACGATGGGCGAAGGCGTCAAGACCGCCGCACCCGGCGCCGTCCTGATCCCGATCAGCCAGCTGGACCTCGACAGCCCGACGCTGAAGAAGGCCCCCGCCGTCAAGAAGCCCGCTCCGCCGGCGAAGAAGAAGACGAAGTAGCACCAAAGCTCGGGGACATGTCCTTGAGGCATGTCCCCATCGGGCGGCTCAGGCTATGGAGGCTTCGGGGGCAACGCGTTCGGAGCACCAGATGAGCGACCAGATCAGCCTCCCCGAGCCGACCGACCAGATGGCCTCGCCGTCCTATCGGCTGGCGGCCCTCGACCAGGACTTCCTGCTGGGCGAGTCCATGCGGGGCGTGCGGTTCCTGCTGGAGTTCGCCAAGGCCGACGAGGCGCTGCGGGCCTGGGGCGTGCGCTCGACCATCGTGGTGTTCGGCAGCGCCCGGGTCCGTGAAGACGGCCCCGGGAGCCAGGCCCGCTGGTACGCCGAGGCCAGGCGGTTCGGCCGCATCGCCTCGGAGCGGGGCGGCGCGATCCACGCCAGCGACGGGGTGCGCGACAACGTCATCGCCACGGGCGGCGGCCCCGGCGTGATGGAGGCGGCCAATCGCGGGGCCTTCGAGGCCGGCGCGCCCTCGGTGGGCTTCAACATCACCCTGCCCCACGAGCAGCGGCCCAACCCGTTCGCCACGCCCGACCTGTCGTTCCGCTTCCACTACTTCGCCATGCGCAAGATGCATCTGGCCATGCGGGCCAACGCCCTGGTGGTGTTCCCCGGCGGCTTCGGCACCTTCGACGAGCTGTTCGAGATCCTGACCCTGCGCCAGACCGATAAGGCGCCGCGCATCCCGATCGTGCTGTTCGACGAGGCCTATTGGCGCTCGGTCGTGAATTTCGACGCCCTGGTCGAGCACGGCATGATCAACGCCGCCGACCTGGAGCTCTTCCGCTTCGCCGAGAGCGCCGAAACGGTATGGTCCAGCCTGCTGGCCTGCGGCCTCAAGCCCGGCGAGTCGATCGAGCTGGAGCCCGAACAGGCCCCCGTCGCCGAGCCGGTGGTCTCGTGACAGACGTCGACGTCGCCATCATCGGAGCCGGCGCCGCCGGTCTCTCCGCCGCCCGGACCCTGGCGAGCGCCCCGCTGAACGTGGTGGTGCTGGAGGCCCAGAACCGCATCGGCGGCCGGGCCCACACCGTTCCCCTGGCCGGGCTGCATCTGGACCTCGGCTGCGAGTGGCTGCACTCGGCCGACCACAATCCGCTGGTGTCCTTGATCGCCGCCTCGGGCCTGACCATCGACAAGACCCCGCCGCCCTGGGCTCACCCGGAGGCCACCATCAACTTCGACGCCGACGAGCGCCGAGCCTACAGCGCGGCCTTCGCCGCCCTGGACGAACGGGTCGAGGCGGCGGCCCTTGAGCCGGAGGACGGGCCTGTCTCGCGCCTGCTCGAGCCTGGCGGCCGGTGGAACGCCCTGCTGAACGCCTTCAGCGCCTACTACAATGGCGCGGAGTTCGACCAGGTCTCGATCAAGGACTACGCCGCCTACCAGGACAGCGAAGTCAATTGGCGCGTGGCCGAGGGCTATGGCGCCGGTATCGCAGGCTTGGCGCCGCCGGGCGTGAGGGTGGTTCACGAATGCCCCGTGACCGTGCTGCGGCACGACGGCCCGCGCCCGAGGCTGGAGACGCCCAAGGGCGTGGTCGAGGCGCGGGCGGTCATTGTCTGCGTGCCGACCAACGTGCTCGCGGCCGGGGCCTTGCGGATCCTGCCGGAGCTGTCCGCCAAGCTGGCCGCCGCAGAGGGCTTGCCCCTGGGCCTCGCCGACAAGGTGTTTCTCAAGCTGGACGAGCCCGAGGCCTTCGCGGTGGAGTCCATGGTGTACGGCGACAGCACCCGTACAGGAACGGGCTCCTATCACCAGAGGCCGCTGGGGCGACCGATCATCGAGGCGTTTTTCGGCGGCGCCCATGCGCGCGCCCTGGAGGCGGAGGGGCCCGGCGCGATGGCGGCCTTCGCGATCGAAGAGCTGGTCGGCGTCTACGGGTCCGGCCTGCGAAGCCGGGTCTCGGTGCTGACGCGCACCGGCTGGGCGTCCGATCCCTGGGCGCGAGGCTCCTATTCCCACGCCCTGCCGGGGCGGGCCGGCGAGCGGGCGGCCCTGGCCGCGCCGGTGGACGGCCGCCTGTTCTTCGCCGGCGAGGCCTGTTCGCCCCACGCCTTCTCGACCGCCCATGGGGCGTGGGAAAGCGGGGAGCGGGCGGCGCGGGAGGTGCTGGCGGCCTTGAGGACCTAGCCCTTCTTCGCCAGCAGGTCCCTGATCTCGGTCAGCAGTTTTTCCTCGGTCGTCGGGGCGGGCGGCGCTTCCGGCGCGGGATCAGCGGCCTCGGCGCGGCGGACCTGGTTGACCAGCTTGACCAGCAGGAACACCACCACCGCCACGATCAGGAACTGGATCACGGTGTTGATGAAGGCGCCGTATTGGATCGACACCTTCTCGACGGCCTCGGTGGCCGGGTTCTCGGGCTTGAGCACCCATTCCAGCTTGGAGAAGTCCAGCCCACCGGTCAGCAGGCCGATGGGCGGCATGATCACCCCGTCGACCAGGCTTTTCACGATCGAATTGAAGGCGGCGCCGATAATGACACCGACGGCCAGGTCGATGACGTTGCCGCGCGCGATGAACTCGCGGAATTCCTTGACGATGCTCATAGGGGACCTCCTCCGACGCTTGCAGCCCCGGGAGCTGACGGCGTTCGGCCCGGCGGGTCAAGCCGGGCGATCAATCCTGCAAGGCGTAGTCGACTATTCGTCGGCGTTCAAACGGCCGCGCAGTTCCTTGCCGCTCTTGAAGAACGGGACGTGCTTGGCGCGGACGTCGACGGTCTCGCCGGTGCGGGGATTGCGGCCAGCGCGGGCCGGGCGCGAGCGCACCGAAAGGGCGCCGAAGCCGCGGAGCTCCACGCGACCGCCTTCTTCCAGCGCACCGATCATGCGTTCAAGAATGACGCCGACGACACGCTCGACATCCTTCTGGGTCAGGTGCGGATTTTCGTTCGCGAGCCTGGCGATGAGTTCGGACTTGATCATCGATATCCCCGACGCGTCAAAGCGGCCCTTGGGGGGAGACGGGCCCGACGCGCGAGCGACCTTTGCCCAAGCAAGCCTGAGTCTTCAAGGGGAAAGCTTGCCTAACGCGGGCTTTTGAGTCGGCCGAGCGACAGAGTCCCCACGCCGCCACGCCCCTTCGGGGCACGGACGGTCTTGCCCCCGAAGCGGCGTCGCGCAGCCGCCGGTCGGCCTCGACGCCAGTTCGCGCAACAGCGCCAGCGGCAGGACCGTCCTAGCCTTACGGTCTGCCGGTGTTAGGCCGGGACCCAGGCCGCCAGGGTGACCTGATCCTCGCCCAGCTCGACACCGATCTGGCCGCCGGCCGCGCGGACGAGGGCGCTCAGATAGGCCGCCTGCACCCAGGGACCGCCCAGGCCCTCGGCCAGGGGCTCGCCCTTCAAGCCGGACAGGATCTCGGGGCGCAGACGGGCGCGGGGGCCCGAGGCGTCGGCGGTGATCGCCACGCGGTCCTCAGTCACCACGGCCCGCAGGGTCGCCTTGCCGCCGGCCGGCAGGGCGGCCGCGGCGATCTGGGCGATGTTGAGGATGGCGCGGGCGCTGGCCTTGTTCATGATCGACGGCGGAATGGCCCAGTCGAGGGTCGGGCGCACATGGGCGAACACGCCTTGGGCCAGCTTTTCCAGTTCGCGGCTGTCGAAGTTCTCGGCCGAGGCAGACGCGCCGAAAGCGACGCGCGTGAACTGAAGGAGATCGGCCAGCTTGCGGGCGCTGGACGAGATCAGGCTCATGGCGTCCTCGCGCATGTCCTGGGCCGAGGGATCTTCCAGCAGGTCCAGGCCCGAGACGATGGCGCTGGCCGGGCTGATGAAGTCGTGACACAGGCGCGCGGCCACCAGGGCGGCGAAGTCGGGGCCCCCGATGTCCAGCTTGGGGACGTTCAGCTCGGGAGCTTCAGCAGGGGCGGCAGGGGCGGCGGCGTCGGTCATGGCGCGATCTTTGGCGTGATTTGGCGGTTTGGCAAACGCTGCCGGACGAAACGGGGGCTGGTTTCGAAAGGTTCGGCGGCCTATCAGAAACCCGTCATGGATCCCTTCATCGAACCCGGCGTGCTCGTGCGCCATCCCGACCAGCCCGGCTGGGGCCTGGGCCAGGTGCAGTCGGTGATCGGCCATCGCGTGACCGTCAATTTCGAAGACGCCGGCAAGCAGACGATCGACGCGACGCGCGTGACGCTGCAGTTCGTCGGCGACGACCCCCGAGGCAGTTAAATGAGCTACGCGAACCTGGCCGACTATGGCCGCGACCTGGCGACGATCGTCGAGGCGGCGGCCAAGGTCATCCTGCCGTTCTGGCGCACAGAGCTGGACGTGGTCCGCAAGGCCGACGAGAGCCCGGTGACCGAGGCCGACCGGGCCGGCGAGCGCCTGATCCTGGCCCAGCTGGCCGAACGCTTCCCCGAAATCCCGGCAATCTCGGAAGAGCACGCCAGCGAGTTCGGTACGCCCGAGTCCGTGGGTCCCCGCTTCTTCCTGGTCGATCCGGTCGACGGCACCAAGGCCTTCGTGCGCGGCGACCCCAACTTCACGGTCAATATCGGCCTGATCGACCACGGCGTCCCGGTCGCCGGCGCGATCTGCGCCCCGGCCACGGGCGAGGTCTGGTTCACCTGCGCCGACGGCGTGCTCAAGCGCGAAGGACCGGGCGGCGCCGAGACGAAGGTCCAGGTCCGCGCCTGGCCGGAGGGCGAGGCCCTGGCCCTGGTCAGCCACACCATGAAGGAAGAGCGCGCCGCCGAACTGGCGGCCCAGTACGGCTTTTCCCTGCGCGCCCCGATGGACAGCTCGATCAAGTTGGTCCGCATCGCCGAAGGCGCGGCCGACATCTATCCGCGCCACGGGCCGACCATGGAGTGGGACACCGCCGCCGGCCACGCGATCCTGGTCGCCGCCGGGGGCCGCTTCACCACGCCCGAGGGCGGGGCCTTCACCTACGGCAAGGCCGACCAGGGCTTCCGCAACGGCTGGTTCGTGGCGCGCGGGGCCTAGGGTTCCTCCGCCAGGCTCCTGCAGAACGCCGCCGTTTCCTCGTCGGCGGGATACATGCACTCCACCCGTAGTTCCTCCAACGTGATGTCGCGCGAGGTCCCGAAGGTCGTCAGGGTCGAGAAGAAGGTCAGCCGCCGGTCGCCCTTGCGGAAGGTGACGGTCATCAGCGGCAGGGGCGCGGCGCCCAGTTCGCGGTGCTCCCAGCGGGCGGGCACATCCGGATAGGCCAGCACCTCGTCCAGCAGGGCGCGGGAGGTCTGATCGGTGGCCGCCTCGTGGTCCAGGTGACGGATCAGCTCACCAGCCACCTCCTCCCAGTTCTCGACGAAGGGGCGCATGTCGGCGGGGTCGAAGACCTGGCGCATGATATTGCCGTGCGGCTGGGCCCCGTCGCGCAGCCAGCCGAACACCCGCAGCAGGCCCTGGCTGGTCATCAGCACGTCCCAGTACCGGTTCACGACGAAGGCGGGATAGGGCTCGTGCTGGGCCAGGATGCAGTCGACGGCCCGGCGCATCAGCGCCATCTGCGGGTCCGACAGCGGGGTCTCGCGATAGCCGGGCGCGTAGCCGGCGACGACCAGCAAGGCGTTGCGGTCACGCATGGGCATGTCCAGCGCCCCGGCCAGCAGGGCGACCAGCTCGCGGCTGGGCCGGGCCTTGCCGGTCTCCACATAGCTGAGATGGCGGGTCGAGATCCCGGCCTCCAGCGCCAGGTCCATCTGACTCATGCGCCGGACCGCGCGCCACTGGCGCAGCAGATCGCCGAGCGGGTGGTCGGCCCCGGCGGGGGCGGAGCGGGGCGGCGGGGAGGTCATGGTGTTCATAACTTCAGACTAACCGGACCAGACATGAACGCCATAACCTCAGAGGTTATCGAACGACCGATCCGGCGGTCCTAGTCCTTGGGCGAACACGAGGACCGACCATGCAAAGACGACAATTCCTGACCGCCGCCGCGACCCTGGCGGCCGCCGTTCCCGGGACGGTTTGGGCCGAAGGCGCCTTGCCTCGCGCCGAAGACGACGCCAAGGCCGCCCGGGCCTGGAACGCCGATCGGCGCTTCCTCCCGACCCGCTTCGGCGACATCGCCTATGTCGAGCGTGGCGCTGGGCCGGTCGCCCTGTTCTTGCACGGCTTCCCGCTGAACGGCTTCCAATGGCGCGGGGCGTTCGATCGGCTGTCGCCCCATCGCCGCTGTATCGCCCCGGACTCCATGGGCCTGGGCTTCACCCGCGTGGTCCAGGGGCAGGGCGTGACGCCATCCGACCAGGCGAACATGCTGGCGGCCTTCCTGGACAAGCTGGGGATCGCCTCGGTCGACCTGGTGGCCAACGACAGCGGCGGGGCCGTGGCTCAGATCTTCGTCACCCGTTTCCCGGAGCGGGTGCGGACCCTGCTGCTGACCAATTGCGACGTCGAGCCCGACAGCCCGCCGCCGGCCCTGCAGCCGGTGCTGGCCCTGGCCCGCGAGGGGACCTATCCCGACCAGTGGCTGGTCCCATGGTTCAAGGACCCCAAACTGGCGCGCTCGCCCCAGGGCTTCGGCGGCATGTGCTTCTCCGACCCCAGCCAACCCACCGACGCGGCGATCGCCATGTATTTCGGCCCGCTGGTGGCCACGGCGGCCAGCAAGGCCCTGGTCAACGCCTACACCCTGGGCCTGGACCCCAATCCCTTGGCGGGGATCGAGGCGGCCCTGCGCGCCTGCGAGATCCCGACCCGCATCGTCTGGGGCATGGCCGACGACATCTTCGACAAGCGCAGCCCGGACTATCTGGACGCCGTCTTGCCCAACACGAAGGGCGTGCGCCGCCTGCCCAAGGCCAAGCTGTTCTGGCCGGAGGAATATCCGGACGTGGTGGCGCAGGAGGCGCTGCGATTGTGGGCCTAGTGCTTCTTCGGCTTGGCCGCCGGCTTGGCTGGAGCCGCCGCCGGCAAGGTCACGCCCAACGGGGCCGCCGGGGGCTTGCAGCGCATCTGCAGGCCCACGCCCTTCAGGTAGCCGCGCCGGATCGAACCGGCCAGGATCGCCGCCTGGACCTCGTTGGCGTTCTTCTCGGCCCCGCTCAGCTTGCGGACCCATGAGCGTAGCGGGGTGAGGCCATGGACCACCGTCTCGCCGATCTCGGTGGCCGACATGCCGGTCTTGAGCTTGGTGGACTCGGCGTCGAGGTCGGGCTGCAGTTCGGCGTCCAGGGCGTCGACCGCGTCGAAGATCGTCTTGCAGCTCAGCGGCGAAGGCAGGGCGTAGGCGTCCTTGCGCGCGTCGATCAGCACCTGCGGGATCTTGTCCTTGACCACCCCGACGTCCTTGAGCGGCGAGGTTGCGATCTTGGAGGCGCTCTCCTCGACCTGCTGGGTCTTCGAGGGCTCGGTCTGGGCCAGGGACGGGCCCGCCAGAAGCAGGGTCGCCGCGGCGGCGAGGGCGGTGCGGGTAAGCGGTTTGGTGGGTCGCATGAACAGGCCTCCGAACACGGAAGCACTTTGACCGGCAAACCGATGCAGGACGATGTCGTTTTTCTTGGGGGGGGGCGTGGCGGCCTTGGGCGCCGCCGAACCGGGCATTGGCCGGGCGCCGGAAATGGAAACGGCCGCTCCCTTTAGGGAAGCGGCCGTTTTGGTGGAGCTAAGCGGAGTCGAACCGCTGACCTCTTGAATGCCATTCAAGCGCTCTACCAGCTGAGCTATAGCCCCAAGGTTTTCCCAGGTTTTCCCGGTGGGAAGCGTTGGTATTCCTCAATCTCTCCGACGGTTCCGAGTGGGTGGCCCCCGAAGAGGCGCGGAACCTATGCCGGGAGGATTTTTGGATCAACCCTCCCGGCGAACTTTTTTCGGAAAATTTTTCGGACCGTTGTTCGATCGATTTTCCGAAGGCTCAGGACGACGTCAGTCGTCGTCGTCCTGGCCCGGCAGACCTTCGATCTCGTCGTCGAGGACGTCGTCCTCGTCTTCGTCCTCGAGGAAGGGAACGTCGTCGGCTTCGTCCTCGGCCAGCTCGTCGTCTTCCGAGAAGTCGACACCCAGGTCGTCGCCGCCGGGGGCGGGCGCGGTCGTGGGATCACCGTCTTCGTCGTCGCTCTCGACGACTTCCTCGGCGGCCTCGTCGATTTCCGGGGTCTCATCGACCTCGTCCTCGTAGCCGTCGACCTCCTTCGGAGCCGGAGCCTCCTTTTCGTCCTCGGCGTCGTAGTCGGGCGTCACGGCGCGAGCGCGGACGCGGCGCGACTTCAGCGCCTCTTCGGGATCGAACGTCTCACCGCATTTGGGGCACACGGCCGGGCGGCGGTTCAGATCGTAGAACTTCGATTGGCAGTTGGGGCAAATCTGTTTTGCGCCCAATTCGGGATTGGCCAAGGCGGCGACCCTTTGATCCAGATGGGGAAAGCGGCGGGTCACTTGCCATGACGAGGGGCCGCTGTCAAAAGCAAACCCCTCGCGAAAACCACCATGATCAGGGAGCCGGTTTCGGCATGACGACCGCTGGACTGAAGAGCACCCCCGGCGGAGCCTTGCGTGGAACCGTCCGGGCCCCCGGCGACAAGTCGATTTCGCACCGTTCGATGATCCTGGGCGCCCTGGCGACGGGCACCACGACGGTCGAGGGCCTGCTGGAGGGCGCCGATGTCCTGGCGACCGCCCAGGCCATGCGCAGCTTCGGCGCGCGGGTCGAGCAGGAGGGCGTCGGCCGCTGGCGCATCGAAGGCCAGGGCGGCTTCGTCGAGCCGTCGGACGTGGTCGACTGCGGCAACGCCGGCACCGGCGTGCGCCTGATCATGGGCGCGGCGGCGGGCTTTCCGCTGTGCGCCACCTTCACCGGCGACAATTCGCTACGCGGCCGTCCGATGGGCCGGGTCCTGGACCCTCTGGCCCGGATGGGCGCCACCTGGCTGGGTCGCGACAAGGGCCGCCTGCCGCTGACCCTGAAGGGCGGCAACCTGCGCGGCCTGAACTACACCCTGCCCATGGCCTCGGCCCAAGTGAAGTCGGCCGTGCTGCTGGCCGGCCTGCACGCCGAGGGCGGGGTCGAGGTGATCGAGCCCGAGGCCACCCGCGACCACACCGAGCGCATGCTGCGGGCGTTCGGGGCCGAGGTGATCGTCGAGGATAAGGACGGCGTTCGTCATATCCGCCTGCCGGCGGGCCAGAAGCTGACCGGAACCCACGTGGCCGTGCCGGGCGACCCGTCGTCGGCCGCCTTCCCGCTGGTGGCCGGCCTGATCGTCCCCGGTTCGGAAGTGACGGTCGAGGGGGTGATGCTCAACGAGCTGCGCACGGGCCTGTTCACCACCCTGCAGGAGATGGGCGCGGACCTGGTCATCTCGAACGTCCGCGAGTCCAGCGGCGAGCAGGTGGGCGACATCACCGCCCGCTATTCGCCCGACATGAAGGGCGTGGTCGTGCCGCCCGAGCGGGCCCCGGCGATGATCGACGAATATCCGATCCTGGCCGTCGCGGCCGCCTTCGCCGAGGGGCCGACCGTGATGCGCGGCATCGGCGAGATGCGCGTCAAGGAAAGCGACCGCATCGCCCTGACGGCGGCGGGCCTCAAGGCCTGCGGCGTCACGGTCGAGGAAGAGCCGGAAGGTATGACCGTGGTCGGCACGAAGCGCGCCAACCATCCGGTGCGCGGCGGCGGCAAGGTGGTCACCCACGGCGACCACCGCATCGCCATGAGCCATCTGATCCTGGGCATGGCCGCCCAGGAGCCGGTCGAGATCGACGAGCCGGGCATGATCGCCACCAGCTTCCCCGGCTTCGCCGACCTGATGCGCGGCCTGGGCGGCTCAATCGCCGAGGCTTGAGGGCGATGGCGTTCGTCATCGCCGTCGACGGTCCCGCCGCTTCGGGCAAGGGCACGGTCGCCAGCCGGCTGGCCGACCTCTACGGCTATCCGCTGCTGGACACCGGCCTGCTCTATCGCGCCGTGGGCGTGCGCCTGCTGGACGCCAAGGGCGACTTGGACGACGCGGGCGTGGCCGAAGCCGCCGCGCGCGACCTGGACCTCGCCGAGCTGGAGCGTCCCGAGGTCCGCACCCGCCACGCCGGCGAGGCCGCCAGCCGCGTGGCCGTGCATCCGGGCGTGCGCTCAGCCCTGTTCGACCTGCAGCGCCAGTTCGCCTTGCGCGAGCCGGGCAGCGTGATCGACGGCCGCGACATCGGCACGGTCATCGCCCCCGAGGCCCCGGCCAAGCTCTATGTCACCGCCTTGCCGGAGGTCCGCGCCGACCGCCGCTGGAAGCAGCTGGTGGGTCAGGGCGAGAGCGTGACCTTCGAGGAGATCCTGGCCGACATCAGGAAGCGCGACGAGCGCGACGGCGGCCGGGCCGAGGCCCCGATGACGCAAGCTCCCGACGCCGTCTTGCTTGATACGTCGGAAATGACTATATCCCAGGCCTTCGATGCGGCCCGCCGCATCGTCGAGACGGCGCGCGCCCGGTGGGGAAACCCCAAGGGCTAATCCACCGCCCGCCTCGCCGCCGTCCAAGGACACGGCGGTCGCATCAAAAAACCCACACACCCGGAATCCCGAGAACCGTCACCCGACGGCGCTCACCGCAGGGCTTCCCACAACCAGAGACTAAAGATCAGCAT
>JAGIBE010000032.1 GCA_017744495.1 Caulobacter sp. | reverse complement strand
GCCTGGAGGCCGCCGCGGCCAACGGAGCGCCGGTGCTGGCCCGCGTGCGCTCGACCCGCGAACCCGTCCCGGGCCGCCTGGCGGTCGTGGACGGTGAAGCGCGCCTGGTGTTCGACGTGCTGGAGGAAGGCGTGGCCCCCGGCCAGGCCTGCGTGCTGTACGATCCCGCCGATCCCGAGCGCGTGCTGGGCGGCGGCTTCATCGTGGCCACGGAACGGGCGGCCCTGCCGGCCGCCTAACCGCTCATCAGCGCCGGCGCGGCCAAGCTTTCAAACGCCTCAAAAATCAGCAAACGCCGTACTTTTCGGCACGTTATTGACGAATTTGCCAAAAATACTTTGACCGCCCAATGGTCACGCTAAAAAATCGCCCTCTGCACTGAAAATTCACGCCGTAAGCGAGTGACATGCGAAACTTTTGTGGCATGTAGACGTATCTACAGTGTGCTGCCGTCAAGCTTTTTGACGCAGTTGCAGAATTTGGAGTTGGAGGCCCATGGCTACCGCCGCCTACAGTGACAAGCGCCACCTGGACCGGAATGTCTCGCTGACCCGGCTGACGGTGGTCCTGACCAATCTCGCCCTGTGGGCCAGCCTGATCGCCGGCGCCGTCCTCGTCGCGCGCTGACCTAGTCGACGCCCTGCTCCTCGCGGAACATTCCCTGGACCGCGTAGAGGCCCGCCACCTTCAGATCCTCGAACATCGACCACCGCGCCACATAGTCCAGCTCGGCGCTCCAGGACGGCTCGCCCTCGCCGGCGCGCGGCCAGATCATCCCCGGCCGCGCCTCCAGACGCCGCGCATAGTCCGGCAATCCCTGGCTCAGACCGACATACCGGGCCGGTGACAAGGGCCTGGGCCCGATCAGCGACATATCGCCGTCAATGACATTGATCGCCGAGGGCAGGTCGCTCAGCCCCGCCTGCCAGATCGCCCTGTCGAACACGGTCTCGCCGTCGACCGGCCGATGCATCCGCCAACGCCCGAAGATCGCGCCGTTCAAGCCGACGGTCTGCTCGCGGATGAAAAGGGGGCCGGTTCGACTGCAGCGGATCGCGGCCAGCATCAGCAGCCCGATCGGCAGGAAGAACACCAAGACAAGAACCGCGCCCAACAGGTCCAGCGTTCGCTTGCAAACGCTCTGCGCGGGGCCAACCACGCCGACACGCCCCATCACTTCACTCACGCGAACCCCCACTGCACTCAGGGCGCCCCCGCCCAAGCGCCCACGACCCTGGCGGGGCCTGGGATGCTCGAAGGCTTGGAACGCACGCGATGTGTCGAGGTTCCGACCCAGCGCGAACGATCCACAGGTCGTTTTCCCGCGTCAGGCGATCTCGTCGAAGGACAGGCCGATCTTGAACAGGCAATAGCCGGTCTCGTCGACCAAGCGCGCCACGTCGGGATTGGTGTCGGCGCGCTCGCGAGCACGGGTGAAGCGCCAGTCTTCCAGATTCCCGCCATCCGGAAATCCCGCCCCGTCCGCCGTCACCAGCCGGTAGGCCGGCTTGGTCCGATGGACGTGGAAGCGGTAGGTCACTCGGCGGCGATCCCGATCGAGGCTTCCAGAGCCTCGCCCACCGTCAGGGCCTGCTCCTCGTGGATCACCCGCGAGAGGTCGCGGCCGTCGACGATCTCGCCGCAGGCCTCACAGGCCAGCTTGGGATGGAAGTCGCAGCCGCATGCCTTATGGACGAAGTGCACCGGCCCCTTGCCCACGCCGTAGACGTGCTGGTCGCCCCACTCGGCCATGGTCAGCAGCACCGGCGACAGGGCCCGCCCCTTGGGGGTCAGGACGTATTCCTGGCGCGGCGGACGTTCCGAATAGCGGCGCGGCTCCAGCACCCCGTGGGCCACCAGGCTCTTGAGGCGGGCGGCCAGGACGTTGCGGGCCACGCCCAACCGCTCCTGCCATTGCTCGAACCGCTTCACGCCCTGAAAGGCGTCGCGGAGGATCAGCAGGGTCCACGGATCGCCGACGACCTCGAGGGTGGCGGCGATGGCGCAGCGTTCATTGGTGTAGTCGGCGGTACGGCCCATCACGCGAAGGTGAGGCCTTCCGTCGGGGAATGCAAGGGTTGCTTTTGCAGACCCACAATAGTACGTTTTCAATAGCAATTGACTCTCTCGGTTGCGCACTGCGAGCCGGCGGAAGGGATATCCGCATTTCTCCGCCGGCCGCTTTTTGCGCGAAGGCCTTGCGTAGACCGCGCCGCAGAGGGTTTATTCCGCCGCAAAATTCCCCAGGGTGGAGCTCAACTGTGTCAAACGCCGATCCGGTCGTCATCGTCTCGTTCGCCCGCACGCCGATGGGCGGCTTCCAGGGCGCGCTCGCCGGGGCCAAAGCCACCGAGCTGGGCGCGACGGCGGTGAAGGCGGCGATCCAGCGGGCCGGGGTCGCGGGCGACCAGGTCGAGCAGATCTTCATGGGCTGCGTCCTGCCCGCGGGCCTGGGCCAAGCCCCCGCCCGCCAGGCCGCCGTCGGGGCGGGCCTGCCGCTCTCGGTCGAGGCTGTCACGGTCAACAAGATGTGCGGCAGCGGCATGCAGGCCGCGATCATGGCCCACGACGCTCTGGCGGCCGGCAGCGCCGACATCATCGTGGCCGGCGGCATGGAGAGCATGACCAACGCCCCCTACCTGCTGACCAAACATCGCTCGGGCGCGCGCATCGGCCACGACCAGATGTGGGACAGCATGTACCTGGACGGGCTCGAGGACGCCTACACGCCCGGCAAGCTGATGGGCGCCTTCGCCGAGGACAGCGCCGCGACCTACCAGTTCGGTCGCGAGGCCATGGACGATTACGCGGTCAAGGGCCTGGCCAAGGCCCAGAAGGCCGTGACCTCGGGCGCCTTCGCCGCCGAGATCGTTCCGGTCCAGATCACCACCCGCAAGGGCGTGGAGACCGTCAGCCAGGACGAGCAGCCGCTGAAGGCCGACGCCGCCAAGATCCCGACCCTACGCCCGGCCTTCAGCCGCGATGGCGGGATCACGGCCGCCAATTCGTCGTCGATCAGCGACGGCGCGGCGGCCCTAGTCATGACCCGCGAGAGCGTGGCCAAGCGCCTGGGCCTGCCGATCGTCGCCAAGGTGGCCGCCCACGCCGCCCACGCCCACGAGCCGGGCCTGTTCACCACCGCCCCGGTCCCGGCCATGAAGAAGGCCCTGAAGAAGGCCGGCTGGGACGTGGCCGACGTCGACCTGTTCGAGGTCAACGAGGCCTTCGCCGTGGTCGCCATGATCGCTCAGCAGGAGCTGGGCATCCCGGACGACAAGCTGAACGTCAACGGCGGCGCCTGCGCCCTGGGCCACCCGATCGGCGCCAGCGGCGCGCGCATCCTGTGCACCCTGATCTCGGCCCTGCGGGCGCGCGGCGGCAAGAAGGGCCTGGCGTCCCTATGCATCGGCGGCGGCGAGGCCACGGCGATGGCGGTGGAGCTGGTCTAACCCCAATGGTTGTCATCCCGGAAAGCGCACAGCGCTTGTCCGGGACCCAGGTGAACCGCACCGCATCCGCCCAGTCCCCTGGGTCCCGGACAAGCCCCTGCGGAGCTTCCGGGATGACAACGGTTTGGGATGATCGAAGGCGGCGTCCTACCCCGCCGAAGCCGCGCTCTTCAGCATGTTGATCCGTTGACCGCCGGGCATCTCGACGTCGCCGCCCTTCCAGCCGGCGGGACAGGCGCCCGACCACTCGGCGGTCATGTTCATCTTGCGCTCGCCGTTCAGCGCCGGCTGGGCCGCGCCCGAGGTGACGCTGGTGACCTCCATCTCGTAGCGGGTGTTGAAGTCGCCCGCGACGTGGATGGTGCTGTCGGTCTGGCCGCCCGGTCCCATGTCGCAGGTCGAGACCACCGTCCAGCCGCCGTCCGCGCCCCGGGTCATCGACTTGCGCTTGCAGCGCTGATCCTCGGCCTGGGTGTCCAGCCCCATCTTCTCGTCGCTGGTCTCGTCGACGCAGAAGCGGAAGCTGCGGGTGAAGCCCTGCGCCTTCAGGGTCATGGTCTGGGTCCACAGGCCCGGCTTGCGCTTGGGCCACTGGGTCGGCGCCGGAGCAGCCGGCGCGGCGGCGCCGCCCTGGGGCGCGGCTGTCGCGGCCGTCTTGGCTGCCTCCGCCTTCTTGGTTTCGGATTTCTGGCCGCAGGCGGCGAGGGCCGCCAAGGTTCCGCACGCCACGAACACCAACAGAGCCCGCATCGCCCACCTCTTTCGTGCGTTAGCCCCCGGAAGCCATAACACCCCTGGCGCCCCGCGCCGTCCAGCCCATATGCGAGCCATGACCGACGCCTTCAGCCACAACCCCGCCAAGAGCCGCTACGAACTGGAAGTCGATGGCCTGATCGCCTTCGCCGACTACCAACGCAGCGGCCACCGCCTGGTCATCCCCCACGTCGAGGCCGATCCCGCCTTGCGTGGCACCGGCGCGGCCGGCCGCCTGATGCAGCATGTCGCCCAGACCGCCCGCGGCGAGGGCATGAAGATCGTGCCCCTGTGCAGCTACGCCGCCGCCTGGCTGAAGCGGAACGACCCGGAGATGATCGCCTAGGCCGACTGCTCGGCCAGCCAATCCCGGAAGGCCGCCAGGGCCGGCGTCACCGCGCGCGACTTCAGCCAGGTCAGCCAGTACATTCCCGCCGACACCTCCAGGGCGAAGGGCCGGACCAGCCGTCCCTGCTCCAGGTCGCGGGCGAACATCATCGACGGGGCCAGGGCCACGCCCGCCCCCTGCATGGCCGCCTCGACCATCACCCAGGAACTATCGAACACCGGTCCCCTGATGGGCGGCGGAGCGACGCCGGCGGCCGCGAACCAGTCGGGCCAATCGTCGGCCCGGTAGCTGCGCAGCAGCGCCTCGGACTTCAGCGCCTCGGGCGACTTCAGCCGCTCGGCCAGGGCAGGGGCGCACAGCGGCGTCATCGGCGCCGCGAACAGGGGCGTGGCCTGGGTGCCGTGCCAGGCCCCGTCGCCGAACCGCACCGCGCAGTCCAGCCCCTCGCCAGCGATGTCGATGCGGTTGTTGTTGGTGAACAGGCGCAGGTCGACGAACGGATGCGCCTTCCGGAACGCCGGCAGGCGCGGGAGCAGCCAGCCGACCGCGAATGTGCCCACCACCCCGACGCTCAGCACCTCCATCACCCGGCCGGCCGAGAACCGCTCCAGCACGTCGCCCATGCGGTCGAAGCTGTCGCGGACCACCGGCAGCAGGGCCAGGCCCTCGTCGGTCAGGGCCAGACCGCGCGGCAGGCGGCGGAAAAGGCCCGCGCCCAGCCGCTGCTCGAGGCCCTTCACCTGGTGGCTGACCGCGGCCTGGGTCACGCACAGCTCGATGGCGGCGCGGGTGAAGGACAGGTGCCGGGCCGATGCCTCGAAGGCTCGCAGGGCGTTGAGGGGAAGCTGCGCGCGGCTCATCCACACACCCAAAATTTTCTAGGGTTTCGCGCGAAGTATCATCGTTTGATCGCGGGGTCACCCATCGCCCATCTTGCGGGCCATGGAGGACCCGATGATCGACCGACGCCAAGTGTTAACGGCCCTTTCCGCCCTGCCCGCCCTAGGCTTCGCCGCGCCGGCCGCCTCGGCCGCGACCGCCCGCCTGACCAGCGGCATTAGCCGAGGTATCGCCGCCCTGGAAGCCCGCAGCGGCGGACGGCTGGGCGTCTCGGTGCTGGACACCGCCTCCGGCAAGACCTTCGCCCATCGCGGCGACGAGCGCTTCGCCATGTGCAGCACCTTCAAGACCCTGGTCGCGGGCCTGGTGCTCAAGCGGGTGGACCAGGGGCTGGAAAGCCTGGACCGTCGGATCGCCTACGGTCGGGCCGTGCTGGTGAGCAACTCGCCCGCCACTGAAAAGCACGTCGGCGAGGGCATGACCGTCGGCGCGCTGTGCGAGGCGACCATGACCCTCAGCGACAACGCCGCGGCCAACCTGCTGCTGAACACCTTCGGCGGCCCGCCGGCGATCACCGCCTTCGCGCGGAGCCTGGGCGACAAGGTCACGCGCCTGGACGACTACGAAACGGGCCTGAACGCCGTCCGTCCCGGCGAGGTCCACGACACCACCTCGCCGAACGCCATGCTGGCCACCTTGCGCGCCTTGAGCCTGGGCACGGCCCTCTCTCCGGCCTCGCGCCAGCGGCTGGTCGCCTGGCTGGTCGCCAATCAGACCGGCGACAAGCGTCTGCGGGCCGGCCTTCCCGCCGGCTGGAAGGTCGGCGACAAGACCGGCAGCTGGGCCGACGGCGGCCGTGGCACGACGAACGACATCGCGGTGATCTGGCCGAACGAGCGACGCCAACCCCTGCTGATCACCGCCTATCTGCACCACTCCACCCTGGACAACGACGGCTGCAACGCGGTCATCGCCGAAGTCGCGCGACTGGTCGTGAAGGCCGGCTTCGGGTCGTAAAAGGCCAGATACAACCTCAAGGGCGCGGCGATGGGCCGCGCCGCAAGCCACTGTTCTTTAAGGCCTTCAATCTATTCAAGCCCTGCGGAGCGGCTTAGCTTGAACACGAGCTGGACGACCCGCGAAAGCAGGGTGATGACAGAGACCTCTTCGACCTCCGCCGGGCCTAGTGCTCACGGCCAAAATCCGAAATGGACCGGCGGTGAAATCCTGAAGACCGCCATCCTGGCCCTGGTCGCGGCCGTCGGCTACGCCTTGCTGGCCTATCTCTGCGTCGAATTCCCCCGCGACTACGGTCAGGTGGCGCCGATCTGGCTATCCAACGGCTTCGGCGTCGCGTGCCTGCTGTCGTGCCGCAATCGCCACTGGCCGGCGGTGCTGCTGGGATGTCTGGTCGGCGGCCTGGCGGCGGGCGCCCATGTCGGCGACCTGGCCGCCGTCAATATCGTCCTGGTCAGCTGCAACATCGTCCAGATCTTCGTCTGCGCCTGGGGCATGCGTCGGGTCTGCGGGCCGGAGATCGACCTGGGTCGGGCGCGCGACATGATCGCCTTCGCCCTGATCTGCGGCCTGGCCGCCCCGATCGCCACCGGCATGATCGCCGCCACGCTCCACACCGCCATGCGCGGCGGCGTGTTGTGGGCCAATATCGGCGTCTGGTCGCTGGGCGACATCCTGGGCCTGATGACCATCACCCCCTGCCTGCTGGCCTTGGTGCGCGTGCGCCACTACCTGCGAGAACGCCCGCTTTCGGCCTCCGGCGTCGCCAGCCTCCTGCTCTTGCTGGTGGTGACCATTAGTGTCTTCAGCCAGCCCCGCCCGGTGCTGTTCATCGTGCCGCCGGTGATGCTGCTGGTCGCCTGGCGGCTGGAGGTGCTGGGCGCGGCCCTGAGCGCGACCCTGGTCGCCGTCGTGGCGGTGATCTTCACCATGGCCGGCCACGGCCCGATCACCCTGCTGCCCAGCGGCTCGCCCGACCAGGCGATCGTGCTGCAGCTGTTCCTGGCCGTGGCGATCTTCATCAGCCTGCCGGTGGCCTCGATCCAGCGCCATCGCCGCGAACTGCTGCAGAACATGACCGAGGCCAACGCCGCCGCGGCCCGCAGCGAGGCCCGCTTCCGCCAGTTGGCCGAGAACGCCCAGGACATGATCGTCCACAGCAACCTGCGCGGCGTGATCCAGTACGTCTCGCCCGCCTGCGTGACCATGCTGGGCTACGCGCCCGAGGAGCTGATCGGCCGCGAGGGCATGATGACGGTCCACGAGGACGATCGCGAGGCCATCCGCGCCATCGTCATCGAGCAGATCGCCTACATGACGGCCCATCACGACAACAGCCCCACCCGCGTGGAGTATCGGGCCATCCGCAAGGACGGCGAGGTCATCTGGTTGGAGTCCCGTCCCGGCCTGCAGCGCGACCCGCTGACCGGCGCCATCACCGGCATCACCGACGTGGTCCGCGACGTCACCGAGCAGAAGGCCATGGAGCGCCAGCTGCGCGAGGCCCGCAACGAGGCCGAGGCGGCGGCCGCCGTGAAGGGCGAGTTCCTGGCCAATATGAGCCACGAGCTGCGTACGCCTCTGACCTCTGTGCTGGGCTTCGCCCGCCTGGTCGATGACGAGCCGGACCTTTCGGCCGACGCCCGCCGCTTCATCGGCCGGGTCTTGAGCGGCGGCAAGGCGCTGCTGACCACCATCAACGACATCCTCGACTTCTCGAAGCTGGAGGCCGGCCAGCTGGAGCTGAAGCGCGAGCCCGTGGCCGCCGGCCAACTGATCGAGGAGGCTCTGGATCTGTTCTCGCTGGAGACGGGGGCCCGGGGCGTGGCCCTGCGCACCGAGGGGCTGGAGACCCTGCCCGCCGACCTGCTGATCGACGGCGGCCGGCTGCGCCAGGTTCTGCTGAACCTGATCGGCAACGCGGCCAAGTTCACCGAGGCCGGATCGATCACCGTTACGGCCGCCTATGATCCTGCCGAGGAGCGGCTGAGCGTCTCGGTCGCCGACACCGGCCCGGGCATCGCCGCCGAAGACGTGGACCTGCTGTTCCGCCGCTTCTCGCAGGTCGACGCCGGCCTGACGCGCAAGCACGGCGGCACCGGCCTGGGTCTGGCGATCTGCAAGGGCCTGGTCGAGGCCATGGGCGGCCAGATCGGCGTCGTCAGCATCCCCGGCCAGGGGGCCTGCTTCAGCTTCGACATCCTGGCCGCTTCGACCGCCCAGGTCGAAACTCCGTCCGCTCTGGAGGCCGCCGCCGCCCTGCTGCCGCCCGCCTGCCGGGTGCTGGTGGTCGACGACAATCCGGCCAACCGCGAGCTGGTCAACGCCATCCTGACCGCCATGGGCGCCGAGGTGACCGAGGCGGCGGACGGCGAGGAAGGCGTGGCGGCCGCCGCCGTCGATCGCTTCGACGCCATCCTGATGGACCTGCGCATGCCACGGCTGGACGGGGCCCAGGCCGCCCTGCGCATCCGCGGCGAAGGCGGCCCCAACGCCGGCACGCCGATCATCGCCTTCTCGGCCGACGCCCGTCCGGGCGGCCCCGGCGGGGTGTTCGACGGGGCGGTCTCCAAGCCGATGACCGCGGCCGGCCTGGTCGATGCGCTGAACACGGCGATGGCCAAGGCGCCGGCCGAGGCCCTGGCGGCTTCGGCTTAGGCGCCAATTCAAAGAACATTGATAGTTGAGATTGCGGACCCGCTCCCGCACGCTAGGATCGCGCCGCCTTTCCCCGACGGAGCCCTCCCATGAGCGATGAACTCGTCTTCTACACCAACCCGATGTCGCGCGGCCGGATCGCCCGCTGGATGCTGGAGGAGGTCGGCGCGCCCTACCGCACCGTGGTGCTCGACTACGCCTCGTCGATGAAGGCGCCCGAGTACCTGGCGGTCAATCCGATGGGCAAGGTTCCGGCGATCACCCATCGCGGGGTGACGGTCACCGAAGGCGCCGCCATTTGCGCCTATCTGGCCGACGCCTTCCCCGAGGCGGGCCTGGCCCCGCCGACCACCTCCCCCGAGCGCGGAACCTACTACCGCTGGCTGATGTTCGCCTGCGGGCCGGTGGAGGCCGCGGTGACCAACAAGGCGCTGGGCGTCGAGGTTCCCCCGGAGCGACGCGCGACGGCGGGTTACGGCTGCCTCGAAGACACGATCAACGCCCTGGAAAGCGCCGTGTCCGGCCGTCAGTACATCGCCGGCGACAGGTTCTCGGCGGCCGACGTCTATGTCGGGTCCCAGATCGGCTGGGGCATGATGTTCGGCTCGATCGAGAAGCGCCCGGCCTTCGAGGCCTACTGGGCGGGCATCAGCCAGCGTCCGGCGGCCAAGCGGGCGGCCGAGATCGACGACGCCCT
>JAGIBE010000031.1 GCA_017744495.1 Caulobacter sp. | reverse complement strand
GCCGCCAGGACATCGTCCCCGGCCGGCCGCTGGTCTACGGCCAGTCGGTGACCGACGCCTGCGTGGACTGGGACACCTCGGTGCGGATGCTCGATGCGCTGGCCGAGGCGGTGAAGGCGGGAC
Source organism: Caulobacter sp. (assembly GCA_017744495.1). Taxonomy (GTDB): domain Bacteria; phylum Pseudomonadota; class Alphaproteobacteria; order Caulobacterales; family Caulobacteraceae; genus Caulobacter. The sequence continues at coordinate 8,545 of JAGIBE010000031.1, read as the reverse complement.
GAGCGGCGAAGGCGGGGTAGGTCCCCCTTCGAAGCCCCCTCAATGGGTTGTCATCCCGGAAAGCGCGCAGGGGCTGTCCGGGATGACAACTGTTTTTGGGAAGCAGGGTCGGAACTTCCACTCCCCCGATGTCGGCTCCGGCAGCCCTCGTCCGTCCTCCGGGCAAACACCCTCACGGAGCCCCACCATGTCCTTCCAAGGCTATCTCAACACCATCCAGGCCAAGACCGGCCTCGACGCCGACGGGCTGAAGGCGGCCGCCGACGCGGCGGGGCTGTCGGAGGGCGGAGCGCTGAAGCCCGGGGTCAAGGCCGGACAGGTCGTGGCCTGGGGCAAGGGCTCGCTGGGGCTGGGCCACGGCCATGCGATGGCGATCTACGCGTTGCTGTCGGGGAAGCGAGCGGAGGGGGATTGAAGGCAGAGAGCTATCGACACCCTAATCCCCAACAAACCGTCATCCCGGGCCTTGTGCCCAGGACCCCTCTATCCGCCGCAGGTGCGGGAGAGTGGCGCGCCGGCGCGCCAAGGCGCTTCACGTGCAAGCTGTAGCAAGGGTCCCGGGCACAAGGCCCGGGATGACGAACTTATTTGGAGGCCTCGCTACCCCCTATCCCGCGATCGGCGACAGCGACTTCAGCTCGTTCAGGCCCTTGACGCTGTTCTTTGCCCAGGTCTCGACCTGATTGCCGAAGTCCTGGCGGTTGGTGACCCGGTTGCGCCATTCCATCGAGAAGTCGTCGATGGTGCGGCTGTCGACCGCGCGGCCCAGCAGCTGGCCGGTCATCGAGTCCCGCGCCTCGACCACCAGGGTGGCCCCGCCGGCGTCGCGGCTGTAGCTGCGGACGATCCCGGGGGTGTCCAGGTCCGGCGCGGTGACGGTGATGTCGACCAGGGCCGTGCGGACCCGCAGAACGTCCGGCGCCGGGTCGGTGACCACCGGATAGCCGCCCTCGGTATAGGCCTTCACCAGGATCTTGGTGGCGCCCTTGCGACCCTCCTCGGACATGCGCTCGATGTCCTTGTCGCTCACCTGCATCGAGAGCGACCGGTTGTCGCTGTTGTAGTCGCGCTTCCAGTTCTTTTCGAAGGCGATCTCGGTCGGGTCGATGATCACCTTGGTGTAGACGCGGAAGTCGGCGCCGGGCCGCAGATAGACCAGCTCGAACCGCTTGGCCTTGACCTTGACAAGACCGTCCCACTCGGTCGGCGGCTTGGCGGCCAGGGCGGGGCGGGCGGCGGCCGCGAAGGCCAGCCCTCCCAAACCCGCATTGAGGGCCAGGGTGGTGAAGTGGCGTCTGTCCATGGTCGCGCTCCGGATCCCTAATCCAGGGCGACGATCCGGCCGGGGCCCCAGGCTGTCTATCGGTGCAAACCCTTGCCATGACCCGGAACATACCGATGCGCGGGACGGAGGTCGCCGACGCGCGGAATCCCGGGCGCGGCTTGCCAGGTCTTTTCAAAACACCGCAAACTGGGCCGTTGCTGTCGAGGGGAGCCCGCTATGGGAAGCATGTCCTGGATCCACTGGCTGATCGTCCTGCCCATCGCGGCCTGCTTCGTGGCGGCGTTCTTGTGGCCGGGCGCGCGGATCCTCCAGCGGGCCGGCTTGTCGCCCTGGTGGTTACTGATCTGCCTTCTGCCGGGTGGTGCCTTCGTCGGCTACGTGCTGTTGGCCTTCGTGCCGTGGCCGGCCCTGGAGGGGCGCGGGACGGAGGGCTGAGCCTCAGTCCTCGGGGTCGTAGCCGACGTCGCTCTTGTCGTACATCAGGTCGGTCGCCACGAAGTCCAGGGCGTCTTCCGGGTCCTCGAAGCACAGCTCCGACACGGTCTGGTCGCGCACCGAGATGCCGGCCTTGTGGGTGCTCTCGGGGTCGCCGGTGATCAGCGGGTGCCACTGCGGCAGGGACTTGCCCTCGTGCAGCCGGCGATAGGCGCAGGACGGCGGCATCCACTCCAGCCCCTCGATGTTGTAGGGCGTCAGCTTGATGCAGTCCGGCACGGTCTTCTTGCGGTTGGGATAGTCCTTGCAGGTGCAGCGATGCTCGTCGAACAGCTGGCAGTGCACCCGGGTGGGGATGATCTCGCCGGTGTCTTCGTCTTCGAAGCGAACCAGGCAGCAAAGGCCGCAGCCGTCGCATAGGCTCTCCCACTCGGGGACAGTCATCTGGTTTAGGGACTTCGTCTCCCAGAAAGGTTTGCGCGCCATCATCGCGGCGTCCTAAACCCTATTCGCGCGAAGACCAAACGGGACCATGGGGCCGACTTGAACGACTGGACGCTGCCGCCCTATCGCTTCGACGACAAGCCGGCGGGCCAGGAGCCCGCGCGGCCGCCGGAATTCGGCGCGCCCCCGCCGCCTGCGCCGCCTCCCCAACCGCCGAAGGAACCGCCGCCGGAGGAGCCGTTCCGCGCGGATTTGAAGCACGCCAAGGCCAAGGCGAAGGCCAAGAAGGCGCGGTGGATCTGGATCCCGCTGCTGGTGGTGCTGGTCCTGGGCCTGATCGGCGCCGGGGCGGGCGGGGCCTATGTCTGGTTCAAGTACCTCAAGGACGCCCCGCCCCTGCCCTCGCGCGAGGCCCTGTTCGCGGTGAACCGCGCCCCGGGTATCCGGTTCGAGGACCGCAACGGCCAGGTGATCGCCACCCGCGGCCCGCGCTACGGCCAGCGGATCACCCTGGCGGGCGTGCCCAACTACGTGCCCCTGGCCTTCCTGGCCGCCGAGGACCGGCGGTTCTACAAGCACGGGGCCATCGACCCCTACGGCATCGTCCGCGCCGCCTGGATCAACCACCGGGCCGGCCGCACCGTGCAGGGCGCCTCGACCCTGTCGCAACAGCTGGCCAAGGGCATGTTCCTGACGCCCGACCGGATCACCAAGCGCAAGGTCCAGGAGATGTACCTGGCCTGGAAGCTGGAGCGGGTGCTGACCAAGGACGAGATCCTCGAGCTCTATCTGAACCGGGTCTATTTCGGGGCCGGCACCTACGGCGTCGACGGCGCGGCCCAGACCTATTTCAACAAGCCCGCCAGCCAGCTGACCCTGTCGGAATCGGCTCTGCTGGCCGGCCTGATGAAGGCCCCCTCGCGCCTGGCCCTGACCCGCGACATGTCCGGCGCCCTGGCCCGCTCGCGCCTGATCCTGGCCAACATGCGCAAGGAGGGCTGGATCACCGCCGAGCAGGAGAGCCGGGCCCTGGACGACACCCCAAGGCTCTCTCCTTTGGCTGTAGCCGACGAGGGCGACTACGGCTGGGTGCTGGACTACGCCACCTCCGAAGCCGTCCGCATCGCCGGCCAGAACGCCCCCGACCTGGTGGTGCGCCTGACCATAGACCCGCGCCTGCAGCACGTGGGCGCCCAGACGGTCCGCGAGGCCATCCGCGTGGCGGGCGAAGGCGCCGGGGCCCGCCAGGCGGCTCTGCTGTCGCTGTCGGCCGACGGGGCGGTCCGCGCCATGGTCGGCGGGACCGACTATGCGGAAAGCCCGTTCAACCGCGCCGTCCAGGCCCGCCGCCAGCCGGGCTCGACCTTCAAGCCCTTCGTCTACGCCGCCGCCCTGGAAAAAGGGGTGCTGCCCACCGACATCCGGGTCGACGGCCCGGTGCAGTTCGGCGACTGGAAGCCCGAGAACTACGCCGGCGGCTATCGCGGTCCGATGACCGTGCAGGACGCCCTGGTCAATTCGATCAACACCATCGCCGTCAAGCTGGCCCAGGAGGCCGGCGGCCCGGCGATCGGCGATCTGGCCCGCCGGTTCGGGATCACCAGCCTGCCGTCCAACCCGGACCTGTCGGTGGCGCTGGGGGCGTATGAGGTGAACCTGCTGCAGCTGACCTCGGGCTTCCAGGTGTTCCAGCAGGGCGGGACGCGCATCGAGCCCTACGTGATCGAGAGCATCGCCACCCAGGGCGGCGAGCCGATCTTCAACCACACCGTCCCCGCCACGCCGAGCAGCGTCTACGACATCAGCAAGGCCAGCATGATGGTCAAGATGATGAAGAAGGTGGTCGAGGTCGGCACCGCCAAGCGGGCCGCCTTCGGCCGGCCGGCGGCGGGCAAGACCGGCACCAGCCAGAACTGGCGCGACGCCTGGTTCGTGGGCTTCACGCCTGACTATGTGACCGGCGTCTGGGTCGGCAACGACGACGATCGGCCCATGAACAAGGTGGTGGGCGGCGACATCCCGGCCAGCATCTGGCGGCGCTACATGCTGGCCGCCCACGAGGGGCTGGCGGTGCGCGACTTCCCCTGGCTGCTGCCCGATCCCGAGCCCCAGTCCACGCCCGATCCCCGCAACGGCTTCTACGAGACCCTGTCGTCGGAGTTCGCGCGGTCGGCCTCGGAGCTGGAGCCGGCGGCGACGCCGGATGCGACGCCCCCGGTACAGGCGCCGGAGCAACTGCCTTACTGACCCCTACGACCGTCATCCCGGGCCTTGTGCCCGGGACCCCTCTATCCGCCGCAAGTGCGGATGAGTAGCGCGCCAGCGCGCCAAGGCACTTCACGTCAAAGCTGAACCAGGGGTCCCGGGCACAAGGCCCGGGATGACTGTTTCGTTGGCAATTCGGCAGGTCGCCCTGCCACGGCCCCGACACCCCGCCGATACGATTCCGTCCCTCGATTGTATCGACCCGACCAGGCCCTCAGCCACCGCTCCGCCCCCCGCCAAATCCCCCCGAAATCCCTGCAACCCCGCAGCCAAATCCGCCGCACATCAAACGGCCTGAAATCAACCATTTGCGCGTCTGCACGCATCGATAATCGATCTACGAATATCGATCTTCGATGAGCAACGTTATAGTACTTACAAGTCCGCAAGGATTCCTATTCATAGTCGGAACCTTTTGAAGTCGTTTTCAAATAGTGAAGCTTCGATATCGGTGTTTTTTCTACACGCCATTGCGGCGCTGACACCTAAAAGACCCATTCTCGCCGCAATTTGGTATCGGCCGTTGCTTGGATGTGACAGGTCCTCGACATATTGATTACATAACGGCCTCCGTGATTGACGCTCGTCTTTGGCGGCTCCTATCCCAAGGTCAACCGGGGACGGAGGTCCTCCGGGAAACCTGAAACTGACAGGGCGAACGGACGAGCGGGTCGACATGACCAGGCCCCACCGCCCGGAGGGACCGACATGAACTTGCACAACACCCGCGGGCGCCTGCTGGCGACGACGATGATCGCGGGGGTCGCCACCTTCGCGGCCTTCGTCGCGCCCGTCGCGGCCATCGCCCAGGACGCTCCTCAGGCGACGGCTCAGCCCGAGAACAACGAAGTCGAAGCCGTCGTCGTCACCGGTTCGCTGCTGCGGCGCACCGACACCGAGACCCCGTCACCTGTCACCGTCCAGACCCAGGCCCAGCTGGAACAGCGCGGCATCACCTCGGTCGCCGACGCCATCCGCACCCTGGCCGCCGACAACAGCGGCAGCATCCCGACCGCCTTCGGCGCCGGCTTCGCCGCCGGTTCGTCGGGCGTCGCCCTGCGCGGCCTGTCGGTCAACTCGACCCTGGTCCTGATCGACGGCGAACGCACCGCCAACTACCCCCTGGCCGACGACGGTCAGAAGGGCTTCGTCGACCTGAACACCATCCCGTTCAACGCGGTGGAACGGGTCGAGACCCTGAAGGACGGCGCCTCGTCGCTGTACGGCGCCGACGCCATCGGCGGCGTGGTCAACGTGATCATGAAGTCGAACTTCCAAGGCGCTGACGCCGAAGCTTCGTACGGCGACTCCCAGCACGGCGGCGGCGCCCAGTACCGCTTCAACGCCGAGGTGGGCTACGGCGACGTCGACGCCGACAAGTACAACGTCTACGCCGACTTCGAGTACCAGAAAGACCAGCGGATCCGCATCGATCAGCGCGGCTTCCCGTACAACAACAACGACCTGACCTCGATCGGCGGCGACAACAACAACCCGCAGCCGGGCTTCCGCGCCGGTGACGCCATCGGCCGCGCCGTCGTCGGCGGCGCCATCGACCCAATCACCCACAAGGCCACGGCCCTGCCGGGCGCCGTCAGCAACCCTCTGCGCAGCTGCACCACCGCGGCCCCGCTGACCACCGACGCCGACGGCAACAACTACTGCGCTGGCAACATCGCCACCTACGGCGACGACCAGCCCAAGCAGGAGCGCGTGGGCGCCTACGGCCGCTTCACGATCAAGCCGACCGACCACTTCCAGGCTTACCTGAGCGGCAGCATCTTCCAGAACAAGGTCGACGTGAACAACGGCCTGCAGCAGATCGTGGTCGGCTCGCCGCACAACACGGTCGGCATCGCCCTGCCGCAGTTCCTGCCGGACGGCAGCCTGAACCCGATGAACCCCTATTCGGGCGCCAACCCGGCCTATACCGGCCCGACCGGCTCGGCGATCATCAACTACGGCTTCGGCGACATCCCCTCGACGAACACCTACACCAACCGCGTCTACCGCATGGCGGGCGGCGTGAAGGGCGACGCGTTCGGCTGGGACTACAACTCGACCCTGGTCATCGCCCACTCGTCGCTGGAGACCCGTCAGGAAGGCTTCATCAGCTACAACGCGCTGATCGACGTCATCACCAACGGCACCTACAACTTCATGAACCCGTCGGCCAACAGCCAGGCCGTCCGCGACAAGCTCGCGCCGACCATGCTGAAGACCTCGACCACGGACATGGACTCGATCGACTTCAACGCCACCCGCCAGTTCGGCGAGCTGCGCGGCGGTCCGATCGGGGTCGCGTTCGGCGGCCAGTTCCGCTACGAGGCCACCGACGATCCGAACATCAACCCGTTCGGCGACACCCAGGGCCTGGGCTCGGCCCAGACCCGCGGCAACCGCACCGTGGCCTCGGCCTTCGCTGAAGTGGGCCTGCCGGTCCTGGAGAACCTCGAGTTCAACCTCTCGGGCCGTTACGACCACTATTCCGACGTCGGCGGCAACTTCTCGCCGAAGATCGCGGCCAAGTGGACCCCGATCAAGACCGTGGCCCTGCGGGCGACCTATTCGAAGGGCTTCCGCGCGCCGAGCTTCTCGGAAAGCGGCGACAGCGCCTCGATCGGCTTCACCAACTCGCAAGCCCTGCCGGCCAGCTTCATCGCGCTGCACCCCGGCTCGTTCCCGAACGGCGGCAACGCCTACACCCAGACCTATGCGTTCCAGCTGAACACCACGGCCAATCCGGACATCAAGCCGGAGAAGTCGGAAAGCTACACGTTCGGCGGCGTCTGGGCCCCCAACCGCCACTTCAGCACCTCGCTGGACTACTACCACATCGACAAGAAGGACGTGATCGCGGCCCTGACGTCGGGTCCGGCCCTGGCGGCCTACTACGCCGGCGAGCCGATCCCCGCCGGCTACGTGATCACCCCGGACGCGCCCGACCCGGCCAACCCGACGGCCCTGCCGCGGGTGCTGTCGGTGGGCTCGCCCTATGTGAACGCCGACTCCCTGTCGACCAGCGGCCTGGACTGGAACATCCGCACCGACTTCGACCTGCCCTGGGGCGGCGTGCGCTGGACCAGCGAACTCGATGCGACCGTGATCTTCAACTACGACTTCACGATCGGCGGCGTGACCAGCAACTACGTCGGCAAGCAAAGCCCCTACGCCCTGTCGTCGGGCGCGGGCACGCCGAAGTACCGCGGCGTGTGGACCAACAGCTTCGCTCAAGGTCCGTGGCGGATCACCGGCGCGATCAACTATGTGAGCGGCCAACGCTCGATCGACGCCGATTCCGGTCCTGAGTGCCTCTACAACGGCAGCACCGACATCGATAATAAGTTCTGCCACAGCAAGCGCTTCATCGACCTCGACCTGACCGGCTCGTACGACATCAACGAGAAGGTCCAGATCCAGGCCGCCGTGCTCAACGCGACCGACGCGGGTCCGCAGTTCAACCCGGCCAACTACGCCGCGGTGAACTACAACCCGACCTTCTCGCAAGCGGGCATCATCGGCCGGTTCTTCCGGATCGGCGTGAAGATGAAGTACTAGGCCCAGGCCTGGTTCAAAGGATCTCGCGTAAGGGGTCACCCAGTTCCGACCCCGATGAGATGGAGGGGCCGTCCGCAAGGGCGGCCCCTTTCATTTTGGCCGACACGCAAACCGGGGACACGCCCTTGCGGCGTGTCCCCTGAGATCGTCTTCGGCCTATCCGGAAAATCCGGAGCCAAGGCTGGGGGACACGCCGCAAGGCGTGTGTCCCCGATCGTCTCTAAACCCGATACGTCCAGTTGATCCGGTGGTAGGCCACCAGCACCGCGCCGACGATCAAGGGCGGCAGAAGCGCCAGGAGCCAGCTGCCCAGGTCGATCCCGGTCGGCGACGCGCCCGCGGCGAGCCCGGTCATGATCCCGGCCCAGGCCAGGCCGCAAATCGCCCAACAGACGAAGGTCCTGGTCCACCCCTCCAGCCGCCAGAGCGCGAGGACCAGACCCGCGCCCATGGCCAGGAAGAGCGCCGTCAGCCCGACCCGCGCGCCGAGGCTGACGCCTTCGACGGTCGCGCCGATCGTCAGCCAGATGAAGGCGCCGCCCAGCACCAGCAGCACCC
>JAGIBE010000030.1 GCA_017744495.1 Caulobacter sp. | reverse complement strand
CTTCACGTGCGAGCTGAACCAGGGGTCCCGGGCACAAGGCCCGGGATGACGGTTGTTTGGGTAGTGAGAAGAACAATCCTTGAGCTCAGCTCGGATCGCGGCCTTCGTCGGCATGGGCGGAGCTGGGGCCCGCCTCTTCCAGAACCGGCGCTTCGGCCTCCTCCACCGCCACATCCTCCACCACCGCCTGCAGCTCCGGCGTCACCGCCGCGTCCTCGGGGGTGGCTTCTGGCGCGCCTTCCTCGACCACCGCTTCGGGCGCGGCGACCTTGGCGGCCTTGACCTCGGCCAGAAGGGCCTTGGCCGCCTTGACCACGGTCGTGACCGGCAGGTCGCTCATGTGGCGAATGGCCTGCGACAGGTCCGGATCCACGGCCAGGAACTGCTCGAAGGTGCGCGGGCCGCGCACGGCCTTCGTCCAGGGCCCCCAGGGGCCGTAGCGGCGCTCGTCCGAGGGGCCGAACAGGCCGATCGTGGGAATGCCGGCGGCGGCGGCGATGTGCATCAGGCCGCTGTCGTTGCCGATGAACAGGTCGGCGCGCTTCAGCGCCGCATAGGCGGTCAGCAGGTCCACCTTCCCAGTCAGATCGACATAGCGGCCGCGGGCCGAGGCCATGCGCAGCTCCTCGACCATCCGCCCGTCGCCGGGACCGCCCAGGATCAGCAGCCGCCCGCCCTCCAGCGGACCGCCGGGCCCCAAGAGCTGCTGCGCCGTCTGGGCGAAGCGCTCGATCGGCCAGATCTTGCCCACCCAATTCGAGGCCGGGCCGACGGCCAGGATCGGACCGTCCGGCTCGCCCCGGCGCGGCGCCAGCAGCTGATCGGCCAGGGCCTGGACCTCGGGCGTGATGTAGAGGTGCGGGGCGGGCGGGTCGCCTTCCAGCTTCAACACGCGGGCGGCGTCGACCACCTTGTGCAGGACGTCCGGCGACTTCTTCCAGATCGCCCGCTTCTCGCGGCGCAGGAACAGGGCCGTGCCCGAGCCGCGCAGGTCGACGACCAGGCCCCACTTCTTGTGGCGCACCTGGTTCCACAGCTTGAACCAGTGGCCTTTGCCCTTGCCCTTCTCCATGACGATCACCCGATCCAGGCCGGGCACATGGGCGAACAGGGGCGCGGCCAGCGGCCCGGAGACGATGGTGAAGCGGGCGTTGGGGATCTGGTCGGCCAGGAAACGGATCAGGCCGGACGACAGCACGGCGTCGCCGATCCGCGTGGCGGTGATGAAGAGAATCGGGAAGGCCCGCTGTGTCATCCGTCCTTGTATAGAGCGGGTCGCGAGTCGGCGCATCCCTCGATAACGGCTCAGCTTTCTGATCATCGGGGGCTGGCGCGAATGCGTGCTTAGCGCCACATGTGCGAGCATGAGCCAGAGTCAGATCGCCCGCCTCGACAGCCGCGCCGTCATCGCCGTGACCGGCCCCGACGCCAGGAGCTTCCTCAACGGCCTGCTGAGCCAGGAGATCGAGACCCTGGTGGCCGGCGAGCTGCGCTTTTCGGGCCTGCTGACCCCGCAGGGCCGGCTGCTGTACGACCTGTTCGTGGCCGGCGCCGAAGAGGGCCTACTACTGGACCTCACCGCCGAGCACCGCGACGCCATTCTGACGCGCCTGACGATGTACAAGCTCCGCGCCAAGGTCGAACTGAAGGCCTCCGACCTGAAGGTGTTCGCCCGGTTCCCCGAAGGCGGCGCCGACGGTTTCGAGGACCCCCGCCTGCCCGACCTGGGAGCCCGCCTCTACGCCGCTGACCTGGCGACCACCGCCACGGAAGCCGACTACGACGCCCATCGCCTGGCCCTGGGCGTCCCCGGCCCCGCCGACTGGGGGACCGACAAGACCTATCCGATCGAAGCGGACTTCGACCTGCTGAACGGCATCGACTTCAAGAAGGGCTGTTTCGTCGGCCAGGAGACGACCAGCCGCATGAAGCGACGTGGGACGATCAAGAACCGCATGCTGCCGATCGTCTTCGGCGGCCCCGCCCCCGCCTTCGGCGCCGAGGTGCTGGCCGGCGAGCTCCGGGCCGGCGAGGTCCTGTCGGGCCGCGACGGCCGGGCCATGGCCCTGCTGCGCCTGGATCGCATCGAGGGCGCGGACCTGACCGTGGACGGACGATCGGTGAGCGTGGACCGGCCGGACTGGATTCCCGCCCTAACGCCCATCGAATAGATGTTCACGAAAAGTTCTGGCCAATCGTTGGAACTTCGGCCAAGCTCCGCGCCATGACCGAGATCCATCGCTGCACCTGGCGCGGCATGAACGGCGACCCGTTCTACGAGGCCTATCACGACACCGAATGGGGCGTCCCGGAGTACGATTCCCGCGCCCTGTGGGAAAAGCTGGTGCTGGACGGGTTCCAGGCCGGGCTGTCGTGGATCACGATCCTGCGCAAACGCGAGGCCTTCCGCGCCGCCTTCGCCAATTTCGACCCCGACAAGGTGGCCCGGTTCGGTGATGCCGACCGTGCGAGGCTGATGGCCGACGCCGGCATCATCCGCTCAAACGGCAAGATCGACGCCGCCATCGACGGGGCCCGCATCTATTGCGACATGCGCGACCGCGGCGAGGATTTCTCCAAGCTCCTTTGGGACATGGTCGGCGGCAAGCCGGTGCAGAACCACTGGAAGGGCGGCGACGTCCCCGCCGAGACGCCCCTGGCGGTCGACATGGCCAAGATGCTCAAGGCCAAGGGCTTCAAATACTGTGGCCCGGTGATCGTCTACGCCTTCATGCAGGCCACGGGCCTGGTCAACGACCACGTGGTCACCTGCTTCCGCCATGAGGAATGCCGGAAATTGGCGCGGTAGAGCCTCCCACCGCGTCATCGCCGCAACACTTCGCCACTCTCGTCACGGTCCTGTCAGGCTTTCGACGCTCCACTGTTGCGTGAATCGGTCATTCAGGCGCAGTGGAGGAAGCTTCACCATGCGTCTCGCTCGACACCCTTCCCGACGCCTCGCGGCGATCGCGGCGACCTTGCTCGCCGTAACCGCCGGCCCGGCGTTCGCCCAGCCTTCCGACGGGCTGCGCGAGCGGCTCTACGATTGGTCCGACGGCGTGCTGGTGGTGGCCCATCGGGCCTGCCACGCCCCCGCCCCGTCGCGCGGCATGGACAGGGTCGCGCCGGAGAATTCGCTGGCGGCGCTCGACCGCTGCGTGGCCCTGGGCGTCGACATGGTCGAGATCGACGTGCGCCGCACGGCCGACGGCGCCCTGGTGATCCTGCACGACGCCACGGTCGACCGCACCACCGACGGCCACGGCCGGGTGTCCGAGATGACCCTGGCCCAGGTCCAGGCCCTGCGCCTGAAGGGCTCCGACGCGAACGAGGCCCCGCCCACCCTGGAGGCGTTCCTGGCCCACGCCCAAGGCCGCATCCTGATCAATCTGGACGTCAAGGAGCCGATCGCCGAGCAGGTGGCCCAGGTCGTGCTCGACAGCGAGGCCGCCGGCCAGGTGCTGGTCAAGGCCCGACCCGAGGCGGGCGCCGCCCCGATGGCCGACCTGCCCGCCTATCGCAGCCTGGCCTTCATGCCGATGGTCGGGTCCGTGAAGGGCCGAGCCCTGGGCGCTCCGGCCGACGTCGCCGCAATGCAGGTGATGGCCGAAAACCGCATCCCGGCGATCGAGCTGTGCGACCTGCGCCGCTCGGAGTTCAAGGCCGTCCGCGCCCAGGCCCGGCTGTCGCGGGTGCGGCTGTGGAGCAACGCCCTGGCCCGCAAGGGCTTCAAGGGCGTCGTGGCGCGGGCCCGGGCCGGTGGAGCGGCGGCCGACGGACGCGTCACCTGGCGGCGGCTGATCGACGACGGCGTCAGCGTCATCCAGACCAACCGCCCGGCGGCCCTGCTCGACTATCTGGACGCCCGAGGCCTGCGCGGCGCCGCCCGGCCCGTCGTCAACGCAGCGCTTTAGGGCGGCGCTGTAGGCGCGCCCAGCGGCGCGGGCAGCCGCCTCCAGCCGTCATCCAGCCAGGCCGGGACCAGCCGCCGCGCGCCCGAGGCGCTCAGGTGGTCGTCGTCGAAATAGATCGGCCGACCGTCCATCATCCCCGCGCATCCGCCGTCCCCGCACAGGGTCTCGGACGGAAAGACCGCCGCCACGCCCGCCCGGTCCTCGACGGCCGCGCGGATCGCGGCCTCGGCCGGGGTGGCGCGGGCCAACGGCGGACCGGCCCCGACCCGGGCGCAGACCTCGGGCCGACCGCCCAGCCGGCGCTGCTGGGACAGGCATTCCGGCGGCGCCAGGGTCAGCTCCGGCACAGGGCCGACCACCACCACCCGCAGGTCGGGCCGGCGGCGGGCGATGACATCGAGGGTCGCGGTCAGCGAGGCCGATAGCGCCGGGCGCATACCCAGACGGTCCAGGGCGTCGACGGACACCCGCGGCGAGTTCACGTCATAGAACGGCGGCGCGTCGCGATAGAGCGGCCAGCGGGCGGCCAGCACCACCAGCTTCAAGCGGCGATCGGCGACGGCGCCCGCCAGGACGCGGTCGGCGAAGGCGGCGCAGCCCCGATCCATGCGTCCGTACATCCGCACCCGCACCCCGACCAGTGGCGGGCAGCCGCCGCGCGCCGCCTCGCGCACGCTCCAGCCCCGCGCCCCGGCCCAGGCGACCACCCCGGGGACGACCGCGTCGGCGTGGGAGTCGCCCCAGACCAGCACCTCGTCGCCTTCAGCTCCGGGCACGGGGCCGAACCGGCAGCGGGCGGGATCGGCCGGTTTGACCGCTTCGAAACAGACCTTGCGGGCGGGGTTGACGTCGGTTTGCTCGAGGTCGGCCAAGGCCCGCGCCTCCGGCGACAGACGCTGCGGCCAGCCGTGAGAGAAGAACAGCGCCGCCCCCGCCGCGACGGGCGCCGTCAGCAGAAGCAAGATCCCGCCCAGGCGCCGCCAGGGCCGGTCGACCGGTCCGCGCCGGAACGGCTGCTCGACGAACCGCCAGGTCGCGGCCGCCAGTCCCAGGGAAACCGCCAAAACGCCTAGGCGCTGCACCACGGTCAGCGGCTGCTGGGCGACGTCGGCGGTCAGCACCAGCAGCGGCCAGTGCCACAGATAGAGCGAATACGACATCCGGCCCAAGGCCGTGACCAGCGCGGCGCGAAGGATCGCGGTCACCCCCGGAGCCTGGCCCTGCCCGCTCCAGATGAGCAGCGCCGCGCCCAGGCAGGGCGGGATCGCCAGCAGGCCGGGGAAGGGACTGGCCTCGTTCAGGAAAACCAGGCTCCAGCCGATGGCCAGCAGGCCGCAGGCGCCCGCGACGCCGGCCGTGCGCCGATCGCCGGGCGGGGCGACCAGGCCAAGGGCCAGCACGCCGCCGGCCAGGAATTCCCAGGCCCGCGCGGGCAGGTGGAAAAAGGCCTGGACGCCGTTCCCGCCGGCCACCAGAAGTTGGGCGACAGCCAAGGACGCCGCAAGCAGGACAAGGGCCAGGACCGTCCGGACCCGACGCGCCACGCCCAGCGACAGCAGGGCGATCAGGGCCGGCCAGACCAGGTAGAACTGCTCCTCCACGCCCAGCGACCACAGGTGCAGCAGCGGGTTCTGCTGGACCGACGGGGCGAAGTAGCCGGGGCTTTGGGCCGCCAGCACATTGGCCAGGAAGACGCCGGAGGCCGCGGCGCCCGCGCCGGTCTGAGCCAGCAGGCGAGGCGTCTCGATCCAGGCCGCCAGGGCGACCGTCGCCAGGGTCACCACGACGTAGGCGGGGACGATCCGCCGGGCGCGTCGCAGGTAGAATCCGCCCCACGAAGACCGACCGGCGTCACGCGCCTCGGCCAGGATCCGGGTGATCAGGAAGCCCGAGATCACGAAGAAGACGTCCACCCCCACGAAGCCTCCGGGCAGGACGAGCGGGAACAGGTGGTGGACGACGACCGCCGTCGCGGCTAGGGCGCGCAGCCCGTCGATGTCGGGCCGATAGGCCGAGTGATCGTTCCGCATTCCAGCCCCATATTTTTACGTATGTAATAATCTGAGAGACGAACGAGGACGAGGTCAAGCAAAATTATTACGTGTGTAATCTCACAAAGACTCGGCATCGACTTCCAAAGCCGCCAGAACGTCGGCGAAGGTGGTCCGGCAGGTGAAGTCCAGCCGCGCCGCCGCACGCGACGGGTCGTAGACCCGGTCGATGCTGTCGAACATCGTCCAACCGCGACGGGCGTAGAGTTCCGGATAGCGTGGGAAGTGACGGGCCACGACGCTCGGCGCGTCGGAGATCAAGGCCGCGGCCTCGGTCCTGGAGAAGGGCGGCGGCGCCGAGACGATGAACAGGTCGAAACCCAACTCTGGGGCGCGATCCAGGGCCATCAGATGGGCCCGCGCGGCGTCCTCGACGGTCAGGCGGCGGAACAGCAGCTCGTTGGCCTTGGTGTTCTCGTCGGACTGGGCGATGGCGTGGGCCATGTCGTCGGCCTCGGGGAAGAAGCGGCTGGTGCGCAGCATCACCACCGGCAGGCCGTGCTCGCGGTGGACCAACCGGCACAGCTGCTCGGCGGCCAGCTTGGTGATCCCGTAGACGTTGCGCGGCTGGACCGGGCTGTCCTCGGTCAGCCACTCGGCCGCCCGCGCCCCGCCCGCCGCTCCGGCCCGGATCCGCTCACAGATCATCAGCGAAGTGGTTGAGGTGAAGACGAACCGCCCCACGCCCTGGGCGACCGCCTCCTCCAGCAGGTTCAGCGTGCCGGTCACGTTGACGTCCACGAAGGCCTGGCGATCGAAACGCTCGATGTCGGGCTTGTGCAGGGCTCCGGAATGAATCACCGCCTCGATCGCGTGGTCGCCGATGACCTGGCGCACCAGGAGCCGGTCGGCCACCGAGCCGACGACCGCGGTCTCGGGCGAGGCGACGACATCCAGTCCGGTCACCTGGTGGCCGACGGCGCGCAGGGCCGGCGCCAGGGTGCGCCCCAGCCAGCCCGAGGACCCGGTCAACAAGACGCGCATGATCAGCCTCCGCTCTTTGGAGCCTCGCTGGTCGCATCCCCGGTTGGCGGGGCGAACGCATAAGTTATTCTGCGGCCATGGACGCCTCCCCGCTCACCCCTCTCGCCCTGGGCCGCTCGTTGCGCGCCTGGCGGACGGCGCGGCGGGTCAAACAGGCCCACGCGGCCGAGATTCTGGGCGTCTCCCAGGCCACCGTGTCGCGCTGGGAAAGCGGCGGCCTGGCCCCGTCGCCGCGCGAGGCCGCCCGTTTGACCGACCTGTTGATCGCCCGTCCCGCGTCCGACGCCGATCATGCCCTGCTCGACCTGGTCGAGACCTCGACCGAGCCCGCCCACCTGATCTGCGACCTGTCGCATCGCCTGCTGGCCGCCTCGCCCGCCCGCAGCCGGGAATGGAGCCTGCCCAAGGAAGACCTGCTGGGGATGTCGCTCTGGCGCTACGCCAGCCAGGCCATCGTCGCGGCCGAGGCCGGTCTGGGCGATATGGGCTGGTACGAGCCCCTGGGCGCCGCCCTGACGGTCGAGACCGGCGCCAACGACTCCAACGAGGTGCCGATCCGTCCCGGCCGCATGAACTGGACCCGCCTGCGGTTGTCGGACGGCCGGTTCGCCCGGCTGGTCCGCACGCAGGCCCTTCCCCCACCCGCCCGAAACGGACTATGAGCGGGGCGTGAACAAGTCTCCCGCCATCGCCCGCGCTCTTTCGTCAGGAAAGGGCCCCGACATGATGCTGGAAGCCGCCTGCGGCCCCGGCCATGTGTGCGGCGTGGATGAGGCCGGACGCGGGCCGTGGGCCGGACCGGTCAGCGCCGCGGCGGTGATCCTGGACCCGGCGCGCATTCCCAAGGGCCTCAACGACTCCAAGAAGCTGACCGCCAAGGCGCGCGCGGCCCTGGAGATCGAGATCAAGGCGGCCGCGGTCGCCTGGTGCGTGGGCCTGGCCAGCGTCGAGGAGATCGAGGAACTCAACATCCTGCACGCCGCCGGCCTGGCCATGCGGCGCGCGGTCGAGGGCCTGTCGGTGACGCCCCGCTTCGCCCTGGTCGACGGCAACTACCGCTTTCCCCTGCCCTGCGAGGTCAAGACGGTGGTCAAGGGCGACAGCCTGTCGTGCTCGATCGCCGCCGCCTCGATCCTGGCCAAGGAGGCCCGCGACCGCATCATGGTCGAGATGGACGGCGTCTATCCGGGCTACGGCTTCGCCGGCCACAAGGGCTACCACGCCGCGATCCATGTCGAGGGCCTGCGGCGCCTCGGCCCCTCGCCGATCCACCGGATGAGCTGGGCGCCGGTGAAGCTGGCGCTCGCGGGCGACCTGCTGGACGGCGCGGCGTTCGAGGATCTCGACGCCTGAATCCCCTAGATTTCGTCATCCCGGGCCCTGTGCCCGGGAACCCTGCTTCAGCTCGCATGTGAAACACAAGCGGTTCGCCAGCGAACCGCCCCTCCCGCACCTGCGGCGGACAGAGGGGCCCCGGCACAAGGCCCGGGATGACGGCGTTGAGGTGGGCGAGAATATTTCGGGCGCGGCTATCCAGCATTTTCTGAGTCTAATCAGACTCAAATTCACAACTAAGGGATGGGTTAACAGGCCGGTAACCACGTCCATTCACTCCGGCGTAACCATCGAGACTCATGATTCCGCTCAGTGTTTTTGACGGGAAGCGGACATGTCCTTCGGGCCTGAAACCATCATCCAGGGTGACTGCATCGAGGCGATGAACGCCTTGCCCGAGAAGTCCGTGGACCTGATCTTCGCCGATCCGCCCTACAATCTGCAGCTGGGCGGAGACCTGCTGCGGCCCGACAATTCCAAGGTCGACGCGGTCGACGACCACTGGGACCAGTTCGAGAGCTTCGCCGCCTACGACAAGC
>JAGIBE010000029.1 GCA_017744495.1 Caulobacter sp. | reverse complement strand
CACGTGGGTGTCCGCTACGAATTCTAACTTGAGCCGCTTCCACCACCTCCCCCTGGGCGGCGCCGCCCGGACCGAAACGGCTTCTCGCCGCGTCGGTCCGGGCGCACTTTTTTCCGGTCGGAAGACCCATGCTGAACCGTAGCCCGACGCCGGATCGCCTCGTGCTTGCCTTATCGGGCGGGTCGCTTCCCTATGGCCGCGCCGCCACCGTATCGGCGGGCCACGAGAAGGTTGTCCCTTGAGCAGGCCGGACCGCACCCGGGGCGCCACCCTCGTCGATGTCGCCCAGATGGCCGGCGTCTCGCGCATGACGGTGTCGCGCGTCATCAACGGCGACGCCAAGGTCCGCGAGCCGACGCGCCTGGCGGTCCAGGCCGCGATCCGCGAACTGAGCTACGAACCAAACCTCGCCGCCCGCAACCTGGTGATGGCCGGCGAACTGCGGATCGGGGTGATCTATTCCAATCCCAGCGCCGCCTTCATGAGCGATTTCCTGATCGGGGTGTTCGAAGAGGCCACCAGCGCCGGCGCGCGCTTGATCCTGCTGCGAGGCGAGAACGGCCAGCCGCCGGCCCCGCACGAGGTCCAAAGGCTGCTAGGCGCGGGCGTCCAGGGCGTGGTCCTCGCGCCGCCGCTGGGCGAGTGCGCGATCGTGCGCGAGGTCTTGCGCGCCGCCAACCTGCCCGTCGCGGTGGTCGCGGCGGGACGGCCGCCGGCCGACGCGATCAACGTCCGCATCGACGACCGACAAGCCAGCCAGGCCCTAACCCGGCGCCTGCTGGACCTAGGTCATCGGCGGATCGGTTTCATCACTGGCAATCCCGACCAGACGGCCAGCGCCGAGCGCCTGGAAGGCGCGCGCGCCGCCGTCGCCCAGGTCGCGGGGGCCGAGCTGATCCTCGCCCCGGGCGCCTTCACCTACGCCTCGGGCCTGTGCGCCGCCGAGCAACTGCTGGACACCGACACGCCGCCCACCGCGATCTTCGCCAGCAACGACGACATGGCCGCCGCGGCCGTGTCGGTGGCCCATCGCCGTCACCTGGACGTGCCAGCCGACCTGACCGTGGTCGGCTATGACGACACCACCGTGGCCACCACCCTGTGGCCGCCGCTCACCACCGTGCGCCAGCCGGTGCGCCAGATGGCGGCCGTGGCCCTGGACCGGCTGCTGCGCGCCCTGCGGTCGAGCGAGCCGTCCGCCAAGGCCCCGGCCGACCACGTCCTGGATCACGCCCTGATCGAGCGCCAATCCGCGGCCCCGCCCAAGGGCGCCGGTCCGGCTCCGAAAGTTCAAGAGAGGTCATCGCATGCCTGATCCGTCCCTCGACATGGCTCTCGACAGGGAACGCGCGACGGTCGGGCGGGTGACACGACGGCTGATGCCGCTGTTCTGCCTGATGTACCTGATCGCCTATATCGACCGGCAGAACGTCTCGTACGCCAAGCTCGAGATGGTCCAGGCCCTGGGTCTCAGCGAGGCCGCCTACGGCCTGGGCGCGTCGCTATTCTTCATCGGCTACTTCCTGTTTGAGGCGCCGTCGAATCTGATCCTGGCCCGGGTGGGCGCGCGGGTCTGGTTCGCGCGGATCATGTTCACCTGGGGCCTGGTCACCCTGGCCTTGGGCTTCACCCAGAACGCGGCGATGTTCTACATCCTGCGGTTCCTGCTGGGCGTCACCGAAGCGGGGTTCTTCCCAGGCGTCCTGTACGTCCTGACCCTTTGGTATCCGCAGGCGCATCGCGCGCGGATGGTGGGACTGTTCATGATCGCCAGCGCCCTGGCCAACGCCGTCGGCGCGGCCGTGGGCGGGGCGCTGCTGGACCTGAACGGCACGCTGGGCCTGGCCGGCTGGCAGTGGGTGTTCCTCGTCACCGGCATCCCGGCCGTACTGCTGGCGCCCTACGTCCTGTGGCGGCTGCCCAACGGCCCGGCCGAGGCCCGCTGGCTGCCGCAGGAGGAGAAGACCTGGCTGGCCGGCGTCCTGGACGCCGAGCGGGGCGGGGCGGCGGACGACCATCGGGGGGCCTGGAAGGCGATCTTCGACCCGCGCGTGCTGCTGTTGGCCGGCCTGTATATCGGCATGCCGCTGGGCGCCTACGGCCTGAGCTACTGGCTGCCGACCATCGTCAAATCGTTCGGTGTCTCCAACACCGTCAACGGGTTCATCAATGTCGTGCCCTGGCTGTTCGTGGCCGTGGCCCTGTGGTGGGTTCCGCGCCACGCCGCCCGCCACGGCGCCAGCGCCTGGCACATCGCCGGACCGGTCCTGCTGGCGGCCGTCGCCCTGGTGCTGAGCGTGGTCCTGCCGGGTCCGGCGCTGAAGTTCGCCATGCTGTGCATCGCCGCTCCCGCCGTCTTCGCCGCTCAGCCGGTGTTCTGGAGCCTGCCGCCCAGTTTCCTGACGGGACCGCGCGCGGCGGCCGGCATCGCGGCGATCAACGCGATCGGAAACCTGGGCGGCTTCATCGCCCAGAACCTGGTGCCGTTGGTGCGCGACGCGACAGGCAGCAACCTGGCGCCGATGCTGGCCCTCGCCGCCGTGCTGACCCTGACGGGCGTGCTGATCTTCTACGCCGTGGGCAAGCTCGAAAAGACGCGAGCGACCGCCGGCTGATCCGGGCGGGGCGCCGTGCTCAGCCCTTCGGCGGCGCGGTGGAGGCCCGGTGGATCAGGGTGAAGGGCAAGAGCTCGTCGCGCGGCCGCCCTTCGGTCCCTGAACTGCGGGCCACGCCGGTGATCAGCATCTTGGTCGCCAGGGTCGACATCTCGACCAGCGGCTGGCGGATGGTGGTCAGCTGCGGACGGCTGAGACGCGAGACAGGGCTGTCATCAAATCCCGCGACGGAGACGTCGCCGGGGACGGACAGCTCGGCCTCGGCCGCGGCCGCCAGGGCGCCCAGGGCCATGTCGTCGTTGGAGGCGAAGATCGCCGTTGGCCGGTCAGGCAGGGCCAGCAAGGCGGCCGCCGCCCTGTGTCCGGACTCGAAGGTGAAGTCGCCGTCGCGGATCCACGCCTTGTCGACCTTCAGGCCGCGCGCCTTCATGGCGGCGATGTAGCCCTCGCGACGGGCCGGAGCGGCGCCGTAGCGCGGGTCGCCCATGATGAAGCCGATCCGCCTGTGGCCAAGGTCCGCCAGGTGCTCGGTCATCTCCTTGGCGGCGGCGACGTCGTCCATGTGCACACGGGGGCCCAGGCCCTCGGGCTTTTCCGGGCCCAGACGGACATAGGGCGTGCCGGCCTTGTCCAGCAGCTCCAGCACCACCGCGTTGTCGCAGGAAGGCGGGGTCAGGATCACGCCATCGGGCTTGAGGGCGGCCAGCAGGGCGCCGACCTCCTGGCGCACGCGCGGCCCGTCGTGGTCGATCAGCTCGACCAGCAGGTGATAGCCGCCGGCCCGGGACTCGACCGTCGCGCCCAGCTGGATGCGCTGCAGGTAGTCCGAGCCGCGCTCGCTGCGCCAGTGGTCCAGGGTCAGGGAGGCGTCGACGAAGACGGCGATCACGAACGACCGCGAGCCGGCCAGGCTGCGGGCCGACAGGTTGGGCGAATAGCCCAGGGCGCTGGCTGCCTCGAGCACGCGCTCGCGCATCTGCGGACGCACATTGGGCTCGTTGTTCATCACGCGGGAGACGGTCTTGATCGACACGTCGGCGCGCGCCGCAACGTCATAGATCGTCACCGACGCCATCAGCCCGCCCAATGCTCCCTACGAGGGTCCTGTTTGTCTGGACTCATCTTCATTCGAGCAGCCTAGAGCAACAGCGCGGTGTAAGGCGACGCTCGCGAATGAAAAAATTCCGCTTCAATCGCCACGGCGCGGGCTTTGTGTCGTCTGGCGGCTTGTCTCGCCTCGCGCGGGAGGCCAGTGTCCCAGCCAATCGCGGCGAAGACCGCGTCTGTACGGGGAGGGCGTGATGACGGCGGCGGAGGCAGTGGGGATCGACAGGGCAAGACCGACAATCGCCGTGAAGCCCAGCTTCATCGCCGCGTTCACCCTGGCCCAGATCGGGGCCTATGTCAGTTTCATGCCCCTGTTCCAGGTGCTGTTGCCGCTGAAGGCCGCGGCCATCGATTCGGCCAACAAGGCGGTCGTCCTCAGCCAGGTCGCCATCCTGGGTTCGATCACCGCCAGCTTCGCCAACCTGCTGGCCGGCGCGATCAGCGACCGCACCACCTCGCGCTTCGGCCGCCGGCGGCCGTGGATGGTGGTCGGCGCCCTGGGCACGGTGGCCTCGTATTTCGTGATCATGATGGCCCGCAACACCGCGCACCTGATGGCGGGGATCGTCTGCTTCCAGCTGGCCTTCAACCTGTTGTTCTCGGCCCTGCTGGCGGTGCTGCCCGATCGGGTGCCCGACGCCCAGAAGGGCAGGGTGGCGGCCTTCCTCAGCCTGGGCCACCCGATCGGAGCCATGGCCGGGGCCATACTGGTGGGCGGCCTCCTGGTGAGCGAGGCCTCGCGCTATTTCGCCATCGGCGTGGTGCTGTTGGTGGCCATCGCGCCGTTCGCGCTGGCCCTGAACGACCCGCCGCTGCCGCGCGGCGAGCGTCCGCCGTTCGACTGGCGCGAGTTCCTGGGCGGCTTCTGGATCAATCCGCGCGCTCATCCCGACTTCGCCCTGGCCTGGATCAGCCGGTTCATGGTGCTGGTCGCGATCACCCTGACCCAGTGCTACATGCTGTTCTATCTGCAGGACGCGCTGCATTATCCGGACCTGTTCCCGGGCCGCCGAGCCGAGCAGGGCATGGCGCTGCTGACCACGGTGGCCACCTGCGCCAACGTCGCCTGCGGCATGATCGGCGGCATGCTGTCCGACCGTCTCAAGCGTCGCAAGCTGTTCGCGGCCGGCGCGGCCCTGACCCTGGCCGGCGCGATGATCGTGTTCTCGACCGTGCCCGGCTGGCCGGTGGTGGTGGCCGGCTTCGTGATCTTCGGCTGCGCGGTGGGCTGCTACTACGCCGTCGACATCGCCCTGGTCAGCCAGGTGCTGCCTTCTCAGAAGGACGCCGGCAAGGATCTGGGGGTGATCAACCTGGCCAACACCTTGCCCCAGGCCATGGCCCCGATCCTGGCCATGTGGGTGCTGGGTCCGGCCCATGTGAATTACCACGCCCTCTATCTGGTCGCGGCGGGACTGGCGGCGGCTGGCGGTTTGGCCATCCTTCCGATACGGGGCGTGCGCTAAGCCGCTTTTTCCGAGGGCCGCGTGGTCGACCTGATCTCCATCGATGATCCGAACGACCCGCGCGTCGCGGCCTATCGCGACATCAAGGAGCGTGACCTGGTCGGCCGCCAAGGGCTGTTCATCGCTGAGGGCGAGACCGTGCTGCGGGCCTTCGTCCGCGATGCGCCGGGGCGGGTGCGGTCGCTGCTGATCGACGGCAAGCGCGCCGACAAGCTGGCCGAGGTGTTCTCGGGCCTGCCTGAGGGCGTGCCGGTCTATGTGGCCGGCCAGGCGGTTCTCGACGCCATCGCCGGCTTCCACCTGCATCGCGGAGTCCTGGCGGTAGGCGAGAAACCCGCGCCGCTGTCGGCCGAGGCGCTGCTCGCCAGGGCCGGCGCCGAAGCGGTGGTGCTGGTGCTGATGGGCATCGCCAACCACGACAATCTGGGCGGCATCTTCCGCAACGCCGCCGCGTTCGGCATCGACGGGGTGATCCTGGACGGCGACTGCTGCGACCCCTTCTATCGCAAGGCCATCCGAGTCTCGATCGGGGCGACGCTCAGCGTCCCCACGGCCTGGCTGGCCCCGGGCGAGGATGTGGTCGCGCTGCTGGAGCGCCACCGCTTCCAGGGCCTGGCCCTGAGCCCGGCCGCCGGCGAGACCCTGGCGCGGCTGGACCCTCCGGCCCGCGCGGCGGTGCTGCTGGGGGCGGAGGGACCCGGCCTGTCGCGCTCGGTGATGGACCGTGTGCGGACTGTCGGCATCCCCATGGCGGGCGGCTTCGACTCCCTGAACGTGGCCACCACCAGCGGGATCGTGCTGCACCACCTGACGTTCGCTCCTTAGCCCGTCATCCTCGGACTTGTTCCGAGGACCCCTCGTTCAGCTGAGTTGTCGGTTGATCGGGAAAGCTGTGAGGTTTTGGCTTTCCTCAAAGCGGCGAACAAGCGGGCCAAGGGATCCTCGGAACAAGTCCGAAGATGACGGTTTTCAAGGAATGACACCGGTGACTTGCCCACGCTGAAGCCTCGCCCTAGGCTCGCCCCGCGTCGCTTAGGGAGGTCGCAGTGTTCAATCGCCGGGGAACCCTGGCCACCCTGACGGGCGGCCTTCTGACGTCGCTGATGGCGAGCGCCGCGACCGCCGAAACCAAGCCGGCCCAGACCGCGAAGACCCCCATGCCCGATCCGACCGAAGTCCTTCCCTTGTGGCCCGGCGATCCGCCCGGGTCGGTGAGCGTCACCGCCGTCGAGACCCTGATCGACCGCACCGTGGCCGGCGGCCTGCACGATCGCGCCGTCACCCACACCCGCAAGCCGACCCTGACCGTGTTCCGCCCGGCCAAGCCGAACGGCGCGGCGGTGGTGCTGATGCCCGGCGGCGGCTATGAGCGCGTGGTCACCGACAAGGAGGGCTTCGAGACCGCCCGCTGGCTGGCCGACCACGGCTACACCTGCTTCGTCCTGTTGTACCGCCTGCCCGGCGACGGCTGGGGCGCGGGTCCAGACGCCCCGCTGCAGGACGCCCAGCGCGGTCTTCGGTTGGCGCGTTCCAAGGCCAAGGCGCTAGGCTTCGATCCCGCCCGCGTGGCGATCATGGGCTTCTCCGCCGGCGGGCATCTGGCCGCCAGCCTGACCACGCGCTTCGAGGCCAAGGTCTATGACCGCGTCGACGCCGTGGACGACCTGTCGGCCCGGCCGGACCTGTCATGCCTGATGTACCCGGTGATCTCGATGGCCGACGGCCCGGTCCACGCCGGCTCGCGCAAGCAACTGCTGGGTGCTTCTCCGACCCCGGAACAGGTCATCGCCTATTCGCCCGACCAGACCGTCACCGGCCGCGAGCCGCCGGTGATCTTGGTCCACGCCGCCGACGACGGCTCCGTGCCGGTGGCCAACACCATCCTGATGTTCACCGCCCTACGCGCTAAGAGGATCCCGACCGAGATGCACGTCTTCGAGGAAGGCGGCCACGGCTTCGGCCTGCGCTCGATCGCTGGCAAGACCGTGGCGGCTTGGCCGGAGCTGTTCGTGGCGTTCGCCAAGAAGCACGGGGTGTAGGACCATCCAAGCCACCGTCATCCTCGGACTTGTTCCGAGGACCCCTCGTTCAACCGCGTTGCCGCTCGATCGATGGAGCGATGAGGTCGCGGCTCAACACCAAACGGCAAACAAACCGACACAGGGGTCCTCGGAACAAGTCCGAGGATGACGGTGGTTGGGGCAGCTAGCAGCTCGCCCCACCGTTGGCCTCGCGCCAGCGTCTGCGCTCTTCCTCCAGCGCCCGCTGCCATTTCGCCCGCAGCACGCCGGGCCGCTGACCATGGCGTTCGTCGAGGAACTCGGCGTGCTCCACCCGGTCGGTGCGGAAGTTGCGGAAGTCTTTGCGTAGTTCACACCAGGCGATCAGCAGGCGCACGGTCTCCAGATAGCCGACTGCCACCGGCCAGACGACGCGCTGGCTGACCGCGCCCTTCTCGTCGCGATAGTCCAGGCGGATCTTGCGACCGGCGTGGATCCAGGCCCGGGTCTGGGCGATGTCGATCCCGTCGGGCAGGGCCTTCCAGGCCCGCGAAGCCTCGGTGGCGGGCTGCAGCACGTAGGGCCGCAGTTGCTCGGGGACGGCGGTGGCGATCTTGGCGATCAGGTCGTTGGCGGCCGTGGCCAGCACGGGGTCTCCGCGCCCGGCGACCCACTGGGCCCCCAGCACGGCGGCCTCGATTTCATCGGGTGTCAGCATCAGGGGCGGCATGTCGTATCCGGCCTCCAGCACGTAGCCGACGCCCGCCTCGCCGCGGATGGGCGCCCTCTGGCCGATCAGGGCGGCGATGTCGCGATAAACGCTGCGTTTGGAGGTCTCCAGCTCCGACGCCATGGCGTCGGCCGTGACCGGCTGGCGGCTGCGGCGGAGGATCTGGATGATCTGGAAAAGGCGTTCGGCGCGTCTCATGGCTTCACTGTGCTCGACCGATGCTGACAGCATGCTGGCAGCAGGATGGCGGTAGCGTCCGATTGTCGCAACACGGCGTCTTCGAGAGGCGGCTCGGGACGGGGCGCCAAGCGGCTCGCTCAACAGGGAGAGACCAAGATGATCACGCTCTACTGCGCCGGACCCGCCTACGGACTTCCCGAGGGCAGCCCCTATGTCACCAAGACCGAGATCCATCTGAAGATGGCCGGCCTCTGGTACGAGAAGGTCCCGGCCCATCCGGAAACCTCGCCCAAGGGCCAGCTGCCGTGGATCGACGACGACGGGATCAAGGTCGCCGACTCCACCTTCATCCGCGCCTATATCGAGCGGAGCTACGGCGTCGATCTGGACGCGGGCCTGACCAAGGCCCAGCGCGGCCAGGCCTGGGCGATCGAGCGGATGGTCGAGAACCATCTGGGGTGGGCCAGCTGCCACTTCCGGTTCTTCGACGACGGCAATTTCGCCAAGGGGCCGGCTCGCTGGTTCGACGGCATGTCAGGCGAGGCCAAGGCCGAAGCCATCGATGGCCTGCTGGGGACGGTGCAGACCACCCTTAAGGCCGTCGGCATGGGCCGCCATTCGCCTGAGGAGATCGTGGAGCTGGGCGCCTGGTCGCTGAACGCCCTGTCGGAGATGCTGGGGAACAAGTCCTTCATGATGGGGCACCGGCCCACCAGTGTCGATGCGATCGTCTTCGCTATGTTGGCCCAGAT
>JAGIBE010000028.1 GCA_017744495.1 Caulobacter sp. | reverse complement strand
CCGACAAGTGGAAGGGCGGCAGCGAGCAGAAGCAGCGCCAGTACGACGCCAAGGTCGTGCTGCCCCTGGGCGAGACCGGCTCGCTGACCGCGTTCTGGAACCACTCCGAGCGCCGCGAGCAGGACTACCAGGACATGTCGTTCGACATGATCAAGCGCCTGGGCCGCGACTGGGACAACTTCCAGCCCGACTGGAACAAGGCCGTCGGCGTGGCCGCCGTGCTGAACAACCCGGCGCTCTACCTGTCAGGCCAGTTGGACCCGGCCTCGGGCTACTGGACCGGCAACGGGACCAACCCCTACGCCCAGTACGGCGTGGCCAATCCGGACGACGCCTACTACGCCGGCGCCGGCATCCGTGACGACGACCTCTACGCCGTCACCCTCAAGCACGACCTGGGCGAGACGGCCCGCTTCGACTTGACCGGCTACGGGCACCAGAACCAGGGCCAAGGCCTCTGGTACACGCCTTATCAGGTCAGCCCGGGCTACGGCACGGTCGGCTCGAACGCCGCGCCGCTGTCGATCCGCACCACCGAGTACGACATCGATCGCAAGGGTCTGATCGGCAACGTCTATGTCGACCTGGGCGCGCATGCGATCAGCGCCGGCTTCTGGACCGAGGACAACGACTTCCACCAGGCCCGTCGCTTCTACGCCGAGACCCTGTCGGCGCCGTCGCGCGACCCGCTGGACTTCCAGTCCAACCCCTTCAAGACCTCGTGGGACTACAAGTTCAACACCAAGACCACGACGGGCTACATCCAGGACGTCTGGTCGGTGACCGACGCCCTGAAGGTGAATTTCGGCTTCAAGGCCCTGAAGGTCGAGAACGAGATCAAGTCGATCGTCGGCTCGGTGAACGGCAAGATCGAGTCCAAGGACAGCTTCCTGCCCCAGGTCGGCGTCGTCTATGACCTGAACAACGGCGTGGAGCTGTTCGGCGGCTACACCGAGAACATGGCCGCCTTCGTCTCGGCCGCCACCTCGGGCCCGTTCGCCTCGCAGAACCAGGCCGTGGTCGACTACATCCGCGACAACCTCGAGCCCGAGACCTCCAAGACCTTCGAGGGCGGCGTCCGCTACAAGACCGACCGCTTCCAGGGCGTGGCCGCGCTCTACCACGTCGACTTCGAAAACCGCCTGGACAGCGCCAGCACGGCCCCGCCGATCCTGGGTCTGCCCGCGGTGCTGTCGAACGTCGGCTCGGTCGAGACCAAGGGCGTGGAACTGGCCGGCCAGTACCAGATCACCGAGGCTTGGTCGCTGTACGGCTCCTACGCCTACAACGACTCCCAGTACCAGGACGACGTCCCCGGCGCGAACGGCGCGGTGGCCATGCACACCAAGGGCAAGGACGTGGTCTTCACGCCCAAGCACCTGTTCAAGGCCGTGCTGGGCTACGACCACGGCGCGGGCGTCTTCGCCAATCTCGGCGTCAGCTACACCAGCTCGCGCTGGTACACGTTCGAGAACAACGGCGGGAAGGTCGACGGCTTCACCGTCGCCGACCTGACGGCGGGCTACCGCTTCAGCGGCGAGACCAACAGCTGGCTGCGCGGCCTGGAGATCCAGGCCAACATCACCAATCTGACCGACGAGGACTACATCTCGACGGTGGGTTCGGGCGGCGCGTCCAAGGTCGACCCGTCGGGCACGGCCATGACCCTGCTGCCGGGCGCCCCGCGCCAATACTACGTGACGATCCGCAAGCAGTTCTAGGCTTCGGCGTCACGTGAGAGACGAAGGGCCGGAGGGCGACCTCCGGCCCTTTTTCGTGTCCGGACAGGATTTCGCGGCTGTCCCGACAGGGCTTTTCTGGCCTTCCGCGATGGCGCGGGTCGTCATCGGGCCATGACCGACACCACCGCCTCCCCCGTTCCGCCCTCGACCGGCCTCGGCCGCGAGATCATCGACATCGTCCGCACCGTCGGCGTCGCCCTCGGCATCGCCCTGGTCCTGCGGATCATCATCTTCCAGCCCTTCACCATCCCCTCGTCCTCAATGGAGCCGGGCCTGGTCACCGGCGACTACATCGTGGTCTCCAAGCTGGCCTACGGCTGGAGCCGCGCGTCGTTTCCGCTGAACCCGCCGCTGTTCGAGGGCCGCCTGCTGGGCCGCACCGCCCGGCGCGGCGACGTGGTGGTGTTCCGCCTGCCGCGTGATCCAAGCCAGACCTGGATCAAGCGCGTGATCGGCCTGCCCGGCGACCGGGTCCAGATCCGCGGCGGCCAGGTCTTCGTCAACGGCCAGCCCTTGGCGCAAGCGCCGATCGCTCTGATGCAGGACCACGACGCGCCCGACCGGCCGGTCCTAGCGATCCGAGAGCGCGCCCCGAACGGCCGCCAATATGTCACCTATGACGGTGGTCCCGAACGACCGGGCGACGACACCGAGGTCTATGTCGTGCCTCAAGGCCAGTACTTCGTGATGGGCGACAACCGCGACAACTCGCTGGACAGCCGCTGGCCCCGCGAACTGGGCGTGGGCCTGCTGCCGGCCGAGAACCTGGTGGGCAGGGCCAAGTTCGTGCTGGTCTCCTGGAAACCAGGCGCGTCGATCCTCAAGCCGTGGACCTGGGCGAACCTGCAGTTCGACCGGCTGCTGAAGCCGATCCGCTGACGGGGACATGCCCTTGCGGCGTGTCCCCAGCAGCAGGCTCGGCGCTTGAACTTGGGGACACGCCGCAAGGGCATGTCCCCGACTAGCGCCGGCTGTATTCCGCGTAGCTCAGCACGCCGTCGTGATTGGCGTCCAGCCGGTCGAAGGCCGTGTGGACCGCCAGCGGACGGGCGAGCGAGGGCGCGGCGACCGCGCCGACCGCCAGGCCGGCCACGGCGGCGGCCACGACGCGCCAGACCAGGTTGGATCGACCCGGCCTGGCCGTCCGCCCTTCAAGCTCCTGATCGATGAACACCCGGACCGCCTCGCTGGCCGTGCGTCGCGTCTCGCGGCACCGCGCCATGAACGCGACCTTGGTCTCGTACGGCAGACGGACCTCGAGCATCTCGCTCTTCTTGGGCGGCTTGCCAGCGGTCATGGACACATCCTCTCGGCCTATCCCGCGAGTATCCGGCCAATCGGGCAAAAAGAAAGCCCGGACCAAACGGACCGGGCTTGTAAAGTCGTTAGGGAGGAAACGCCCAGGAAGGGCAGAGGCGCTCGGCGCCTCACGGACGTCTGGTAGCGCTAACAGACTGCCGTTGCAAGCGATTCCTAACGGTGCGGCGAGCTGACGCATTCGCCGCACCACCAAGTCCCTACTCGGCCGCCTGCTCCTCGTACTGGACCGGGGCGGCCTCGACCGCCAGACCCAGCTTCTCGGACATCAGAAGGGTCAGCAGGGCCTGCATCACGCCGCCCGCAGCCCCCTCGCCGGAGCCCGCGCCAGTGATCTGGACCTTGGGCACCACATCGACACCGCTGGTCTCCAGGGCTTCGGCGAAGCGCTCGGCGACCTGACGGGCCAGCTGGTAGCGGGCGCCGCCCGAGGCCTCGACCTGGCTGGCGATGGCCTCGGCGGTCGCCAGACCCACCTTGGTCACCTTCTCGGCCTCGGCGCGGGCCAGGGCCACGACCTTGCCGGCTTCGCCCTCGCCGAGCAGGCGGGTGGCGTCGGCCTCGGCCTTGGCCAGCGTCCGACGCTGCTGGGCCTCCTGCTCCGAGCGAGCCAGGTTGGCCTTACCGGCGTTCTGCTGCACCTGGATCGACAGCTGGCTTTCGGTGATCGCCGTCTGCTGCTTGGCCAAGGCCTCGGCCTCGCGCAGCTCGCGCTCCTTCTGGGCGGCGAATTTCTGCCGCTCGTAGGTGCCGACCTGCTCGTCGGCGATCTGCCGCTGGCGCAGCTGGGTCAGGATCTTCTCGATCTGGTCATCGCCGCTGGCCGCGGGACGCGGCGTGCCGATCAGCACCTCCTGCAACTCCAGGTTATAGAGCCCGAACTTGGCCTTCATCTCCTCGCTCGACTGCCCCTGGATCGCCGAGCGGTCCTGCAGCAGCTCGATCAGGGTGCGGGTCTGGCCGATGTTCTTGAAGTAGGCGCTGACCATCGGGTCCAGGGTCTGCTCGACCAGCTTCTTGATGTCGCCGAACCGTTGGATGACCAGCGGCGCCTTGCGGTAGTCGATGTGCACCACGACCGAGACCGGCAGGGTCGGCTCGAACGCGTCGCGGGTGATCAGCGACACCTCGGCCAGGTTCTCGTCGAACTTGTGCGAGCCCACGGCCATCGTCTCCCACTTCAGGATGAAGTTGGTGGTCGGCACCATGGTCACGCGGCCGGCATAGGTGTTGAAGGCGTACTTGCCCGGCAGCAGCGGATCACGCCACACGCCGCGCTCGCCGTTGGCCACCAGCTCGCCGTGGCGATAGCCCTCGCCCGACGTGTCGGCCCCTTGGGCGCCGGTATAGGACACCACCACGCCCACCTGGCCGACCTCGACCACGGTCTTGTTGATCCGCTCGACGGTCGCGAACAGCCGGTTGATGTAATAGGTGCCCTCGACCAGCACCTGCAGCTGGCGTCCCTTGCGGCCGCCGGCGGCCAGGAACTTGCCGGCCTCCTGGAAGCTGTTGTGGAAGGTCGACGGGTCGTCGGGGTCGCCGCCCACCAGGGGCGCGATCAGTTCGCCCGCGGGCAGGCCGGGGCCGTCATGGACAGTGATCACCCCGATCTGGTCGTCGGCGTCCTTGATCACGACCGGCTCGAAACCGCCGCGCTCTTCGATCACCTCGGCCATCTGGGCCAGCAGCGCCTCCTCGGCCTTGTCCAGGCTGAGGGCGAAGGTGCGGTCCTTGGTCACCACCACGAACTGGGCCAGGTTGATGGCGTAGGCGCCCTCGCGCAGGATCTTGCGCTGCGGGCCCTTCTGGCCGCCGGCCTCGAGGAAGGCGCGGGCGTTCTGGAAGTCGACGCCCTCCGGATTGGCGGCCAGGGCCTGGTCGGCCTGCAGCGGCGCGCCGTCACGCGCGAAGACATAGCCGATCCGCCCCTGCGGGATCGTCACCAGGGTTTGGACGTGCAGCCGGTACTGGAACGGGAAGAAGAAGTGCAGGCCGCCGCGCAGGACGTCGGGCTGGAAGCCCGCCTCCTCCTTCAGCGCGATCAGGCCGCCGGCGATCGAACCGCGCCGGCTCCACAGCTTCTCGACCACCGCGACGCGGTTGTTGCCGATGTAGCGGATCATGCCCGAGAGCGCGACGAACGCCGCGGCGAGCACGACGAAAAGCGCCGAACCGACCAGCGGTCCCAACGCCAAGACGTTAGACATTTAGGTAGCCCCATATGGCCGCCTGGGAAGCGATCATCGCTCCATGAAACAGCGGCCACGCTTCAGGTATGCATGCCGCGACGCCGCGCAATCATAGGGCGATCACATCGGATCACGGACGCGAGAACTTCGTTACACGACGTTCATCCACGCTTTCCTGCTGACAACGGCCACGCTCGCCACTAGCGTCCTGCGCCATGATCAGACCCTCCCTCCTGGCCATCGCGGCCTGCCTCGCCCTGTCGTCGCCGGTCCTGGCGGAAAAACTGACCCCGGAGCGGATCTTCGCCGACCCGGCCCTCAACGGCCCCACGGCCAAGGGCGTCGCCCTCTCGCCCGACGGCAAGCGCGTCACCTATCTGAAGGGCAAAGCCGAGGCGGCCAGCGTCCAGGACCTGTGGGCGGCCGACGTCAAGGGCGGCGAGCCCTATCGCCTGATCGACTCGGCGGCTCTGTCGTCGGGCGGCAAGGAGCTGTCCGAAGCCGAGAAGGCCCGCCGCGAACGCGCCCGCGTCTCGGCCCGCGGCATCGTCGAATACAGCTGGGACGAGGAAGGCCGCTTCATCCTGGTGCCGCTGGACGGCGACCTCTATCTGGACACCATCGCCGACGGCAAGGTCACCCGCCTGACCGACACCCCGGGCGACGAGGTCGACGCCAAGGTCTCGCCCAAGGGCGGCTTCGTCTCCTACGTCCGCGACCAGAACCTCTACATCAAGCCGTTGGGCGGCGGGGCCGAGAAGGCTCTGACCACTCAGGGCAAGGACGCCCTGTCGTTCGGCACGTCGGAGTTCGTGGCCCAGGAGGAGATGGACCGCTTCACCGGCTACTGGTGGAACCCCAGCGAGACCAGCATCGCCTACACCCGCGTCGACGAGAGCGGCGTCGACGTCATCCCGCGCGCCGACATCGGCCCGGGCGGCGCCACGGTGGTCGAGCAGCGCTATCCCCGCGCCGGCCGTCCCAACGCCGTGGTCGACCTGTTCGTGCAGGACCTGGCCACCGGCAAGACCGTCCAGATCGACCTGGGCGCCAACAAGGACATCTATGTCGCCCGCGTCGACTGGTCGGCCGACGGCAAGACCCTGTACGTCCAGCGCCAGACCCGCGACCAGAAGACCGTCGAGTTGATCGCCTATGACCCGGCCACCGGCCAGGGAAAGACGATCGTCACCGACACCGACGCCCACTGGATCGAGCTTTCCGACGACTTCAGGCCGCTTAAGGACGGCAGCTTCCTGTGGTCGTCCGAGAAGTCGGGCTACAAGCACCTCTACCACTACGCCGCCAGCGGCAAGCTGATCGCCCAGATCACCCAGGGCGACTGGCCGGTGAACGCCCTGGAGGGCGTGGACGAGGCCCGCAAGACCGCCATCTTCTCAGCCTCGATCGACACGCCGCTGGAGCGCCGCATCTATGAGGTCTCCTACGCCAAGCCCGGCAAGCCCAAGGCCTTGACCCCGGCCGGCGGCTGGTGGACCGCCAAGGTCGCCGAGACGGGCGGCGCCTTCACCGCCGGGTACAGCGATCCCAAGACCCCGCCCCAGACGGCGCTCTACGACAACACCGGCAAGCGCGTGCGCTGGATCGAGGAGAACAGGCTGGACGCCAGCCACCCCTACGCGCCCTACGCCGCCACCCTGCCCGTGCCGGAGTACGGCACGCTGAAGGCGTCCGACGGCGAGGTGCTGCACTACGAGATTCTCAAGCCGATCGGCTTCGATCCGGCCAGGAAGTATCCGGCCATCGTCTCGGTCTATGGCGGCCCGCACGCCCAGACCGTCAGCCGTTCGTGGCAGAGCGTGCGCGAGCGCCCGTACCTGGAAGACGGCTATGTCATCTTCAAGCTGGACAACCGCGGCAGCACCAACCGCTCGGCCAAGTTCAAGCGGGCTCTCGACCGTCGCATGGGCACTGTCGAGGTCGAGGACCAGCTGGCCGGCGCCAGGTTCCTGGCCGGCCTTCCTTATGTCGACGCCGACAAGCTGGGCGTGATGGGCTGGTCGTACGGCGGGTTCATGACCCTGATGCTGATGACCGCGCCGAATACCCCGTTCAAGGCCGGCGCCGCCGGCGCGCCGCCCACCGAATGGGGCCTCTACGACACCCACTACACCGAGCAGTTCATGGGCAAGCCGGACGAGAACAAGGACGGCTACGCCAATTCCGACGTCCTGGGCCGCCTGAAGAACCTCAAGCCCGGCAGCCTGCTGCTGCTGCACGGCATGGCCGACGACAACGTCATCTTCGAGAACAGCACCCGCCTGATCGCGGCAATGGAGACCAAGGCCATCCCGTTCGAGATGATGCTCTATCCGGGCGAACGCCACAGCGCCCCCGGCAGCAAGACCAAGGGCCTCCACGTGCTGAAGACGCATCTGGAGTTCTTCGATCGCAAGCTGAAGGGCGAGTAACGCGGCCGGGGACATGCCCTCGCGGCGTGTCCCCAGACCTCGCACGGCGCCAAGCGGTTGGGGACACGCCGCGAGGGCATGTCCCCGACCTTACTCCCCCAGCGCCTTCAGCACGAAGTCCGCCCGCGCGCCGACCTCGACCTTCGGCAGGACCACCGCCTCGTAGTCCAGCGTCTCATAAGCAGCGACCAGTCGCCTGTACTCCGCGGAAGCCGCCTCGAACCCGTGCGGCCGCTCCGGGTCGTTCATGTAGATTTCCAGCCAGGGCGGGGCCAGGAACACTCGCCGATGATAGCGGTGCGCCCGCCCCAGCGGCTCCAGCGCCGCCTCGCCCGTCGCGTGCTCCAAGGCGGCGGCCGCATCGACCAGACTCCGGTCGAAGAAAACCCAGCCGTCCGTCGGCGCTCGCTCCCGATCCGCCAACGCCATGACCACCGCCCGCCGGGCGAACGCCGCCGGATCGACCCAGGGCAGCGCCCTGCCGTCGCCCGCCATCTCCTCGCGAACAATCTGCCGCCCAGGTTCCTCGACCACGGCGCAGCCGCGCCGCTGGAGCTCGACGAGCAAGGTCGACTTGCCGCCGCCGGAGCAGCCGGAGATCACGACGAACCGGTTCAAGGGGAAGCTCCTTTCTATCATCGGGGAGATGCACTCATTCCACTGAGATGGCCGGGCTCCCGCAGCGCTCAGAGTGAGTGCGTGTCCCCTAAGCCATCCGCTGAGGTTGGCGCTTACCTCACGGCGCCGCGACCGAAGGAGGGGACACACACCACCCGACGCTCGGCGGATCAGCCCGCTCAGGCAGTGGAAATGAGTGTGCGTCCCCGTCACCGCGGCGGGCAAACTACTGAAACCCCTGTGCTAAATCTTTATTCCCCTCACCCTTACACGGCGGCCGCATGATGGGCTCACCTCGACGCGGGAAAGGGCGCATGGCCAGCGACCGATGCGGCGGCGAGAGGCGATCGAGCGGAGAGCTCAGTCGGCGGTCCTGGTCGCGTGGGTATGACAGGACCAAACCTCGCGCTTCTGGCCTTGCCGGGCCTGGATGACAGAAACGGTGGAGTTCGAGGGCTGGCGAAAGCAGCAGGCGTGCGGGGGTTACGCACGCGGTCCGGGGATCCCGATGCTGCGGGACCCGTCCGCCGGGGGCGATGTCGGTAAGGCGTTAAAAGCGCCACCTGCCGGCAGCTCTTGGAAAACGATGGCGCGGAGCGACGGGCTTCGTCGAAACGGTACACACAACTCACACTCCGGACGATGTCCGGCGCTCCGCAGCCCTTTCCATCAGCTCAGCGAGGCATCGCGTGAGGCGGCGAAGCTGTGTCGCGCGCCCTTGACTTCCGTAGCGAAAGAAAACGAACCTTCGCACGCGAAACAAACCGAAAGCCCCCCGCGTGACCGCCTACACCGACCTGATCGCCGCCATGACCGCCACCGAGACAGGCTGGACCGCCCACGTCACCGACGACTGGCGCCAGGGCCGCACGACCTATGGCGGGCTGTCGGCGGCCCTGTGCGTCGAGACGGCCCAACGGACATTCCCCGACGCCCCGCCCCTGCGCTCGGCCCAATTCGCC
>JAGIBE010000027.1:9094-9311 GCA_017744495.1 Caulobacter sp. | reverse complement strand
GGATGCAGTCGAACGGCTCCACGGTGGCGGCGGCGATCGCCGCGCGACCGTCGCCAGCCTCCGCGACCTCGGCTCCCATATGCTCCAGCACCGTGCGCGCCAGCTCGCGATTGACGAAATTGTCGTCGACCACCAGCACCCGCACCCCGTCCAGACGGCGCGTGTCAGCCGATTGCGCCGGAGCCGGCGCCTCACCGCCCAGGCCGGCGGCCTGCTC
>JAGIBE010000027.1:0-9084 GCA_017744495.1 Caulobacter sp. | reverse complement strand
GCGCTGGAACAGCTTGGTCTGCTGCTCGACGCTCATGCCTTCGCCGGTGTCCTCGACCCGCATCCGCAGCCGGGCCGCGTCGGGGTCATAGCCGACATACAGGCGCACGGCGCCCTGCCTGGTGAACTTGACCGCGTTGCCCACCAGATTGAGCAGCACCTGGCGGACGCGGTCCGGGTCCATCATCACCCGCTCAGGCAGCTCGCCCTCGGCCTGGCACTCCAGCCACAACCCCTTGGCGTCGGCCTGGGGCGCGAACAGGGCCAGGGCGTCTCGGGCCACCGTGAGGGGCGAGACCGCCCGGGGCGTGATCTCGACCTGACCGGCCTCGAGCTTGGAGAAATCGAGCACATCATTGACGATCGCCAGCAGGGCTTGGCCGGCGCTCGACACGCGCTGCACGTAGCGCTGGGACACCTCGTCCAGTTCGGGGCGCTGGGCCAGAAGCCCCGAGAAGCCAATGACCGCCGTGAGGGGCGTGCGGATCTCATGGCTCATATTGGCCATGAACTCGCCCTTCACGACGGCGGCGGCCTCGGCTTCGGCCCGAGCGGCCGCGAGAGCCTCCTCCTGCTTGACCTGGGCGGTGACGTCGCGGATCACGTCCAGGAACCCCGTGGGCGCGTCGCTGGTCGGATCGCGCAGCAGCGATGGGTTGGATTCCAACCAGACCTCGCGGCCGGCGGTCTTGTGCGACACCCGCCAACGCACGCGCCCGGCGGCCCGGCCCTTCAGCAGGTTGCGATAGACCCGGCGAACGCGGACACGTTCTTCCGGATGCGCCAGGTCGGCGGCGCCGCGCCCGATGACGTCGGTCTGCGCGTAGCCGGTGATCTCCTGGCAAGAGGCGGCCACGAAGGTGATCTTGCCGTCCAGACCGGCGGTCAGGATCATGTCGGTGGTGTTTTCGGCCATCAGCCGGTAGCGGGCCTCGCTCTCCTTCATCGCGGCCTCGGCCTCCCGCCGGGCGGTCAGATCCTCAATCTGCGAGATGAAGTAGCGCGGCGAGCCGTCGGGATTGTCCACCCGCGACACCGCCAGCTGGATCCAGATGATCGAGCCGTCCTTGCGGATGTAGCGCTTGTCCATCCGGTAGGTCGAGATCAGGCCGTTATAGAGGTCGGCGACCAGGCCGAGATCGGCCTCGAGGTCATCGGGGTGGGTGATGGCCTGGAAGTCCAGCGCCAGCAGCTCCTCGCGGCTGTAACCCACCATCTCGCACAGCATCGGATTGACCTTCAGGAAGGTCCCGTCCAGCCCGACCAGACACTTGCCGATCGGCGCATGCTCGAAAGCGTTCTCGAACAGCTCCAGCTGCTCCTTGCGCTCGGTGATGTCGCGGAAGACA
This sequence comes from Caulobacter sp., assembly GCA_017744495.1. Classification (GTDB taxonomy): domain Bacteria; phylum Pseudomonadota; class Alphaproteobacteria; order Caulobacterales; family Caulobacteraceae; genus Caulobacter. Next base: position 7,736 of record JAGIBE010000027.1, on the reverse strand, counting down.
TTGACGATCTCGGTCGCGCGGCCGTTCGCGTCGCGGACGACATGGGGATTACCCTCGAACCAGACCCAACGCCCGTCGGCGGCCCGATAGCGATGCTGCCGGTCCGCCAAGGGATCGGGCGCCTCACCCGCGAACAGCGGCTTGGAGTTGGCCAGCAGGCGTTTTCGGTCGTCCGGGTGCACCAGACGGTCGTACGCCGTGCCCACGAGGTCTTCGGGCTCGTAGCCCATCTCCCGGCAGGCGGGCGAGACGTAGAGCAGCGTGCCGTCCAAAGCGCAGCGGACGATGACGTCCGAGGTGTTCTCGGCCAGGAGCCGGTAGCGGGCCTCGCTGGCGGTCAGGTTCTCGAGATTGCGCACCTGTTCGGTCACGTCCTGAAAGAGGCCGATCAGCGCCACCGCCTGGCCACGCTCGTCCAGCTCGCAGCCGGCCTTGGACTGGACTACCCGAACCTCGCCGTCCGGTCGGATCATCCGCGCCTGAAAGCTGGAGGTCGTCTTGGTCGAGATCGCGTCGGCCAGGCGCTCGGAGACCAGGTCCTGGTCGTCGGGATGGAAGGCCTGCAGCCCCGACAGATAGGTCGGAACATAGGTCCGGCGATCCGCGCCGCGGATTTCGTAGAGCAGGTCCGACCAGTAGACCTCGCCGGTAACGAGGTCGTAGCGCCAATGCGCGACGCCCGACATGGTCTCGGCCAGCTTCAGCAGCCGCGCCTGCTCCCAGCGCACACGGCTGATGCGCATGCGCTCCAGCGCGTCGACGACCATGCGCGCCAGGGATTGCAACCGGGCCAGCTCGCGATCAGTGGGGCGCGGGCGAGGCTTGGTGTCAATGACGCAGAGCGTGCCGAGGTTGTGGCCCTCGGGCGAGGTCAGCACGGCGCCGGCATAGAAGCGGACGCCCATGTCGCCGACCACCGCCGGATAGCCAGCGAAACGCCCATCCCGCGTGGCGTCTTCGACGACCATCACGGTGTCCGGGCCTTGTTCGATAGCGACGCTGCAAAAGCCTTCGCTCCGAGGCGTCGAGCACTCGGCCATCCCTTGGCGCGACTTGAACCACTGCCGCTCTTCATCGATCAGCGAGACCAGGGCGATAGGCGCGTCGAAGAGATCGCACGCCAACTGGGTCACGCGATCGAAGGCGACGTCAGGCGACGTGTCCAGAACACCGTAGCTCTGGAGCGCCCGAATCCGCCTCACTTCGTTGTGGTCCATGCGCCCCTCCGACGGGGCGATATGAACCCAAAGGTCCGCAAAACCCGTTAAGGCCGACCGCGACAACAGAGCGCGGGGTCTGAGCCGCCCCACCGGACCTGGCGGGGCGGCGAACCCGCCTAGGGGCGCTTGGGGATTTCGAGGCCGCGCTGGACCGCCGGACGGGCCAAGCCGCGCTCCAGCCAGGCGGGCACATGCTTGAGGCCGGCGTAGTCGACCAGGTCGCCCGCGCCGTAGAAGCCGACCAGGTTGCGCACCCAGCCCAGGGTGGCGATGTCGGCGATGGTGTATTCGTCGCCCATGATCCAGTCCCGGTCGGCCAGACGGCTCTCCAGCACGCCCAACAGACGCTTGGACTCGGCCACGTAGCGGTCGCGCGGCCGTTTGTCCTCGTAGTCCTTGCCCGCGAACTTGTGGAAGAAGCCCACCTGGCCGAACATCGGGCCGATGGCCGCCATCTGGAAGAACACCCAGGCCAGGGTCTCGTAGCGCTGGGCCGGGTCCTTGGGCAGGAACTTGCCGGTCTTCTCCGCCAGATAGACCAGGATCGCGCCGGACTCGAACAGACCGAAGGGCTTACCGCCCGGGCCGTCCGGATCGATGATCGCGGGGATCTTGCCGTTGGGGTTCAGCGACAGGAATTCGGGGATCCAGGTCTCGTTCTTCGTGATGTCGATCGTATGCGGCTCATACGGCAGGCCGATCTCTTCCAGCATGATCGACACCTTCACCCCGTTCGGCGTGGGCAGGCTGTAGAGCTGCAAGCGGTCGGGATGCTGAGCGGGCCAGCGCTGGGTGATCGGAAAGGCTGAGAGATCGGTCATGGTCGGCTCCGAAAGCAAAAGGCCGCCCCCTACCAGCGCGGCCGAGCTTGTCAGATGGTCTCGCCCGGCGCGGCGACAAGGCGTCCGGAGTCGAAAGCTTCGCCTATCAGCCCCGCTTGGCCTTGGCCGGCTCGACGCCCGGGACCTCCGCGTCCAGCACGGCCCGGACCTTGGCCGCCAGGGCAGGCCCCAGATAAGGCTTGTCGATCATCGGGAATTCATTGGCCCAGGACGCGGCCTCGTCGCCGACATAGCCGGAGGTCAGCAGGACCTTGAGCTCTGGCCGCACCTTGAGCGCGGCGTGCGCCAGCTCAACGCCGTTGACCCCGCCCGGCATGACCACGTCGGAGAACAACAGGTCGAACGCCTTGCGACTCTTCAGCTTCTTCAGCGCCGCGGCGGCCGTCTCGGCGGTCGTGACCTGATAGCCCAGCCCCTCCAGCGTCTCGACCGCCATGGCCAGCACCGCCGGGTCGTCCTCGACTACCAGCACCCGCTCCGAACCGCGCGCGATCTCGGCCGCCTCACCCGCCACGCCGCGCTCGCTCGGCGCCGCCTGGCTGCGCGGGAGGGAAATCTCGAACACCGCGCCCTGCCCCGGCGAACTGACCACTGTGACCTCGCCGCCCGATTGCCGGACGAAGCCGTAGACCTGGGACAGGCCCAGGCCCGAACCCTTCCCGATCTCCTTGGTGGTGAAGAACGGTTCGAAGATGCGCGAGGCCACGTCCGCGTCCATGCCCTGGCCGGTGTCGCGCACGGTCACCAGGATACGGGGATCGTCGCCGCCGATCGCCTTCGTCGCCACCGACAGGACACCGCCGCCCTCCATCGCATCGCGGGCGTTGACCGCCAGGTTCAGCAGGGCGCTCTCGAACTGGGCGGGGTCCAGGTGAGCGGGCAGCGGTTCGGCCGCCAGGTCCAGCTCGATACTGACCGCCTCGCCGACCGCTTGGCGCAGCAGCGGCGCGAAGTCGGAGATCAGCCCATTGAGGTCGACCGTCAGGGGGTTGAGGCGCTGGCGGCGCGAGAACGCCAGCAGCTGACGGGTCAGAGCCCCGCCCTTCTCAGCCGCCAGCCGCACGGCTTCGATCTGCCGGGCCAGCTCGTGCTGGTCGCCCGTCCGCCGCTTGATCAGCTCGATATTGCCGAGAACCACCGTCAGCAAGTTATTGAAATCGTGAGCGACGCCGCCCGTCAACTGGCCCACGGCCTCCATCTTGCGCGCATGGCTGAGCTGCTCCTCCAGCCCCCGGCGCTCGGTATTGTCCAGCAGGGTGCCGAAGACAACCTGGCGGCCGCTCTCCTCGTCCTGGGCCAGCACGCCCTGGTCGATCAGCGATCGGTACGACCCGTCGGCGCACTGCCACCGGTATTCACAGTTGTAGGCCCCCGACTTGCGGGCCTCGGCCTGGGCTCGCACCACGATGTCGACATCGTCCGGATGCACCCGGCTGATGCCGAACTCGGCGGAGGCCAGGAAATGGTCGGCCGAGAATCCGGTCAGCTCGATCACGTTGCCGCCGACGAACAGCGGCTCGTAGGGCGCGTCGGCCGTGCGAGCATGGAAGACCACCGGCAGGGCGCGCAGGATCGCCTCCTGGCGCTCCTGGGTGCGGCGCAGGGCCCGCTCGGCCGCCAGCTTCTCGGCGTGGATCCGGGCGTTCTCCTCGATCAGCAGGCGTCGGCTCTCCGACTGCTGTTCCAGCTCCAGGGTCTTGATGTGCAGATCAACCAGCACCTGCACCTTGGAGCGAAGGATGAAGGGATCGACCGGCTTGAACACCACGTCGACAGCCCCAGCCGAATAGGCCTTGAAGATGTGGGCCTCGTCGCGGAACACCGCCGTCAGGAAGACGATCGGCACGTCGCGGTTACGGCGGCGCTGGCGGATCAGCTCGGCCGTCTCGTAGCCGTCCATCCCCGGCATGTGAAGGTCCAGCAGGATCACCGCGAAATCATCGGTCAGCAGATGACGCAGTGCCTCCTCGCCCGACCGGGCGACGACAAGCTCCTGACCCAAGTTCTCCAGCGCTTGGATCGCGGCGAACGCGTTGCGCTCATCGTCATCGACGATGAGGATTCTCGTCTTGAGCCGGTCCTCGGGTGGTGGGACCGCTTGGTGCTTTACAGCGGGTACACTCATTGCGCTGCGGCGCTGTGGATGGCCACGACGTTGTCCCCGGCCAGGCGCTGAGCGTCGGTCCGCTGGACCGACACCCGCAGGACCGAGATCAGCTGGTCGATATCCACCGGTTTGGAGACATAGTCGGACGCCCCCGCCTGGATGCACTTCTGGCGGTCGCCCTTCATCGCCTTGGCGGTGACCGCGATCACCGGCAAATCGGAGAACCGCGGTCGGGCCCGGATTTCGCGCATGGTCTCGTAGCCGTCCATGTCGGGCATCATGATGTCGACCAGCACCATATCCACCGCCGGGAGGCTGTCGAGAAGCTCGAGGCCCTCCCGGCCGCTCTCGGCGTAGCGCAGCTCGATACCGTACTCCTCCAGGGCGCTGGCCAGCGAGAAGATGTTGCGGATGTCGTCGTCGATCACCACCGCGGTCAGCCCGGTCAGGACCGCGTCAGCGTGGCGACTGTGAGCGATCATCGCCTTGGCCGGCGGGGACAGGCGATCTAGCGGCGCGTGCAGTGACATGGTGACGTGGTCGATCAGCTGCTCGGGCGTCCGCGCCAGGCGCGCCAGGCCCGAGAACACCGCGAGCCGCAACCGGCGATCCTCCTCGGGATCCAGGTCGTCGGGCGCGTAGAGCACGGCCACCCCCGACGCAGCGCTACGCTGCTTCAGCGTGTCAATGAACGGGCCGACCGGGCCCGCGCCGACGTCGATCACCAGACATCCGCCCTCATCGGTGAAGGCTTCATCCGGCAGCTCCGAGAGGTCGGGCACGACCTTCACGGCCCCGATCGCCTCGCGCAGCGTGTCGGCCGCCTGGCCCTCGCCGCCGACCAGGATCGGGGCGCGGCCGGTCTCGGCGACCAGCTTCTTGACCTTCTCCAGGGTCGACGCCACCGCCTCGCGCTCCACCGGCTTGCTGGTGAAGCCGAAGGCGCCCATGGACAGACCCAACCCTCCATGGTCATCGGCCGAGATCACCTGCACCGGGATGTGGCGGGTGTCGGGCGTGCGCTTGAGCAGGTCCAGCAGCGCCAGGCCGTCCATGTCCGGCAAGCCTATGTCCAGCATGATGGCGTCGGGATTGAACCGGCGAGCCAGGGACGGCACGGCCGAGCCCTCGCCCGTGACAACGCCCTTGAAACCGCTGTCGCGCACCAGCGACAGCAGGATCGAAGCGAAGCGGGTGTCGTCCTCGACGATCAGGATCACCGGTTCGCCGGGCTCGATCTGCTCACGGTCGTCGACCACCGTCTCGGCCGGCTCGGCCGATCCGGCCTCGGTGGTCGACAGACGGAAGGTCTGGACCGGCGAGGTGGAGGGACGCAGCGGCTGCGCCGGCGTGGGCTGGGCCGCCGGGCTGAAGTTCAGCGGCAGGTACAGGGTGAAGGTGCTGCCCTGCCCAGGGGTCGAGACGACCCGCAGTTCGCCGCCCAGCAGACGGGTGATCTCGCGGCTGATCGAGAGGCCTAGGCCCGTGCCGCCGTACTTGCGGCTGGTGGTGCCGTCCGCCTGCTGGAAGGCCTCGAAGATGATCCGCTGCTTGTCCTCGGGGATGCCGATGCCGGTATCCTCGACCGAGAAGGCCAACACCTGGCCGGCCTTGTTCAGGTGATCGTTGCCGCTGGCCCAGCCGTCGTCCGCCCGGGCGATGGTCAGGCGCACCGAACCGGCCTGGGTGAACTTGAAGGCGTTGGACAGCAGGTTCTTGATCACCTGTTGCAGGCGCTTGTCGTCGGTATACATCGAGCGCGGCAGGGCGGGGTCGATGTTGATGAAGAAGTCCAGCTTCTTGTCCTGAGCCAGCTGCGAGAAGGTGCGATCGGTCTGGTCGCGGAGGCTGGCGAACGACATCTCGCCGATGTCGAGGGTGACCGTGCCGCTCTCGATCTTCGACAGGTCCAGGATGTCGTTGATCAGGCCCAGCAGGTCGGCGCCGGCGCTGTGGATGTTTCGGGCGAACTCCACCTGCTTGGCGCTGAGGTTCCCCTGCGCGTTCTCGCTGAGCATTTTGGACAGGATCAGCAGGCTGTTGAGCGGCGTGCGCAGCTCGTGCGACATGTTGGCCAGGAACTCGGACTTGTACTTTGAGGTCAGGGCCAGCTGTTCGGCTTTTTCCTCCAGCGCCGCCTTGGCCTGCTCGACTTCGGCGTTCTTGGCCTCCACCTGCTTGTTCTGAGCCGACAACAGGACCGCCTTGTCCTCCAGCTCTGCGTTGGTCTGCTGCAGTTCGTCCTGCTTGGAGCGCAGCAGCTCTTCCGATTGCCGCAGAGACGCGGCCTGCAGTTCCAGGCGGTCGTTGGTCTTCTTCAGCTCCTCCTGCTGGGCCTGGAGTTCGGCGGTCAGCAACTGGGACTGTTCGAGCAGACCCTCGGTCCGCATGTTGGCGGCGATGGTCGACAGCACGATGCCGATGGATTCCATCAGCTGGTCGAGGAAGGCCTGCTGGGTCTCGTTGAACGTGCCGAAGGTGGCCAGTTCGATCACCGCTTTCAGCTCGCCTTCGAACAGGGCCGGCAGGACGATGATGTTCTGCGGCGCGGCCTCGCCCAGGCCCGAGCTGATCTTGATGTACTCGGACGGCACGTTGGTCAGCAGGATGCGCTGGCGCTCAGCGGCGCACTGGCCGATCAACCCCTCGCGCTGGCGTAGGCGGGCCGGCGGCCGGTCGCCCGGGTTGGAGGCGTAGCTGGCGGCCAGGTTCAGCACCGGCTCACCGTTTACGTCGTGGTCGGAGACGTAGAACACCCCGTGCTGGGCGTTGATCAGCGGGGCCAGTTCCGACAGCACCAAATTCGACACGGTCGACAGGTCGCGCTCGCCCTGCAGCATGCGGCTGAACCGCGCCAGGTTGGTCTTCAGCCAGTCCTGCTCGGTGTTCTTCAACGTCTGATCCTTCAGATTACGGATCATCTCGTTGATGTTGTCCTTCAGGGCGGCCACTTCCCCGGACGCTTCCACGGTGATCGACCGCGTCAGGTCGCCCTTGGTCACGGCGGTGGACACCTCGGCGATGGCGCGGACCTGGGTGGTCAGGTTGGCGGCTAGTTCGTTGACGTTGTCGGTCAGATCGCGCCAAAGACCGGCGGCGCCGGGCACCCGCGCCTGGCCGCCCAGCTTACCTTCCGAACCCACTTCGCGGGCCACGTTGGTCACCTGGTCGGCGAAGGTGGCCAGGGTCTCGATCATGCCGTTGATGGTGTCGGCCAGCGAGGCGATCTCGCCCTTGGCGTCCAGGGTCAGCTTGCGCTTCAGGTTGCCCTGGGCGACCGCGGTCACGACGTCGGCGATGTTCCGCACCTGGCCGGTCAGGTTGGCGGCCATCATGTTGACGTTGTCGGTCAGGTCCTTCCAGGTGCCGGCCACACCGGGCACCTGCGCCTGGCCGCCCAGCTTGCCTTCGGTGCCGACTTCCCGCGCCACGCGGGTCACTTCCGAGGCGAAGCCGTTGAGCTGGTCCACCATGACGTTGATGGTCGACTTCAGCTCCAGGATCTCGCCCTTCACGTCGACGGTGATCTTCTTGGACAGGTCGCCCTTGGCGACGGCGGTGGTGACG
>JAGIBE010000026.1 GCA_017744495.1 Caulobacter sp. | reverse complement strand
CGGTGGTGGGGTATTGGGAAGCGGTCATCGACCCGGTGGTTCGCCAAACCGTGGCCGACGGCCTGCACGAGCTGGACCGGGGGGTGGAAGGCCTGCTGGTGCGCCGCCAGGCTAGGGGCGAGCTTCCGGCCGCCGCCGACGCCATCGCCCTGGGGCGGGTGGCCAGCATGATGATGAACGCCCTGTCAGTGCGCGCCCGGGCAGGCGAGACGCGCGAGCAGTTGGAGGCCACGATCCCGGTCATGGTCGACTTGATCTGCGGCCCCGCTACGGGACAGCAAGCATCGGAATGACGCCCCAGGTCATGGCGCGCATGCTCCTTCTCACGAAAGGAGACCACCCCATGACCGCTTCCCAATACCCCACCACCGACGACGCGCGCTGGGAGGCCATGCGCCGCCGCGACCGCGACCTGGACGGCGCCTTCTTCATCGCTGTGCGCACCACCGGCGTCTACTGCCTGGCCAGCTGCGCCGGGCGGCCGCTGCGCAAGAACGTCGAATTCCACGAGACCCGCGAAAGCGCCCGCGCCGCCGGCTTCCGGGCCTGCTTGCGCTGCAAGCCCGACCAGCCGCGCGAGACCCTCCGCTGGGCGACCATCCCGACCAGCCTGGGCCTGGCCCTGGTGGCTCGCTCGGACTCCGGCCTGCGGCTGGTGACCCTGGGCGACGATCCCGACGTCCTGGTCCGCGACCTGGAACGCCGCTTCCGCTCGGCCCGCCTGACGCCGGACAGCGAAGGGCTGCGCTCCGAGTTCGAGGCCGTGGCGGCCGAGATCGACGGCCGCGGGCCGGCCCTGGACCTGCCGCTCGACGCCCAAGGCACCGACCTGCAGAAAGCCGTCTGGGCCGCACTGCGGGCCATTCCGGCCGGGACCACCGCCTCCTACGCCGAGGTCGCGCGCAGCATCGGCCGACCGACCGCCGTCCGCGCCGTCGCCCAGGCCTGCGGGGCCAATCCCCTGGCGGTGCTCACACCCTGCCATCGCGTGGTGCGGGCCGACGGCGGCCTGTCCGGCTACCGCTGGGGCGTCGAGCGCAAGAAGGCCTTGTTGCAACGGGAGGCCGCGTGACCCTCGACTGGACCCGCATCGCCGCCGACCTCGACGCCCAGGGCTGGGCCCTGACCGGGCCGCTGCTCAAGCCCGAGACCTGCGAGAAGATCGCCGGCCTCTACGACCAGGACGCCGGCTTCCGCAGCCGGGTGGTGATGGCCCGCCACGGCTTCGGCCAGGGCGAGTACAAGTACTTCAGCTATCCCCTGCCCAATCCGGTCCAGCGGCTGCGGCAGGGGTTTTACGGACCGCTGGCCGCCGTCGCCAATCGGTGGTCGGAGATCCTGGGAGAGGACCGGCGCTTCCCCGAGAGCCTCGAGGACATGCTGGCCCGCTGCCACGCGGCGGGCCAGGCGCGGCCCACGCCCCTGCTGCTGACCTACGGTCCCGGCGACTACAACTGCCTGCACCAGGACCTCTACGGCGAGCACGTCTTCCCGCTGCAGGCCGCCTTCCTGCTGGACCAGCCCGGCCGCGACTTCGAGGGCGGCGAGTTTGTGCTGGTCGAGCAGCGGCCGCGCCAGCAGTCCCGGCCCCAGGTCGTGCCGCTGAACCAGGGCGAAGGCGTGATCTTCGCGGTGCGCGAGCGGCCGGCGACCGGCATACGCGGCGTCCACCGCCGCGTGCTCCGTCACGGGGTCAGCACCGTGCGCTCAGGCCGCCGACGGGTGCTGGGGGTGATCTTCCACGACGCGACGTGACGGCGCTACCGCCGCGCCAGACCGTCCAGCATCCACAGCGCCGCCAGGGTCCCGAACAGCACCGCCAGGGCCGAGAGCAGGAACATCCGCAGGCCCTGGGCCAGGGCGACGCTGAGGGTGGTGATCGCGGCGACGGCCCAGGCCGAGGCCAGGATTTTGCCTTCCAGCGAACTCAGGACCGGTTTGGGAGGGAGGAGGAAACGGACGGCGCGCCAGGCTTTCAGCCACGATTGTTTTGCTCGAACCTCAGGCCGCACGAGAGACTTCCTCCACACTGACGGCAAAAGTGTAGGGGCGGGCGCCAGTTGCGTCCACGGGGAAAAACAACGTTATCCGTGTTATCTCGAATTTTAAGACACGGCCATGCCGGGTTCGGTCGGGCTCCCGACGATGTTCAACCGCGCTTGCGGGTGCGAGGGGTAATCGTCACCGTCATCAGCTTGCCCTGACGGATCAGGACGAAGGCCGTCGGCTTGTCGATGCTGTGGTGGTCGAGGGCCCGCAGCAGGTCGTCCAGGCCGGTCAGGGGCTGGCCGCCGGCGCTGATCAGCAGGTCGCCCTCGCGCACGCCGGCCCTGGCGGCCGGACCGCCGGCGTCGACCTGGGCCACGAACACGGCATAGCCCTGGGTGACGCCCGTCGCCCGGGCCAGGCCCGGCGGGATCGGGGCCTGCTGGGCGACCAGGCCGATCGAGCCGCGCCGTACGTGGCCATGGGCGACCAGTTCGGCGATCACGAAGCTGGCGGTGTTGGAGGCCACGGCGAAGCACAGGCCCTGATAGCCGGCGATCACGGCGGTGGCGATGCCCACCACCTCGCCGCTGGACGCCACCAGCGGTCCGCCGCTGTTGCCGGGATTGAGAGCGGCGTCGGTCTGGATCAGGTCCTCGATCAACCGGCCGCGCTCGCCGCGCAAGGACCGGCCCATCGCCGAGACCACGCCGGTGGTCACGGTGGCCTCGAAACCCAGCGGGGCGCCGATGGCGATCACCAGTTGGCCGCGCCGCAGGGCCTTGGAGTCGCCCAGCCTCGCCACCGGCAGGTCCAGCTTCTGATCCAGGCGCAACAGGGCCAGGTCGGTGTCGGGATCGTCGCCCACGCAGCGGGCCGTGACGCTGCGGCCCTCGGCGGTGATGACCACGAAGCGGCCGGCGCCCTGGACCACATGGCTGTTGGTCAGGATCAGCCCGCCCGTCGCGACGGCGAAGCCCGAACCCACGCCCTGCAGGCGCGGGTCCTCCATCATCGGCGAGATCCGCACGACGCTGGGCCCCACGGTCTCGACCGCGCGGACCACGGCGTTGGAATAGGCGTCCAGCAGGCTGTCGTCAGAAGGGGGGACCACGCAGAACGGCGGCGGCTCGCCGGGGTCGAGCACGAACACCGCCTCAGGCTCATGGTCGGGATAGGCCAAGATCTCGTGGCCGCGCGGCGGCTTGGGCCGCCGAGCCTTGGCGAACATCTCGTACTTGCGCGCTTTCAACATCCGGCCCCCGCCCGTTGCAAGGCGAAGGTTAACAACAGGATGCGAGCACCGCCTAGTCCTTCTCCCCTGACAGGAGAAGGGTTTCTAGAACGCCGGCGCCACGATCGCCCGGGCCGCCACTTCGTCCTTCAGCACCTGCTCGATCAGCAGGTCGATGCTGTCGAACTTCAGCTCGGGGCGCAGGAAGGCGATCAGGTCGGTCTCGATGACCTGGCCGTAGAGATCTTCGTCGAAGTCGAACAGCCAGGTCTCCAGCCGCGTCTCGACCTCGCCCGTGGTCGGGTTGTTGCCGAGATTGGCCACGCCGGGAACCTCACGGCCGTCGGGCAGGCGGGTGCGGGTGGCGTAGACGCCCAGGCGCGGCACCACATAGTCCTCGACCTCGACATTGGCCGTGGGGAAGCCCAGCTGGCGGCCCAGCTGCTGGCCGCGGCGGACCACGCCCTCGATGGCGAACGGCCGGCCCAGGATGCGGGCGGCGCCCTCGGGGTGACCGTCGCGCAGGGCGTCGCGCACGCCGGTCGACGAGAACTTCTCGCCCTCGCGGTTGGCCACCGGCTCGGCCACAGAGACCGAGAAGCCGTATTCCGCGCCATACTTGCGCATCAGGTCGGCGCTGCCGGTGCGGCCCCGACCGAACGAGATGTCGAAGCCCACGGCCACGTGCTTCACGCCCAAACCTTGGACCAGCACCTTCTCGACGAACTCGCGGTCGCCGAAGCTGGCCATCTCGAAGTCGAACGGCAGCAGGTACAGCAGGTCCACGCCCAGCGCCTCCAGCGCCCGGGCCTGCTGGTTGTGGGTCATCAGCTTGAAGGCCGGCTCGGTGGGGCGGAACAGGCGGCGCGGGTGTGGGTCGAAGGTGACCACGCCCAGCGGGGCCTTGGTCTCTCGCGCGGCTTTCGCGGCTTGAGCGATCACCTGCTGGTGGCCGCGATGCACGCCGTCGAAATTGCCCAGCGCCACGCAGGCGCCGCGCTCGCTGTCGGGCAGATCCTTCCAGCCGTGGATCGTCTTCAGGCGCATCGACTATCCTCTACGCGGCCTTGCGCGGCGCGAGCACCACCGCCTCGCCGCCGACCACGGCCTTGCCGTTGACCAGGCAAGTAGTGTCGAGCGTGACACGGGCCTTGGCCTCGTCGATCGCCGTGACGGTGACTCGGGCCACGACCTCGGCGCCGATCTTGACCGGTCGCTTGAAGTTCAGGGTCTGGGACAGATAGACCGCGCCCGGCCCCGGCAAGGTCGTGCCCAGCACCGCCGAGATGTAGCCGGCGGACAGCATGCCGTGGGCGATGCGCTCGCCGAAGGGGGTGGTCGCGGCGTAGTCGGCGTTCAGGTGCACGGGATTGGTGTCGCCCGTGACGTCGGCGAAGGCGACGATGTCGCCCTCGGTCACGGTGCGGACCAGCTCGGCCGACTGGCCGACGCTCAGATCCTCTAGAAACAGTCCCGACATACGCCCCTCATTCTTCTTGTGCGTTGCACCAACCTTAGCGATCGGAGCGACCTCTACCAGACCAGATCGCCCATGGCGTGGGTGGCGCCCACCCGTTCGGCGGCCAGCAGCCCCTCGACCTTGGTCGGGTCCAGTTTGCCGTCGGGACCGATGGCGGCCTCGCCGTGGATGCCCTTGGCGATGAACAGGCAGGCCAGGTTCTGGTCGTGGGCGCCTTTGACGTCGGTGATCACGCCATCGCCGATGCACAGCACCCGCGAGCGGTCGACCGGGCCGCCCTTCAGGGCCTCGGCCTCCGCCAGGGCCAGGTCGTAGATCGGCCCGTAGGGCTTGCCGGCCATCAGCACCGGGCCGCCCAGGGTCTCGTACAGGTCAGCCAGGGCGCCGCCGCAATAGATCAGGCGCGAGCCGCGCTGCACCACCCGATCGGGATTGGCGCAGATCAGGGTCAGGCCCCGCTCGGCGGCGATCGCCAGGCGATCGGCATAGTCGGCGGGCTGCTCGGTCTCGTCGTCGTAGAGACCGCTGCAGCCGATGAAGTCGGCGTCCTCCGGACCGGCGCTGAGGTCCAGGTCGAAGCCCTCATAGAGCGGCGCGTCGCGCTCGGGGCCGATCCGCCAGACCCGGGCCGGCGCGCGCTCGCGCAGCAGGGCGCGGGTGGCGTCGCCGGAGGTGACGAAGGCGCTCCAGGCCTCGCGCGGCACGCCCAGGGAATCCAGCTGCTCGACCACGGCCGCCGAGGGGCGCGGCGAGTTGGAGATCAGGACCACCGGCCCGTGGTGCTCGCGCCACTCGACCAGGGCCCGGCAGGCCTCCGGAAAGCTCTCGACCCCGTTGTGGATGACGCCCCAGACGTCGCACAGCAGGACGTCGTAGCGGTCGGCGAGGGCGGAAAGGCCCGTGGGAAGATCGGTCATGAAGTGGGGCGGTACCGGGCGGAGACGGATGCGTCAACGGTAGCCCATGTAGGGATTAGGAGGCCTGGGCGCCATCGCCCTCTCACCAGTTGAACCCCTGCTCCTCCCGGGCCGCCTTGATCTGGTCCTGGAACTCCATGCCGAACGACCAGGCGAACTCGGCCGGGAAGTTGGTCCGGCGCAGGGCGCGGCCGTACTGCGGATATTCGGCGGCCATCGAGGCGGCGTAGGTGTCGTTGAAATAGGCCTCGCGGTTCTTCAGGTCGTTCCAGGTCAGCGAGTACTGGTGGCAGCCGATGCAGTTGGTGCGGCCGTTGCCGGTGTGGTGCTCCAGGTTCGGATTGCTGCACCAGGTCGTGACCTTGTCGTAGGGCGCGGGATTGCGCTGCTCGGTCGCGCCGTCGTAGGCGGCCTTGATCGCCGAGGCCAGGCCGGGCTGGCCGCTCTCATAGGGCCCCCAGGGCTTGGGATCGGTCTCATTGAAAGCCGTGGTGACGCACATCTTGTAGTGCGACCAGACCCCGCCGTTGAACTTGGCCAGCGAGACCGGGCGGTCCTGGCCGAAGTCCTCATCCGGCTTGGGGCTCCACCACAGCGAGATCCAAATCCATTCGCGGGTATCCTTGGTCGAGAAGTGGATCGACTTCAGGCCGAACACCTTCCCGTCGGTGGTCTGGACCGCGTAGATGCCGTTGGTCGTGACCGGCTCCAAGGTGGGCTTGGGCCAGCTGCCGCCCTTCAGCACCGCCGTGATCGCCGCCGCGTCGGTGGCGTGGGCGCTGACCTTGGGATCGGTCCCGTCGATCTCGTCCCAGCTGGTCTTGACCATCACCGCGCTGCGCGGGAACTCGTCGACGCAGGGCGAGAACTGGCTGGCGCTGGGCGGCGGCTGGTTCCAGGGGATCTTGTTCGAGCAGGTCTCGACGCCCTGGGCCTGGGCCAGGACATGCTCGACGAACGACGGGCTGAACAGGGTGAAGCCCTGGCCCAGCTCCGCCTCGGGCGCGCCGCGATCGAAGCCTTCGGACTGCTTGAGCACCTGGGTCAGGTTGGCCGAGGTCAGGCTGCGGGCCAGGTTCTTTTCAGTTCCGCCCTGGGCCATCACCTCCTGGGCGATCTCGGCGCGGGTCTTCTTGCAGGCGGCGTCGGCCTTGCAGGCGGCCAGCTGGGCGATGAACAGCTTGATCTTCTGATCGACCTCGGGATTGGCGCTCATGCCCTCGTACCAGGTGTGCCAGAGGGGGACCTCGTAGGCCTTGCCGTCCAAGGTCAGCGTCTGGGGCGCCAGCAGGGCCTCGACGATGCTCCAGGCGGTCTTGCGCCGGTCGGCCATCGAGCCTTCCAGCCGGTCGAACAGCGCCTTGGGGTCCTCGGCGATGGGCGTGTAGTCCTTGCCGCGACCGATCAGCAGCCGCCCCTGGGGCGAAGCTTCGGCCTGCGGGTTCAGGCCCTTGGCCGTCAGAAGCTGGACCGGAGCGCCCTCGGCCGGCGGCGCGTCGCCGGCGCCCGCGCCCGGGCCGCACGACGTCAGCAGAGCCCCGGCAAGGATCCCGGCCAAGGCCAGGGCGGTCGGCGGGAAGATCCTCGTTCTCGCGGCTTTGGACATGGCGCTTCCTCGACTGGAGCGGCGGCGCGTCTCTTGGAGGGGGTGGTCGGCCTGAAACACCGTGATCGGACGGCGCCCGGCGCCCCCGCCAGTTCACGTCGGTACCAGCCAATCAGGTATCGGCGCGCAATTCAACTTCCAAGAGCGATGTAAATTAATATTTCCTTTGGTTGAAATCACATCTCCTACGGCCTTCTCCCCGATCGATCGAGGGAATGCCCCGAGTGCGCCGACCGGACGGACGGCGCAACTTGCCCGCAGTGCAACCCCGGCCGAGGTTTCTTGAGATGAACGCCACCGTCCGCGCTGTCGCGGCGCCTTTCCTGGTCGCCCTCGCCCTGGCGGCGACCTCGGCCCCTGTCGTCGCTGGCGGCGCCCCGCCCAAGCCCGGCTCGACCTCGCAGGAAGCGACCGGGACCATCGAACTGCACGGCGGCGGCGTCGCCCTGGGGGTCGGCGTCAGTTGGGGCAAGGGAACCGTGACCTATCGCGGCCAGAAGTACGCGCTCAAGGTCAACGGCCTGTCGGCGGTCGACATCGGGGCCAGCGGTTTCTCGGCCAGCGGCACGGTCAGCAACCTCAAGCAACTGTCCGACATCGAGGGCACCTATCAGGCCGCGGCCCTGGGCGCCGTGGCGGCGGGCGGCGGCAGCATCTCGACGATGAAGAACGACAAGGGCGTGGTCATCAAGGTCAACGCCACCAGCCGCGGCCTGCGCCTGACGGCCGCGCCGTCCGGTGTGAAGATTCAACTGGCGAAGTAGGTTTCCTCCACACTCGTCGTTCAACACCCGTCATCCTCGGACTTGTTCCGAGGACCCCTCTGTCCGCTTGTTTGCCGTTCGCGGTTGGGTGGCGACCTCACCGCCCCACGGATCATCCTTCTTCGCGGCTGAACCAGGGGTCCTCGGAACAAGTCCGAGGATGACGGTGGTGATGTGAGGCGCAGCAACGCGTTTGCCCCTCCCCGCCTCGTCTGCTATCCCCCGCCCATGCCTTTCGTTCGGAAGACCTCGCGAATTAACCGCCCGGCGTGACGCCGCCGGACGAGATTCCAGCGCGCGCCGGGTTCCCCCGCGAATTTTCCCGAACATTCCAAGCTGGATAGCTCTCCCATGGCCGACGACGCCACGACGACCGCCCGCGACTATCGCGAAACCGTCTTCCTCCCCGACACCGCGTTCCCGATGCGCGGGGGCCTGCCCAAGAAGGAGCCCGAGATCCTGGAGGGCTGGGCCGCGCTGTCGGACAAGGGGCTGTACGGCGCCGTGCGCGCCGCGCGTCAGGCCGCCGGCGCCCCGCTGTTCGTGCTGCACGACGGCCCGCCCTACGCCAACGGCGCGATCCACATCGGCCACGCCCTGAACAAGACGCTGAAGGACTTCGTGGTCCGGTCGCGCTTCGCCCTGGGCTACGACGTCGACTACGTGCCCGGCTGGGACTGCCACGGCCTGCCGATCGAGTGGAAGATCGAGGAAGAGTTCCGCGCCAAGGGCCGCCGTAAGGACGAGGTGCCCGCCGCCGAGTTCCGCAAGCGCTGCCGCGAATACGCCGCCCACTGGATCGAGGCCCAGAAGGTCGAGTTCCAGCGCCTGGGCGTGCTGGGCGACTGGTGGAACCGCTACGCCACCATGGACTATGCGTCCGAAGCGACGATCGTCGAGGAATTTCACAAGTTCGCCAAGACCGGCCAGCTCTATCGCGGCTCCAAGCCGGTGATGTGGAGCCCGGTCGAGCGCACGGCCCTCGCCGACGCCGAGATCGAGTACCACGACCACGTCTCACCGACGGTCTGGGTGAAGTTCCCGGTCACGGAAGGCTCGGACGCGGCCCTGGGCGCCAAGCTGGTGATCTGGACCACGACGCCGTGGACCATCCCGGCCAACCGCGCGGTCTCGTACAACCCCGACATCCCGTACGCCGTCTATGAGGTCACGGCCCTGGAGGAGAACCTCGAGTTCGCTCCGTGGTCGGCGGTCGGCGATCGCCTGATCGTGGCCGAGAAGCTGGCCGAGGAGGTCTTCAAGGCCGCCAAGGTCGCGGCCTTCAAGAAGGTTGAGAGCGTCGACTGCGAAGGCATGGTCCTGGCCCACCCGCTGGCCGACCTCGACACCCATTTCGGCTATGCCGTGCCGATGCTGGCCGGCGACCACGTGACCGACGACGCCGGTAC
>JAGIBE010000025.1 GCA_017744495.1 Caulobacter sp. | reverse complement strand
GGTTGCCGGCATAGACCACCTCGCCCGCCGCGGCTGCGCGGACCGGCGTGCCCTGCGGCGCGCGGATGTTGACGCCGTCGTTGCGCTGGCCGGTGCCCTTGGGGCCGAAGTCCGAGATCGTCTCGCCCTGGATCGGCCACACGAAGCGGCCGCGGCCGGCGGCCGTGATTTCGGCCTCGGTCGGCGGCGGGCTGGAGCCGATGATCTGGCCCGCCGACGGCGGCGGGGTCACCGGCTGGGCCGAGACCGGGCCGCTGGGCGGACGCGGATAGTTCGTGGTCGGCGGCGGCGTATAGGGGCGCGGCGGCGTCGGCAGCGGGGCCGGCGTGGTGGCGGCCGGAGGGCTATAGGCCGGAGGGTTATAGGCAGGCGCGGGGGTCGTCGGACGCGGCGCGGCCGGGGTCGTGGTGACCGTGGTCTTCAGCGGGCCCTTGTCCTTGTAGCCTGACGGCAGGCGGATCTTCTGGCCCTTCTTCAGCGTGGCCGAGACCTTGAGGTTGTTCTCTTCCGCCAGGGCGGCCGGCTTCACGTTGAAGCGCTTGGCGATGTTGGTCAGGGTGTCGCCACTGTTGGCGACATAGGCCTTGGCCGTGGTTTCCGGGCCCTTCAGCTTCAGGCCGGGGTGGATCGTGTACGGCGGCTTGAGCTTGTTGTCCTTGACCAGGTCTTCGCGAGTGGTGTCCAGACCGCGGGCGATGGCGTCGATCGCATCGCCCGACTTGACGGTGTACATGCGGCGCGGGCCGGCGACCTCGACGACCGAACCGGTGACGCTGACCGTCGTGGTGGTGACCGGACGAGCGGCGGGCGCCTCGTCCTCTTCCACCGGAGCCGGCGTGCGGCTGGGCGTCGAGCCGATCGGCGGCAGATTGGGCGAGGAAACCGGCGCGCTCTGACGGGGCGGCAAACGGCTGGGCGGCGGAGCGGCGTCCTCGGTCGGCTCGACCGGCTGCATCACCGTCGTCTTGGTCGGCCCCTTGTCCTTGTAGCCGTCCGGCAGGCGCAGCTTCTGGCCCCTGCGGATCGACGAACCGGTGCTGAGGTCGTTCTCCTCGGCCAGGGCGGCGGCCGTGACCGAGAAGCGCTTGGCGATGGCGAACATCGTGTCGCCATTTTGGACGACATAGGCCTTGGCGTCCTTGACGTCCGGTCCTTGCAGGACCTGGCCAGGATGGATGCGGTACGGCGCCTTCAGGTCGTTGTCCTTGACCAGCTGGGCGCGCGTGGTGCCCAGGCTGCGGGCGATGGCGTCGATGTTGTCGCCGGACTTAACCTTGTAGGTCTTGGGCGGGCCGGCGATCGTCACCACCGGGCCGGCCGTCTGGGTGACGATGACGGGGCGCGGGGCCGGCGCGGGGCGTGGCGCGGGCGGCGGCGCCTGGTAAGGTGCGGATTGGGCCGGTGCGGTCTGAGCCGGCGGACGCCAGCTGGGCTCAGTCTGGGCCGGCGCGGCCAGCGACTGGCTCGACACCCCGACATGCCCCGCCGGGGCCGAAAAGCTGGGCGCGGGCTCGTCGGCCTGCGGCGTCGAGGGCCCCTCAGGCTGCTGGTCGGCGACCGGCGCCTGGACGATCGGGAAGTTCGGCGTCGGCGCCTGGCCACGGACCGGATACTGCGCGCCGCCCGTGCTTTCGCAGGCCGCGAGGGTTCCAGCCGTCAGGGCGATCACCGCCGCGCGCGTCCACAACTGCCTCATAGCCTCTCCTTTGCCTCGCGAGGCTCCAGACGCCGTCACGAGGGTAAACCAACCATTAAACATGTCGCGCGGCTTCCGGAACCCGAAGCCGTCACCCGCTATTCGCGGGCGACGCCGTCCAGGATCGGGACGAAACGCACGTCGCACAGGACTTCAACGGTGAAGCCCCCCTTTCCGTCGCCGGCGTAGCGGCGAAGGCTCTGCACGGGCCCCTTCCCCACCGGCGCGACGAGCACGCCCTGGGGCTTGAGCTGGGAAAGCAGAGTTTCCGGTTCATCCTGCGCCGCAGCGGTGACCAGAATGCGGTCAAACGGCGCCTGTTTGGGCCAGCCTTCCCATCCATCCCCAAATTTCGTGATGACGTTGGTCAGGCCCAGCACCGCGAAGCGGGCCTCGGCCTCCTTCATCAGGGTCCGGTAGCGCTCGATCGTATAGACCAGACGCGAGACGCGGCTGAGGACGGCGGTCTGGTAGCCAGAGCCGGTGCCGATCTCCAGCACCCGGCAGCGCGGCTCCAGCGTCAGGGCCTGGGTCATCAGGCCGACGATGAAGGGCTGGCTGATCGTCTGGCCGCAGGCGATCGGCAGGGCCGAGTCCTCCCACGACCGCTCCTTGAACAGGTCGGGCGTGAACAGGTCGCGCGGGGTCTTCTCGATCGCGCTCAGCACGGCTGGGTCCGTCACGCCCTGAGCGCGCAAGGCCGCCATCAGCGCCTTCAGGCGGGCCTCGGGCGTGTCGGCCTTGGCCTGGGCCATCACGAAACGGCCTCCAGCTTAGGAGGCGCGCCGCCCAGCACGCCCTTCATGGCCGCGATGGTCGGGTTGTGCGTCAGGTCGATATGCAGCGGCGTGACCGAAATCTTGCCCTCGTAGACGGCCTTCAGATCCGTGCCCTCCGCCGGCTTGGACGGCTTGAGCACGAAGCCGGTCCAGTAATAGTCACGACCACGCAGATCGGTCCGCTTCTCCATGCTCCGCATGTGCGAGTCGCGGAAGCCCTGGCGGGTGACTTCCACCTCGGTGACGCTTTCGGGAGCAAGCGGCGGGAAGTTGACGTTCATGACGACGTCCTTGGGCCAGCCGATCTCCAGCAGGCGGCGGACGATGCCCGGCCCGAAATGCTCGGCGGTCTCCCAGTGGGCCACGACCTCGTCGTGGAAATAGGTCATGGCCTGGGACAGGGCGATCGACGGAACGCCGTGCGACATGCCCTCAATGGCGGCGGCCACCGTGCCCGAGAGGGTGACGTCCTCGGCCAGGTTCTGGCCGCGGTTGACGCCTGACAGCACCAAGTCCGGCGCGGGGCCTTCGATCAGCTGCTGGATGGCCATGGCCACGCAATCGGTGGGCGTGCCCTCGACGGCGAAGCGGCGCGGGTCGATGCGGCGCACGCGGATCGGGTCGGCCAGGGTCAAGGCCCGACCGGCGCCCGACTGCTCGTACTCCGGGGCCACGATCCAGATGTCGTCCGACAGGGTGCGGGCGATGCGCTCCAGGCTTTCGAGGCCGGGAGCGTGGATGCCGTCGTCATTGGTGAGGAGAATCCTCACGCCTCGCCCCCGATGTGGGTCACCCCGCCCATGTACGGGACCAGCACGGTCGGGACGGTGATCCGGCCGGTCTCGTCCTGATAGTTCTCAAGCACGGCCACCAGGGTGCGGCCCACGGCCAGGCCCGAGCCGTTGAGGGTGTGGACGTAGTGGGTGCCCTTCTCGCCGGTCTTCTTGAAGCGGGCGTCCATGCGACGAGCCTGGAAGTCGCCGCAGTTCGAGCACGAGCTGATCTCGCGATAGGTGTTCTGCGACGGCAGCCAGACTTCCAGGTCGTAGGTCTTGCGTGCGCCGAAGCCCATGTCGCCGGTGCACAGCAGCATGGTGCGGAACGGCAGCTCCAGGGCCTTCAGCACGGCCTCGGCGCATTCGACCATGCGCTCATGCTCGGCCTCGGACTGCTCGGGCGTGGTGATCGAGACCAGCTCAACCTTCTGAAACTGGTGCTGGCGGATCATGCCGCGCGTGTCGCGGCCGCTGGCGCCGGCCTCCGAACGGAAGCAGTGGGTCAGGGCCGTCAGGCGCAGCGGCAGCTCGGCCTCGTCGGTGATCTGCTCGCGCACCAGGTTGGTCAGAGAGACCTCGGCGGTGGGGATCAGCCAGTGGTCGCCGGTGGTGCGGAACAGGTCCTCGGCGAACTTCGGCAGTTGGCCGGTGCCGAACAGGGCGTCGTCCTTGACCAGGACTGGCGGGCTGATCTCAGCGTAGCCGTGCTGGACGGTCTGCAGGTCCAGCATGAACTGGCCCAGGGCGCGTTCCAGGCGAGCGATCTGGTTCTTCAGCACCACGAAGCGCGCGCCGCTCATGCGGGCGGCGGCCTCGAAGTCCATGCCGCCCAGGGCCGCGCCCAGGTCGACGTGGTCCTTGGGCGCGTTGAGCTTGCCGGCCGGCAGGGCCTTGGGATCGCCCCAGCGGCGGACCTCGACATTGCCCGCCTCGTCCTCGCCCTTCGGCACCTCGGGCGCGGGGATGTTGGGCAGGCTGGCCAGCAGGTCCTTCAGCTTGGCCGCGACGATGGTCTCTTCATCGCCGGCGGCGGCCATGACGCCCTTCAGCGCCTCGACCTCGGCCATCAGACGCGCGGCCTCGGCCTCGTCCTTCTTGGCTTTCGCCTGGCCGATCAGCTTGGAGCTCTCGTTGCGCTTGGCCTGGGCTTCCTGCAGGGCGGTCTGGGCCGCGCGCAGCTGGGTGTCCAGCTTGACCGCCTCGGCGGCCGCGCCCGATCGCCCCTTGGCCGACCAAACGGCTTCATAGGCTTCGGGATTGTCGCGGATGGCCTTGATGTCGTGCATCGGAACGCTCGAGGGAGAAGTCGTTAAGAACGGACCTCTCTAAGGCGCGTCGGCGGGGGCGCCAAGCGCGGTGTCGGGTCGCGCCCTAAACCGCCACCACGTCCTTGGTCTGCTCGCGCTCGTCCTTGGCCTTGCGGCGCTCGATCAGCCACACGCACCAGATCGAGATCTCGTAGAGCAGGCACATCGGGATGGCCAAGGTCATTTGGCTGATCGGGTCGGGCGGGGTCAGGATGGCCGCCGCGATGAACACGCCGACGATGGCGTAGCGGCGGCCGTCGCGCAGCAGCTTGCTCGACACGATGCCGGCCATGCCCAGCAGCGAAACCACCACCGGCAGCTGGAAGCAAAGGCCGAAGGCCAGCAGCAGGGTCGTCACCAGGGTCAGGTAGTCGCTGACCTTGGGCAGCAGCTGGATCGAGATGCCGACGGTGGTGATCTGCTGGCTGAGCGAGAACCACAGCACGAACGGCAGCATCACGTAATAGACCAGGGCCGCGCCCAGCAGGAACATCACCGGCGAGGCGATCAGGAACGGCAGGAAGGCGTGGCGCTCGTTCTTGTAGAGGCCGGGAGCCACGAACCGGTAGAGCTGGAAGGCCAGGACCGGGAAAGTCAGGACCACGGCGCCGAACCCGGCCAGCTTCAGCTTGGTGAAGAAGAACTCCAGGGCGGCGGTGTAGACCAGGCCCAGGGCCTTGGCGTCGCCGGTCGGGATGTCCTTCAGGCCCAGCAGGGCCAACAGCAGGTCGAACGGGCCATGCTTGCCGCCCGAGGCCTGCTGGGCCGCCAGCAGCTTCTGGGCCACGGTGAACGGGTGGACCAGGAACAGGAAGATCTGGTCGGCGAAGGCGAAGCAGACGCCGAAACCGACGAACAGGGCCGCCACGCAGATGATCAGCCGCATGCGCAGCTCGATCAGGTGGTCCATCAGCGGCGCGCGCGAGGCTTCGATCTCGTCTTCGGGATCGTGTCCGATGGCCTTGCTCACGAGGTGATGTCCGAATTGGTGTCGCCGCTCTTGGCCACACGCTTGCGGGCGGGCTTGGTCGGGGCCGGCGCCGAGATATCTTTCGACGCGCGCTTGGCCGGCGCCTTGGAGACGATCTCAGTCGTCTTCGGCTTGGCCGGGGCGCGCGGCTTGCGGGCGGGTTTCCCGACGATCTCAACCGCCGGGGCGGGCGTATCGACGGTGGCGGTCAGCGGTTGATAGGCGTCGTGCGGCGAGACCTTGACCGCGCCGCTGTTGAGGCTGGCGTCGATGTCGGCGAACACCTGGTCGACATTGGCGTCGGCGGCCTGGGCGGCGGCGTCGCGCATCGGGGCGGTATACTGCCCTTCGCGCATGGCCTGGACCTCGCGGCGCAGCTCGTCCAGTTCCGACTGGCGGGCCATCTCGTCGAAGCTGGCGCGGAACTCGTTGGCCATGCCGCGGATCTTGCCCACGAACTGGCCGAGCTTGCGCAGCAGGACGGGCAGGTCCTTGGGACCGACCACGATCAAGGCGACCGCGGCGATGACCAGGAGTTCCGTTCCGCCGATATCAGGGAGCATGGACGCGCCTTAGAGCGGATCGGCCATGCCGTGTCCGCGAAGTGAAACGAGGTCGACCGCCCTTCCCTTCGTGGAAGAGCGGCGCGACGAATCTCCTACGACTTGCGCAGGTCTTCCTTCTCGGCGTCGGTGCGCGGCAGCGCGCCGGTGGCCTTGTTGGCCGCGACCTCGTCGGACGGATCGTCCTTCAGGCCGTCCTTGAAGGCTTTGATCCCCTTGGCCGCATCACCCATGATGCCGGACAGCTTGCCGCGCCCGCCAAACAGCAGAGCGACGACCGCGATCACGATCACCCAGTGAATCCAGCTCATGCTACCCATGACGACGATGCTCCTTGCGACAGCGGCCCATTAGCCCCTGCGGCGTGTCCTTACAATATCTCTGACAATATAGGCGGTCGCGAGGCGGGGGGCAAAGCGGCGCCGCGCGATAAGCAGGCGCCTGCGACGATGTGTAAAGCCCCTAACCGCGCTCCAGGTCTCCCAGGAAATCTTGAGCGAATTCCGGCGCCTCGTCGCCCTCTTCCAGCGGATCCTCGTCCTCGCCCACGCGCAGGCCCATCGGGTCGGGCACGGTGAAGCCGGGCGGCAGGTCCAGGGCCAGCAGGCCGGCGGCGCGCATTTCGGCGATTCCCGGCAGGTCACTCAGCGTCGCCAGGCCATAGTGCTCAAGGAAAGCGTCGGTGGTGCCGAAGGTCACCGGGCGGCCCGGCGTGCGGCGGCGGCCGCGCATCTTGACCAGGCCCAGCTCCAGCAGGACGTCCAGCGTGCCTCGGCTGGCCTGGACCCCGCGCACGGCCTCGATCTCGGCCCGGGTGACGGGCTGGTGGTAGGCGATGATGGCCAGGGTCTCCTGGGCGGCCTTGGACAGGCGCTTGGGCTCCTCGCGCTCCTCGGTCATCAGGAACGATAGGTCGGTCGCGGTCTGGAAGCGCCAACGGCCGGCCACTTGGACCAGTTCGATACCCCGCCCGGTGTAGCGGGCTTCCAGATCGGCCAGGCCCGCCCCGATGTCCGCCCCTTCGGGCAAGCGCTTGGCCAGATCCTGGGCGCTCAACGGCTCGGCCGCCGCGAACAGCAGGGCCTCGATGCAGCGTTCGGTGAAGAGCGGGTCTTGGGTCGTCAAACGATCGGCTCCAGCGGCTCGGCCCGCGTGCGCAGGTAGATGTCCGAGAAGTGCTCCATCTGGCGGGCCTCCAGGATTCCCTCCTTCACCAGCTCCAGGCTGGCCGACAGGGTCGAGGCCAGGTAGCTTGCGGGGCTGGGCCCCTTGGGGTCCTCCTCCCAGCGGTCGACCGGCGCCACGCCCGATAGGGTGGTCCAGTCCTTCATCTCCGGCAGCAGGTCGCGCAGGCGGTCACGGGCGTCCTCCAGCGGATAGGCCTGGGGCGGACGCGGGGCGTAGTGGCGGCCGTGCTCGCGCTTGCGCTGGGTGATGTAGGCGGTCATCAGGGCGTAGAGGTCGCCTTCGAAGCGGGAGGACGAGACGATCTTCACCGCCTCGGGATCGCCACGCATGAAGACGTCGCGCTTGAGGATCGGACGCTCCTTCAGGGCCTCGACGGCCTTGCGCATCACGTCCAGCTTGGCCAGGCGGAAGGCGAGCTGGGCGGCCATCTCCTCGGCCGGCGGCTCCTCGGCCTTGGGACGCTCGGGCTTCGGCAGCAGCAGGCGCGACTTGAGGTAAGCCAGCCAGGCGGCCATGACGAGATAGTCGGCGGCCAGCGAGAACCGGACCCGGCGCGCCTGCTGGACGAAGGCCAGGTACTGTTCGGCCAGGCGCGTGATCGACAGCTGCAGCAGATCGACCTTCTGGCTGCGCGCCAAGGCCAGCAGTACGTGCAGCGGGCCTTCGTAGCCGTCGATGTCGATGACCAGCGCGGCGCCGTCCTCGGCCGCCTCGTTGGCCGCTTCGAAGTCGAGCGTGGGCTGGAAGCCCGTGCTCACGCAAAGCGTCCGTTGAACGCGGCGTCGAACCGGGCGCGCGCCTCGGCCACGTCGAACGGCTCGGGAACCTTGACCAGGCGGCCCATCACGGCCTGGGCGCGACGGCGGGCCTCCTTGGACATCCGGCCGACGCCGGACATCACGGCCTTCATCTCGGCCATGTCGCCGTTGCAGTGCAGGACCACGTCGCAGCCGGCCGACAGGCTGTCCTTGGCGCGCTGCTTGAAGTCGCCCGACAGCGCCTTCATCGACAGGTCGTCGCTCATCAGAAGTCCGTCGAAGCCGATGGATTCCCGGATGATCTTCTTGATCGCCTTGCGTGAGGTGGTGGCCGGACGGCTGCGGTCGATCGCCGTGTAGACGACGTGCGCCGTCATCGCCATCGGCATGTCGGACAGCACCCGGAACGGGGCGAAGTCGCGGGCGTCCAGCTCGGCCAGCTTGGCCTTCACCACCGGCAGTTCCAGGTGGCTGTCGCTCATGGCGCGGCCGTGGCCCGGGATATGCTTGATGATCGGCAGGACCCCGCCGGCCAGCAGGCCCTCGGCCGCCGCCCGGCCCAGCGTCGCCACCTGCTCGGGCGTGTCCCCATAGGCGCGATCGCCGATGATCTCATGGCCCTGCGGATCCGGCACGTCCAGCACCGGCACGCAGTCGACGTTGATGCCCAGGTCCCGCAGATCATGCGCGATCAGCCGGGCGCCCAGCCGGGTGACTTCACGCGCGACCAGCGGGTCATTGGCCACCAGTTCGCCATAGGCGCGGCCCGGCGGATACGTCTTCCAATGCGGCGGCTGCAGGCGAGCGACGCGGCCGCCCTCCTGGTCGATCAGGATCGGGGCGTCAGGACGCCCCACCGTCTCGCGCAACACCGCCGTCAGGGCCCTGACCTGGTTCGGGTCGGCGATGTTGCGCTTGAACAGGATGAAGCCCCACGGCTTCACGTCCCGGAAGAACGCGGCCTCTTCCGCCGTCAGGGTGGTCCCGGCGCAGCCGAGGATGGCGGCGGAGATGCTGGCCATGCGCCCTGCCCTCTTACTTCACGAAGCAGGATTTGCCGGCGGCGGTCAGGGCGTCGCAGAACGCCTTGGCGTCGGCGCGGCTGGCGAAACCGGTGACAGCGGTGCGGTAGAGCGTCGTGCCGTTCTTGTCGATCGCCTCGACCCGCTTGCCCTTGCCCGCCGCCATGCCCGGCGCGATGCGGGCGGCGTCGCTCCAGGCCTTGTCGGCCAGGGCGGTCGAGGACAGCGCGCCGATCTGCACGCTGGCGGGACCGCCGGCCGAGGCCGAGGGCGCCGGAGCGGCGGCGGGCTTGGCGACCAGCGCGGCCGCCTTGGGCGACACGGCGGCGGTGGCCAGGCCTTCGATCGACGGGGCCGGAAGGGTCTGATCATGCGCGGCGACCGGGCTTGCGCGAACCGTTCGCAATGAAACGGGCGCGGGGCGGCCGATTTCCGGCAAAAACTCGGCGTCCAACCCTTCCGTCAGGCCCCT
>JAGIBE010000024.1 GCA_017744495.1 Caulobacter sp. | reverse complement strand
GTCCCCACCTGGCCTAGGCCCGGCAGGGTCAGGCCGTGGGTGAAGGACGAGACGCGGTAAGCCTTGTCCCTACTTCCCACTGGGCCCGCCTGCGACTTGCCGCTGTCGCGGAAGCGGGCGAACACGGGCGTGTTGACGGCCAGGGCGTTGTCGAAGCCCACCTGGGTGTAGACGTTGGCCTCGTTGGAGATCACCACGCCGGCCTTAGAGACGTTCTCGAAGCGGACGTCCTTGCCCCACAGCCAGTCGCCGTAGCCGCGGTCAATCTCGATGCCGACCGGGGTGTTCTTCAAGGCGACATTGACCAGAGTCAGGCCCGCCTCGTGCTCGCGGATCGCCGCGTCGCGCTGGCCTTCGAAGGTGGAGTCCAGCAGCACGAACCCCCAGGCCGGCGAGGTCTTCTCGGCCAGGATGCCGTAGCGCCCGCCCTTGAAGTGCAGATCCTCGGCCTCATTGCCCACCTGGTACAGGCCCGCCAGGCCCGAGCCGATGTCGAACTCCATGTGGCTGACGAAGGCGTGCTGGGCGGCGTGGAAGCGGATCGCCGTGGCGGCCGGATTGCCGTCGCCGATCTTGAAGTCGATGTTGGCCATCGCGCTGTAGAAGGTGCCGGAATTGGCGTCGGCGATGTCTTTGTCGAACGGCACGCTGCCCTGGACCGGGAACGGCACGCGGCGCGCCGGATCGCGCTTGGCGCCGGCGAAGATCACCATGTTGGCCACGCCCTTCTGGAAGCCCGGCGTGGCGTCGCCCAGCTCGATCACCGGCCGCGTGGCGCCGACCCCGAAAACCCGCACGCCCGGCCACAGGAACAGCGTCTTGCTGATCCGGTAGCGGCCGGACGGCAGGAAGACCAGGCCGCCGCCGGGCTTGGCCGTGGCGGCGTCGATCGCGGCCTGCAAGGCGACGGTGTCGTCCGCGCGTCCGTCGCCCTTGGCCTTGACCGTCACGGCGGCGGGATCGTCGGGCGCGGTCGCGAAGACGGAGACCGAGGCCCAGGCCGGCTCGCTCGCCATCATGGCCAGAGCGATCGAAGCCGCGCTTGCCGCGCCGAGCCAGGTCTTCATGTCGATACTCCCGAATGCATCGCGACAGTCGGGCCAGCGCCCCCGCCGCATCTTATAGCGCCGTGATTTCCTACGGCGTCACCGCATAGAGCGAATGGTGGGTCAGGACGAACAGCGTCCGCTTGTCCGCCCCGCCGAAGATCAGCTGCAGCGGCCGCTCGGGCACGTCGATCCGGCCGGTCGGCTTGCCGTCGGGGCCGTACTGGAAGATCTGGCCGTTGGCGACGAACACCCGGCCCTGGCCGTCCACCGCGACGCTCTCGCCGCCGCGCTCGGCGAACACCTTCAGGTCGGTCAGGGTCCCGCCGGGGCCGACCTGGCCGCTGTAGGTTCTGTTTTCGGAGCCGTTGGTGACGAACACCCGCTGGCCGACCGCGCCGCCGATCAGACCGTTGGCCTGCAGACTGTCGGCCCACCGCCAGCCGACATGGTCGGGCGGGCCCTGCTGCCAGACCCGGAAAGCAGGCAGCGACAGGCTGCCGTCCGGCGAGACATATTCGTTGGCCTTCGGCGTCCCGACATCACGGGCGAACATCTCCGCCAGGGTCGTGAACTCGCCGGTCGCTGGATCGTACTGGTCCTTGAACTCGCCGTTGTTCCACCAGTTGACCGGTAGCAGGGTCTTGCCGCCCTGGCGGGCCGCGATCGGCGTCGGGGCGATCATCGTCAGCTCGTCCTTGGGGCCGTCCGGATCGATCGAATAGACGCTGGCCTGCGGGCCGTAGGACGACACCACCAGCAGCTTGCCCGAGCCGTCGATCGCCAGGTTGGTCGGGTCCAGCGAATGGTCGCGCACCACCTCCAGCCCCTTGGCCGCCGTCCAGCGATAGATGCGCTGGAAGCGCTTCTCGACGAAGTACAGCGCCCCATCCGCGCCTACCGTCGCGCCCGAGATCGACCAGAAACCGGTCTCCAACTTGCTCACCTTCGGGTCGGCGGCGGTGGCGACGGGCGCTGGATCGCCCTTCACGTCCAGCACGGCGAACTCGCGCTCGCGCACCTCCTGCTTGCGGGTCTTGTCCTGGATGGCGTTCTCGAACGGGTACTTGCTGGCCCGCAGATAGGTGCCGCAGCCGATCTTGTCGCACAGGGCCACGCCGCTCTCGGCGTTGATGTGGACATTGCGGAAGCGGATGTCGGTCGAGTTGAACAGCTTCACCGCCGTCTCGGCCGGGTGGTACGAGCGCGTGACCCGATAGCCGTGATAGTTGGCGAACAGGATGTTGCGCGAGTTGCGGACCTCCAGCGACACCGCGTCCGGCCCGTCGCCGACCTCCTGTTCGGTCTGGGGCGCGAGGAATTCCCAGTTCTCGACGTTGTCGAGCACGAACTCGTTGCGCACGTGGTGCTCGACCGAGACCTCGTAGATGTGGCCCGGCGTCTTGGTGTCGCTGATGTAGAAGCCGGCCGAGGCGAAGGTGTTGGGGCTCCAGACGTTGGCGAAGGTCCCGCCGCCGCCGTCGGTCACCCAGATGCTGGGGTACTGGCCGTCCCAGCGGCCGTCGGCGACCGGGTCGCCGCTGCGGGCCTGCAGCGCGCCCAGAGGCTTGCCGTCCATGGTGGGCGTGCCGCCGCCGCCCATGATCTTGACGTCGGTCACCTGCGAGGCCGCGCCCGACCGCCACAGCAGGGCCGAGGCGCGGGGATTGACCCGACCGGTGAAGACGCCGATCCCCGCCAGCACGTTATCGCCGCCCTTGGGCGTCTCCAGCACGGGCGCCACCGGACCGACGCCGGCGTGGCGCGGATTGTCGTCTGGGATCACCAGCTGGGTCAGGGCCGGATGGAGGCCGAGCAATACAGTGTCCGGCCGCAGCTTCAGGGTGTCGGTAACCTTGTAGAAGCCGATCGGCAGGTAGAGCACCTTGTGTGTGTCGATGGCCTTCTGCAAGGCGGCGGTGTCGTCGGTTTGACCGTCGCCCTTCACGCGCAGGGTCTTGACGTTGGTCCAGTCGGCCACCGGCGGCAGGGCGCGGATGGCCGGCGCGTTGGCGGCGGGCAAGGCCTTCAGCGGCGTCACGTCGGCGACGGTCTTGTGCTCGCCCATCTGACCCAGGCCCGAGAGGGTCAGGCCATAGGTGAAGCTGCCGACCCGATAGGCGCGGCCCTTGCCGGCCACGATCTTGCCGCTGTCGCGGAAGCTGGCGAATACCGGGGTGTTGGCGGCCACGGCGTTGTCGAAGCCGATCTGGGTGAAGACGCTGTCCTCCGCCGAGATCACCACGCCCGCCTTGGAGACGTTCTCGAAGCGGACGTTCTTGCCCCACAGGCTGTCGCTGTAGCCGCGATCGATGTCGATGCCGACGGGCGTGTTCTTGATGGAGACGTTGACCAGGGTCAGGTCGACCTCGTGCTCGCGGATCGCCGCGTCGCGCTGGCCGTCGAAGCTGGAGTCCAGCAGGGTGAACTGCCAGGCCGGCGAGGTCTTCTCGGTGACAATGCCGTAGCGACCGCCGTGGAAGTGGACGTCCTCCATGATGTTGCCGGCCTGGTAGACGCCGGCGAAGGCCGAGCCCAGGCGGAAGTCCATGTGGCTGAGGAAGGCGTGCTGGGCCATGCGGAAGCGCACCCCCGCCGCGGCCGGATTGCCCTCGCCGATCTCGATGTCGATGTTGGCCATGGCCGAATAGAAGGTGCCGGAATTGGCGTCGCGCACCTTGTCGGTCGGCGGGACCACGGTGGAGACCGGCACGGGGATGGCGCCGACCTGATACTGGTCGCCGCCCGTGAACACGATCATCGTGCCCACGCCCTTCTGGAAGCCCGGGGTGTTGGCGCCCAGCACCAGGACCGGCCGGGTCGCGCCCACGCCGAAGACCCGCACGCCCGGCGGGACCAGGATCGTGCGGCTCAGGCGATAGCGGCCCGAGGGCAGGAAGACCAGGCCATGACCGGTCGGGTCCCGCGCGGCGTCGAGGGCCTTCTGGATGGCGTCGGTGTCGTCGGCCCGGCCGTCGCCCACACCCTTGACGGTGATGGCGCGGGGATCGTCGGGCGCTGTGAGCAGAACGGAGCCGGCCTGGGCCAGAGCGGGAGTTGAAACCGTCAGAAACGCCGCCAGAAGGACCGCCCGCATGCCGCTCTCCTTGTTACAATCCCTTACCGATAAGGGATCGCCACGACCCCGCCATCCTCGACCATGGTCGTAGTTACGCCTTGTCGGCGGCTCGATAGAACCCGATGGGCGCCCTCAACCTGTCGGATGTTCGACGGACGGGCCAGCGTCCAGGGAGCTCGCTTGCAGCCGCCACCCCGCCCCTTACCGCTTGAAGTCCCGCGCCCCGGGATCGCCGTCATCGCCATGGGCGTCAGCGGCAGCGGCAAGTCGACGCTGGGAGCCCTGCTCGCCCACAAGCTCGACTGTCCCTTTCTGGAAGGCGACGATTTCCATGATGCGCGAGCCGTCGCCAAGATGAGCGCCGGACGTCCCCTGAACGACGACGACCGTTGGCCCTGGCTGGACCGCCTGGGCCGCGCCATCGGCGAGGCCGTCGCTTCCGGCGGCCCGGTCGTGGCCGCCTGCTCGGCCCTGCGCCACAGCTATCGCGAGCGTTTGCGCCGGGCCATCGGCGCACCCACCCGCTTCGTGCTCTTGGACGCCAGCCATGGGGAGCTCCTGCGTCGCCTGACCGAACGCGCCGGCCACTACATGCCCGCCAGCCTTCTGGACAGCCAACTGGCCACGTTGGAGCGTCCCGGCGCCGACGAGACGGTCTTCACGCTGGACGCCGTCGCCTCGCCCGAGCGCCTGTGCGAGATGGCCCACGCCTGGCTGGCGGACGCGGCGCCCGCTTAAGGCATCAGGCGCTTTCGCCCCCGAGACAAATGCCAGCGCATCGCCAAAGCCGCGCCGTCGCCGTCCTGGGCCCGGATCGCTTCCACGATCAGCTCGTGTTCGCTCATCATCTCGGCGATCGCCTCGGGAGGCCTTGAGCGCGAGATGTCGACGCCGGCGCGCATGATCCGGTCGACGTCGGGCTGCAGCGCCTCGAAGGCCAGCAGGAAGGCCGGGTTGGCGGTGGCCAGCACGATGCGGCGATGCAGCTCCATGTCTTCGGCATGGGCCGGAGCGTTCGACAACAGCGCGTCACGCAGCTTCGAAAGCGCCTCCTCGATATCGGCCATCTCCTCGTCCGAGCGCCGAGCCGCCGCCAGCCGCGCCGCCTCGGCCTCGAGCACGAAGCGAACCTCGTAGCTGCCCAGGGTCGAGGGCAGTTCGGACAGCGGCATATAGGCGCTCAGCTTGTCCGAAGGCCGATTCTTCACGAACGAGCCGGCCCCGCGCCGAGGCTCGGTAATGCTGTCGGCGGCCAGCCGGACCAGCGCCTCGCGCACGATCGTGCGCGACATGCCGAAGATCTCCGCCAGGCGCGCCTCGGACGGCAAGCGATCCCCGACTTCCATCCCGTCGGCGTTGATCATCTCGACGATGCCCGTATAGGCCCTGTCGGCCAAACGGCCCTCGCTCATCCCTGGATCTCCACATTCGACGGCCGCCGTCGTCGCACGGACGAGCTTGGTCCAACTCGCCTCGCCTCGTCAAATCTGTATGACAGATTTCGGCATTAAGCCTGTCAGATACAAATGTTCACGTTCACATTCCGCAAACCGCTTGAACTTGTCCAACAGATAGCGTTACCATCCTGAAACACGACCCACGTTCACCGACTCTGATCGGCGGACAAAAACAGACGGGCGTCACACCGCCGGATAACGGCCGCATGGGATGAAGCAGAGGGGTTCAGGCATGAGCACGATGGAAGTCCGCGTTTTCGACCGGAACCTGGAGACCGGGTTCGACGAGCTGACGCCGACGCAGTTGAAAGTGCTGGAAGGCGTCAATTCGGGCCTGCTGAACAAGCAGATCGCCTTCGACCTCGGGATCGCCGAAGCCACGGTCAAGGCCCACATGACCGCCCTCATGCGCAAGCTGAACGTCCACAACCGCACCCAGGCCGCGCTCGCCGGCCAAGCGCTGCTGCGGGCGGCCGCGCGCTAGGCTCGCTCCGCCCGCGCTATCCCCGCACGAAGATGTTGCGCAGCCACTGCGAGCCGGCCTTGGCGGCCTGGCCCCAGTCCTCGCTGTCGTCCACCGCCTCGGGCTTGTAGCCCCAGGGGTTGAACAGCTTCAGCCGGTTGACTTTGAAAGCCGCAAGGTCGCGCGTCACCAGGGTCAGGCCGTGCTCCAGGGCGGTGGCGGCCAGCAGGGCGTCGCGGGCGTCGGTCAGCGGCAGGCGCGCCCGTCCCCGCACCACGGCGGCGTCGACCGGCAGGATGCGGCCGTCGAAGGCGACGCAGACCTGGTCGTTCAGCCAGGTCCGCAGCGCCTGCCCCGCCGCCTTGTCCTTACGTTCGGCCCGCGCCACGCCGGTCTCCAGCTCCAACAGGCTAATCGCCGAGATAAAAAGGCTGGACCGGGCCACGCCCGCCGCCCAGCTCGCCAGGCCCGGATCCGTGCCGCCGGCCTTGGCGTTGCGCAGCTCGAAGACGATGTCGGTGTCGAGCAGGTACATCAGCCGCGCCAGCTTCCGGGGTTGTCCCAGGCCTCGGTGGAGCGGACCTCCGCCACATCCAGCGTCGCCGGCGCGCTCATGGCCAGCAGGTCGACGATCGTCTCGGTCTGGCCCGACAGCTTGCGATAGGCCTCGATGCTCATCAGCACATGAGTCGTCTTGCCCCGGTCGGTGACAAACACCGGCTCGATCCGCGCCGCCCGCTTGGCCTGGCTGACATCCTGGTTGAAGTCACGACTCGAGATAACTTTCATGTACCTACATACCTACATTGACAAGGCTGTCTTGTAGGCACGTTACTACGTTGTGACGTTCTCGCAACAGGAAATAAGCCAGCAAAAACAATCTTCTGCGCAGGCCGTTCAAAACCGAGATTCTGACTTGCGACAGGAGACCAACTCTGCGCGGCTTGAACCTAACGGCGGTCAACGCCGGGGGTTAAACACAGGGGGGACACACGTGTCCGACATTATTTCCAGTCTCGTCACGACCGTGACGGGCGTACTGGGGCCGCATGGTCCCGCCACCAAGGTCGCGGCGCACAGCTTCACGCCCGGCGATTTCAGCGTGCACTTCTTCCTGCAGCTGGCGGTCATCGTCCTGGCCTGCCGCGTGGTCGGCTGGCTGGGCCAGAAGCTTCTCCAGCAGCCCCAGGTCGTGGGCGAGATGATCGCCGGCGTGATCCTGGGCCCGTCATTGCTGGGCCTCCTGTTCCCCGATTTCCAGCTGGCCCTGTTCCCCAAGGAGACCAAGAACGTCCTGTACGTCGGCGCCCAGCTGGGCGTGGGCCTCTACATGTTCATGGTCGGCACCAGCTTCCAGGCGGGCCACTTCAAGGCCAAGGCCAAGAGCGCCATGAGCGTGTCGTTCGCCGGCATCGCCGCGCCGTTCGCCATCGCGGCCATTATCACGCCCTTCCTGCTGAAGGTCCCCGGCTTGTTCGCCCCGACCATCGGCCAAGGCGCGGCCACCTTGTTCATGGGCGCCTGCATCGCCCTGACCGCCTTCCCGATGCTGGCCCGGATCATCAACGAGCGCGGCCTGGCCAAGACCTCGCTGGGCACCCTGTCCCTGACCGCCGGCGCCTTCGACGACGCGGTCTCCTGGTGCGTGCTGGCCGTGGTGCTGGCCACGTTCGGCGGCGGCCCCGGCGTGGCTGTCCTGGCCATCGGCGGCGGCCTGGCCTGGGTCGCTTTCGTCACCATCCTGGGCCCGAAGATCCTGGCCCCGCTGGGACGCATCGTCGAGCGCGACGGCGAGATGAACACCGGCGTCCTGGCCATGGTCATCCTGGCCTTCTGTATCTCGGCCTTCCTGATGGACGCCGTGGGCATCCACGCCATCTTCGGGGGCTTCATCCTGGGCGTGGTCATGCCGCGCGGCAAGCTGGTCGAGGAACTCAAGCGCAAGGTCGAGCCGATCGCCGTCGTCCTGCTGCTGCCGATGTTCTTCACCTATTCGGGCCTCAACACCCGGATGGACATGGTCAACTCGCCGACCCTGCTGCTGATCGCCCTGGGCATCCTGGCCTGCTCGATCCTGGCCAAGTGGGGCGCCTGCTACGCCGCGGCCCGCTTCACCGGCGAGAACCATCACACCGCCATGGGCATCGGCGCCCTGATGAACTCCCGCGGCCTGATGGAGCTGATCATCATCAACATCGGCCTGCAGAAGGGCATCATCGGCCCGACCCTGTTCTCGATGCTGGTGCTGATGGCCATCGTCACCACGGTCATGGCCAGCCCGCTGTTCGAGGTGGTCTACGGCAAGAAGGCTCGCGAGACGGGCGAGCTCGACGCTATCGACGGCGCCGTCGCCAAAGCCGCCTGATCCAATCTCCCAACCGACTTCCCAAAGCGAACTTCCCAAGTCGCCTCCCCTGCCCTCGCTCTCCTGCCAGAGCGAGGGCTTCTTTTTGGGGCGCTGCTCAGGCCGGCTCCAGCGGCCGGTCGAAGCCGAAGCGGTTGATCTGGGCGATCAGGTCGCGGTGGCTGGGCAGGTCGTGGGTGGCCCGGTCGCCGAAAGTGCGGATCTTTGCGAACAGCTTCTCGGCCCCCGCCACGTCGGGGAACTCGCTGCGCCCCGGCGACAGGTCGGTTTTGAAGCCCATGCCGTACAGGATGTACTGGTAGTTGAAGAAGGCGAAGGTCTCGAGGTCGAGGATGAAGTCGTAGCGGGTGGGCGGGCGCCAGCGCCATTGCTCCAGCAGATCGACCAGCCGCTCGGGGATCGAGGCCGGGTCCGCGTTCTGGCGCCAGAACGGTTCCTCGCGCTGGCTCAGGCAGTAGTGCAGCTTCAGGAAGGTGATGATGTTGTCGTAGCGGGCCGTCATCAGCTCGTTGAAGCGGAACGCTGGGGCGCTGATCGGACCGTTGTGCGGGAAGAGCTCGGCGATGATCGCCACCGCCGCCTCGATCAGCACCACGCCAGTTGATTCCAGCGGCTCCAGGAAGCCCGCCGACAGGCCCACCGCCACGCAGTTCTTGACCCACTGCTTGGTGCGATAGCCGGCCTCGAACGACAGAGCCCGGGGCGTGACCTCGACGTCCCCGAGGTAGCCGCGCAGGACGCCCTCGGCCTCGGCGTCGCTCATGTGGTCGCTGGAATAGACGCAGCCCACACCGCGCCCGCTGCTCAGGCCGATGTCCCAGGTCCAGCCGGCGGCGTGGGCGGTGGCGACCGTGAAGCTCTGGATCGGCGCGTCGGGACGCTCGTAGGGCACCTTGCAGGCCAGGGCCCGGTCGGCGAACAGGATCGGCCGCGCCGACTTGAACGGGGCCTTCAGGGCCTGGCCAATCAGCTCGGCGTGGAAGCCGGTGCAGTCGATATAGAGGTCGGCGTCGAGCCGCCCATGCTCGGCCGACGTCACATGGTCGATGGCCCCGGTCGCGTCCAGCTCCACGCCCGTCAGCCGCCCTTGCAGGTGGCGCACGCCCAGCTCGCGGGCGCGCTCGGCCAGCACCTGGGCCAGCTTGGCGGCGTCGAAGTGGTAGGCGTA
>JAGIBE010000023.1 GCA_017744495.1 Caulobacter sp. | reverse complement strand
GCCGAGCACCAGCCGCAGATTCTGCGGGGCCTGGACAGCTACAACTGGGACGACGAAGGCGCCCGGCGCCTGTCGCCGGAGGTCCGCAAGTCGCTGGCGGCGCTGGAGCAGGTCGAGATCGCCCGACCGGACTTCCTGGCCCTAGGCCTGGACATGCTGCCCAGCGCTCGGGCCGACGTCTTCCGCGCCAAGGGCCTGCCGGTGATCGCCTGGACGGTGCGTTCGGCCGAACAGTGGGAAAGCGTCCGCGACCATTGCGACAACCTGATCTTCGAGGGCTTCGCGCCGTAACGGCGATGGTTGTGCTCGGGCTTCGACCGCCTATCTTGCTGCTGTCGTGAGTTGCTCCCTCAAGCCCGCCGTCCGCATTCATCGCCGCATCGCGGAGCTGGGCCGTGAGGCCTGGGACGCCTGCGCGGCGCCGCATGGCGATCCGTTCGTCAGCTACGACTTCCTCAACGCGCTGGAGGAGAGCGGCTGCGCCGTGGAGCGCACCGGCTGGGCGCCGCATCATCTGTCGGTCGAGGACGAGCAGGGCGGGGTGGCGGCGGTGATGCCGCTATATCTGAAGTCTCACAGCCAGGGCGAATACGTCTTCGATCACAGCTGGGCCGACGCCTACGAGCGGGCCGGCGGACGCTATTATCCTAAGCTGCAGTGCTCGGCGCCGTTCTCGCCGGTGACCGGGCCGCGGCTGATCGTGCGGCCCGATGTCGATGTCGATGAAGGGCGTTCGGCCCTGCTGGGCGGGGCTTTGACCCTGTGCGATCGGCTGAAGGCCTCGTCCCTGCACGTGACCTTCCCTACCGGCGACGAGTGGGCGTGGATGGGCGAACGCGGCATGCTGCGTCGTCAAGACCAGCAGTATCATTGGTTCAACCGGGGCTATGCGACCTTCGACGACTTCCTTACGGCCCTGTCGTCCAACCGCCGCAAGACCATCCGTCGCGAGCGCCGCGACGCCCAGGCCGGGCTGGAGATCGTGGCCCTGACGGGCGATCAGCTGACCGAGGATCACTGGGACGCCTTCTTCGGCTTCTATATGGACACCGGCGGCCGTAAGTGGGGGCGGCCTTATCTGAACCGCGAGTTCTATTCGCTGCTGAGCGAGCGGATGGCCGACAAGGTGCTGCTGATCCTGGCGCGGCGCCTGGGCGGTGACTGGATCGCGGGCGCGCTGAACCTGATCGGCGACGACTGTCTCTATGGCCGCCACTGGGGCTGCGTCGAGGACGTGCCGTTCCTGCACTTCGAGCTCTGCTACTACCAGGCCATCGAGCATGGCATCCGCCTGGGCCTGCCGCGCGTGGAGGCCGGGGCCCAGGGGCAGCACAAGATCGCCCGCGGATACCTGCCAAGCCCGGTCTATTCGGCCCATTGGATCGCCGACCCGGCCCTGCGCGAGCCCGTCGCCCGCTATCTGGAGCGTGAGCGCGAGGCGGTGGACGCCGAGATGGCGATGCTCACTGACGAGTTCTCGCCGTTTCGCCATGAAGATTGAGGTCAGGTGAGCTCTACCTGGCCGACCTTGTCCTGGTAGTCGTTTTTGGGATCGCTCCCCAGCATCATGCGGACGCCGGCCAACAGGCTGTGCTCATTGAGCCAGATCTGGGCGTGGCCGGGATCGAAGCGCAGCAGCCGCAGCTTGGGATCGTCCTTGCCCTTGAACCAGGCGGCCACGAACGGGTTCCACAGGCGCTCAATCGTCGTGTAGTCGGTGTCCACCTTCAGATGGCCGTCGACTGTGGCGAACAGGTCGTGGCCCTTCGAGGCGAAGTGGATCAGGGCTTCGCGGCCTTCGCCCGTGGCGACCAGCATGTCGTTGTCGGCCGAGGTGAAGATCCACAGCGGGCCACTGTGGTCGCCCTCGAACAGGGCTGTCATCGGCTGGCCGCGGCCGTTGTCGAAGCCGGGCAGGGCCAGCATCACGGTGCGGTCGGACTTCAGGGCCTTCCAGAACTTGGCGGCGAGATCGGCTTCCTTGGACATGCGGCGTTCCTCCGTTCGCGGGACTGAACGGCGCGGCGGCCTCCGATGTTCCGGTCAGGATCGCTCCCATGCCGCCTTCAGCAGGGCGCGGACCTCGTCGTCCACCTCGACCGGAGAGGCGAGGGGCAGCTTGGCCTTCAGGCGTTCGGACCAGCTCTCGTTCTTCGGTTCGGCGAGGCGAGGGGAGGCGTCGGGCGTCACGGCCAGGCCCAGCAGCGCCTTGCCGCCCTTGACCGGCTTGGCGGCGGCGAACTGGAATTCGCGCGACCAGGCGGAGTAGGTCTTGCGCTGGCCGACACCAAGCCGTCGAACTCTGCGATGACGGCCTCCACGGCCTCGAGGATCGCCCTGGACGCTGGGTCGGTCCACAGGGCCGCGCGGGACTCGTCCGGATTGTCCCAGGTGGGGCGCTCCGACGGGAAGGCGATCGACAAGACGTAGGTCGCGCGGTTCTGGCCCAGGCCGTGATGGTCCTTGAACCATGCCAGCCGGGCGCGGGGCTTGGTCTCGGGGCAGGTGCGGGCGATCGCCACCCATTGATCTAGGCTCTTGCCGGTCTCTCGTTCCAGTCCCTCGCGAACCGAGGTGAACCACTTCTTCTGGCGCTCGGTCAGATGACCCATGCCGTCGGCGTCGTCGCTTCCCATGGCCTGCGCCTCCCCCATTTGCTAGGACCGTCCGCGAGAGCCGGAGACGATCATGAGCCTTCACGGAAGCTACGACGCCGACAACATCTTCGCCAAGATCATCCGCGGCGAGATCCCGGCGGTGAAGGTGTTCGAGGACGACCAGGTCCTGGCCTTCATGGACGTCTTCCCGCAATCGCGCGGCCACGTGCTGGTGATCTCCAAGACCAGCCAGGCCCGCAACCTGCTGGAGGCCGAGACCAAGACCCTGGGCCGGCTGATCGGGGCGGTGCAGAAGGTGACCCAGGCGGTGACCACGACCCTCAAGCCCGACGGCGTGGTGGTGACCCAGTTCAACGGCGCGCCGGCCGGCCAGACGATTTTCCACCTGCATTTCCACATCATTCCCCGTTACGATGGCGAGCCCCTGGGGCGGCACGGCGAAGGCATGGCGGACGTCGAGGAACTGAAGGTCTTGGCGGAGAAGATCTCGGCGGCGCTCTAAGCTGAACCTTTGGCCAAGCTGCGCATTGCTCACGGTAGCGGTAGCTTGGGGGCGGCCAGTCCATGTTGGAGTTCGATGATGCGCCAAAGGGCTTGGCCCGTTTGATTTATGCCAGCCGATCGCTGAGCGTCGGCGCCGACTTTTCCGAAGATGTGCGGACGATCCTGCTGACGTCCATTCATCAGAACCGCATGAGCGCCATCACCGGCTTCCTGGTGATGGGCGAAGGGCGTTTCCTGCAGGTGCTGGAGGGGCCCCTCGCCGAGATCGAGGCGACGTTCGAGCGCATTCGGCAGGACGAACGCCATACCGATCTGGTCGTCATCGCCCAGGGGCCGGCCGAGCGGCGGATGTTCCGCGACTGGAACATGGCCCACCACCAGATTGTCCAGGCCGATCGGATGTTGCTGGCGACGGCGGGCCTTTCCGAATTCACTCCCGAAGCCCTGGACGAGGCCGAGGCCTTGCGGATTCTCGCCACCCTGGGAAGCCGCCACTTGCGATAGCTTCGCCGCCAAGTCGCCGACGGCGCGAAGGCAAGCGAAGGGAGGGTCCAGGAAACGCTAATGGACTAGTTTGATCAGGGCGGTCGAGATCGTCATCAACACCGCCATCCCGCCCATGATCGCCCAGCCTTGCAGGCGGATCTTCTCGCTGAGATCGGCGCGCAGGCGGCTCTCCATCAGAGCCATGTCGGCGCGGACGGACGCGATCTCGGACTTAAGATCCACCTTCAGTTCTGACTTGGCCGCGTCCAGTTCGGCTCGCGTGGCTAGGTTGCTGATGTCGGGCATCCGGGCCGTCTGCTGCACGAGTTCGACGATCGCCTCGGCCGCGCGCTCGTCCATGCCGGCGTCTCGCAGGCGTTTGGAGGCGTTGAGCGTGTCGAAGGCGATCGCGGTCATGCCTGCACGCTAGCCGTTTGTTCCTGTTTCATCCACAATTTTCGCGCGATCGTGCGGGCAGAGAAAAAGGGCCCGGATCGCTCCGGGCCCTTGGGTCTCAAGTCTATTCGGTGAGGGCCGGTTCGGCCTCGTCTTCCTTCGTCGCCTTGCCGGGCTTTTCCGGATTGGGCTCGATCTCGAAGGCGATCTTGCCGTTCTCCAGAACCACCCGGACGTGGCCGCCGCGGACCAGGCGTCCGAACAGGATGTCGTCGGCCAGCGGCTTCTTGATGTGCTCCTGGATGACCCGCGCCAGGGGGCGGGCGCCGTAGAGCTCGTCGAAGCCGTTCTTGGCCAGCCAGTCGGCCGCGTCGTCGCTGAGCGAGATCGTGACGTTCCGGTCGGCCAGCTGAACTTCCATCTGCAGGACGAACTTCTGCACGACCTGACGGATGATCTCCGGGG
This sequence comes from Caulobacter sp., assembly GCA_017744495.1. Classification (GTDB taxonomy): domain Bacteria; phylum Pseudomonadota; class Alphaproteobacteria; order Caulobacterales; family Caulobacteraceae; genus Caulobacter. The sequence continues at coordinate 5,154 of JAGIBE010000023.1, read as the reverse complement.
TCAGCGGCTTGAACTGCACCACGGCGTCCAGACGGTTGCGGAACTCGGGCGTGAACAGGCGCTTGAGCGCGGCCTCTTCCTCGCCCTGGACCTTGTCTCGACCGAAGCCGATGGCCTGGCGCTGAGCGTCCGAAGCGCCGGCGTTGGTGGTCATGATCAGGATGACGTTCCTGAAGTCGACCTTCTTGCCGTTGCTGTCGGTCAGCACCCCGTGGTCCATGACTTGGAGCAGGATGTTGTAGACGTCCGAGTGCGCCTTCTCGATCTCGTCCAGCAGCACCACGGCGTGCGGGTGCTGGTCGACGGCGTCGGTCAGCTGGCCGCCCTGATCGTAACCGACATAGCCGGGAGGAGCCCCGATCAGACGGCTGACGGTGTGGCGCTCCATGTACTCGGACATGTCGAACCGGATCATCTCGATCCCGAGGGTCGAGGCCAGCTGCTTGGCGGCTTCGGTCTTGCCGACGCCGGTCGGGCCGCTGAACAGGTAGCTGCCGATCGGCTTGTCCGGGTCGCGCAGGCCGGCCCGGGCCAGCTTCATGGCCGAGGACAGCTGGGTCAGCGCCTCGTCCTGTCCGAACACGGCGCGCTTCAGGTCCGCTTCCAGCTCGCGCAGGGACTCGGTGTCCGACTTCGAAACCGACTTCGGCGGGATCCGGGCGATCTTGGCCACGACAGCCTCGATCTCCTTGACGCCCAGCACCTTCTTGCGACGACCTTCCGGCAGCAGCATCTGACCCGCGCCCGCCTCGTCGATCACGTCGATCGCCTTGTCCGGCAGCTTGCGGTCGGTGATGTACTTGGCCGACAGCTCCACGGCGACCTTCAGGGCGTCGTTGGTGTACTTCAGCTTGTGGAAGTCCTCGTAGTAGCTCTTCAGCCCCTTGAGGATCTTGATGGTGTCTTCCACCGTCGGCTCGTTGACGTCGATCTTCTGGAAGCGACGGACCAGGGCCCGATCCTTCTCGAAGTGCTGACGGAACTCCTTGTAGGTGGTCGAACCCATGCACCGCAGGGTGCCCGAGGCCAAGGCCGGCTTCAGCAGGTTCGAAGCGTCCATCGCTCCGCCCGAGGTGGCGCCGGCGCCGATCACCGTGTGGATCTCGTCGATGAACAGCACCGCGTTCGGGTGGTTTTCCAGCTCCTTGACCACCTGTTTGACGCGTTCCTCGAAGTCGCCGCGATAGCGGGTGCCGGCCAGCAGCGCGCCCATGTCGAGCGAGTAGATGGTGGCTTCCGCCAGGACTTCGGGGACCTGGTGGGTGATGATCTTGCGGGCCAGGCCCTCGGCGATGGCGGTCTTGCCGACGCCGGGTTCGCCCACCAGCAGCGGGTTGTTCTTGGTGCGACGGCACAGGATCTGGATCGCGCGTTCCACTTCGTTCGCGCGGCCGATCAGCGGATCGACCTTGCCCTGGCGGGCCTTCTCGTTGAGGTCGACGCAATAGGCCTCGAGCGCCTCGCCGCCGGTCTTGGCGTTGGGCTTCTCGACGTCTTCCTCGACCGCCGCGCCCTTGGCCGTCTTCGGCTCGGACGCGCCGGCCTTCTTGGCGATGCCGTGGGCGATGAAGTTCACCGCGTCGTAGCGGGTCATGTCCTGCTCTTGCAGGAAGTAGGCGGCATGGCTCTCGCGTTCGGAGAAGATGGCGACCAGCACGTTGGCGCCGGTCACTTCCTCGCGGCCCGACGACTGGACGTGGATCACCGCGCGCTGGATCACGCGCTGGAAGCCCGCCGTGGGCTTGGCGTCGTCTTCGTCGTCGACCACCAGCGAGGCCAGTTCGACGTCGAGATAGTTCACGAGGCTCTTCTTCAGAGCGTTGAGGTCGACATCGCAGGCGCGCATGACGCCGGCCGCGTCGTCGTCGTCAGTCAGCGACAGCAGCAGGTGTTCAAGCGTGGCGTATTCGTGCTTGCGCTGATTGGCGTAAGCGACGGCGCGATGCAGGGATTCTTCAAGTGGGCGCGAAAAAGAGGGCAAGGGGAGGGCTCCTCAGTCCTTTTCCATGGTGCACTGCAGGGGGTGCTGATGCCTGCGCGCCGAGTCGATCACTTGCGCGACCTTGGTCTCGGCAACTTCGTAGGTGAAAACGCCGCAAACGCCGACGCCATGCTGATGAACGTGCAGCATGATCCGGGTCGCATCTTCGCGCGACTTGTTGAAGAAACGTTCAAGTACGTAAACGACGAACTCCATGGGAGTATAGTCGTCATTCAAGATCAGTACGCGATACAGCGAAGGCTTCTGTGTCTTCGGTTTCACTTCCGTGATGACCGAAGAGCCCGCGCCGTTGTTTTGTCCGCCTTGCTTTCGCTCGGCCATTGACCGCTTTCTCCCGGCGGGCCGAACCACCCGCCTTACATGGATTAGATATGGAAACGCGGCAGCATTGGAAGAGGCTGCCGCGTGGCTGCGCCGCTTTAACACAGGGGCGCCGCGCAAAGTGGCTTCTCGCTTGGGATAGCGGCGACACGGGCTGTGGGGCGTCACCGGCGAGGTGCGCAGATGGGGGCGGTTTTAGTCCACCGCAAGGGGCGGGAGGGCGACTCAGCGGAGCTTCGCGGCCCTCCGCACAGGGGAGGATTGGGCGGGCTACCCCAGCTTCACCAGCATCTTCCCTAGGTTCTCGCCGGTGAACAGTTTGATGAAGGCGTCCGGCGCGCGCTCGACGCCTTCCTCGACCGTCTCGTTCCACTTGATCCGGCCCGAACCGATCCAGCCGGCCATGTCTTGGATGAACTGCGGCGCCAGGTCGTAGTGGTTGGAGACGATGAAGCCTTCGAGACGCAGGCTCTTGCCGACCGCTTGGATGATGTTGGCCGGACCGGTCAGCTTTCCGGTTTCATTATATTGCGAGATCATCCCGCACAGGGCGAAGCGGCCGAACGGGCGGGCCGAGTTCAGCGCCGCCTCCAGGTGCACGCCGCCGACGTTCTCGAAATAGACGTCGATCCCTTTGGGCGCGGCCTTCTCCAACTCGGCCACCACGTCGGGCGTGGCCTTGTAGTCGATTACGTGATCGACCCCGATGCTCTTGAGGAAGGCGACCTTCTCCGGCCCGCCGGCTGAGCCGATCACCGTGTGGCCCTTCAGCTTGGCGATCTGGCAGACCACCGCGCCCACCGCGCCGGCGGCCGCCGAGACGAAGACGATGTCGCCGTCCTTCAGCGCCGCGATGCGAAGCAGGCCGACATAGGCGGTCAGGCCCGGCATGCCGGCCACGCCGAGGAAGGTCTGGGGCGGCAGGCCGTGGGTGTCGATCTTGGTCACGGCGCCCATGCCGCCGGCCGCCAACAGCTTGGGCGAGCAGTTGAACGCCTCGCGCCAGCCGAACATGGTCGAGACGATGTCGCCGGGCTTGAAGTCCGGATCGTTCGAGGCCGTGACCTCGCCGATCGCGCCGCCCTGCAGCGCCTTGTCCAACTCGAACGGCGGCACGTAGCTCTTCCGGTCGGTCATGCGGCCGCGCATGTACGGGTCGACCGACATCCACAGATTCTTGACCTGGATCTCGCCGTCGCCGGGCGCGCCGACCTCGACGCTGGCCAGTTCGAAGTTGTCGTGGGACGGGACACCGACGGGGCGGCTCTTCAGACGGATTTCGCGCGACGTGACCATGGTCGTTCCTCCCAGACCTCGCCATCGAGGTACGTTGTTTAAACGAACGTTTAGCCCGGTCTCGTCCGAGCCTCCAGCGCCTTCTCCGTTTCTCTTCCCGGCTTGCGGCGAACGGGATAGACAGCGGCCATGACCCAGGATGTTCTGAAAGCGGGCGTCGTCGGCGCCGGGGTGTTCGGCGGCTATCACGCCAAGAAATATGTCGAGCTGGACGGCGTCGAGCTGGTCGCCGTGTTCGACATCGACCTGGAGCGGGCCAGGGCCCTGGCCGAGCCCTTGGGCGCCAAGGCCCTCGACGATATGGACGCCTTCCTGGCCATGGTCGACGTGGTCACCGTCGCCACCCCCGCCGTGCATCACGCCAAGGCGGCCCTGGCGGCCCTGAAGGCGGGCAAGCCAGTTTATTCCGAGAAGCCCCTGGCCGTGACGCCGGAGGACGCGGACGCCATGGTCGCGGCCGCCGCCAAGGCCGGCGTGCCGCTGGCCTGCGGCCACCAGGAGCGCGTGGTGTTCCAGGCCATGGGCCTGCTGGACATCCCCGAGCAGCCCCTGCGCCTGGAAGCCGTGCGTCGGGGGACGCCCTCGGATCGCAACCTCGACGTTTCGGTGGTGCTGGACCTGATGATCCACGACATCGACCTGGCGCTGGCCCTCTGCGACGGCGAGCCCGTGGCGGTGGAAGGCGAGGGGGCGATCACCCGCTCCACCTCTCTGGACTGGGTGAAGGCCGAGGCCACCTTCGACAATGGCTTCACCGCCGTCTTCGACAGTTCGCGCGTCGCCGAGGGCCGGGAGCGGACCATGAAGGTTGTCTTTCCCTCGGGCGAGGTCGAGATCGACTTCCTGGCCCGCACCTTCCGCAACACCACCCCGTTCCCGCTGATCGAGAACTTCAACGACACCCCGGCCGGCAAGGACCCGCTGGGTCAGAGCGTGGCCGGCTTCCTGAAGGCCGTACGCGGCGAGGCCCCTCGCCCCGTCGTGACGGGCGAGGAGGCCGCCCGAGCGCTGGACCTGGGCCTGGCGGTGGAGCAGGCGGCGGGCGGCTGAGACGAGGCGTCGCAGCGGTCAGCTAAGGAACCAGCAGCAGGCTGCCGGTCGTCCGCCCGGCCTCCAGGTCGGCCTGGGCCTTTCCGGCGTCCTCGAGGGCGTAGGTCTCGCCGATCTCGACCGCCAACTCGCCACGACCGAGCGCGCCCAGCAGGTCGGTCGCCGCGGCCCGATAACGGGAAACGTCCGCGACAGAGGCCATGACGCTGGGCCGCCATAGGGCCAGGCCGCGCTTGCCCAGGTCGGCGACCAGCACGGGCGGGACGGCGCCGGCTGCTTGGCCGACATTGACCACCATGCCGAACGGCGTGACGGCGTCGAACGTCCTGCGCAGATAGGCGCCGCCGAGGCCGTCATAGGCGACGTCGACGCCCCGGCCGTCGGTCAGATCCAGCGTCTGGGCGACGAAGTCGGCGTCGCGGCCTACGATCACGTGCGCGGCGCCGGCCTTGCGGGCCGCCTGGGCCTTGGTCTCGGAACTGGTC
>JAGIBE010000022.1 GCA_017744495.1 Caulobacter sp. | reverse complement strand
GCCCAGGGCCAGGGTCAGATCGTTGGGGATCGGATCGGTGATGCCCAGGTCGCGCGCCGTCTTGACGATGGGGTCTCGGCCGATGTCGTGAGCCAGGCGCACGGCCGCCACATTGGACGAGGCGGCGAAGGCGGTGATCAGCGGCACCTCGCGCCCGGCGTACTTGCCCTCGTGGTTCTTGGGCGTCCACCCGCTGACCTCGACCGGAGCGTCGAGGATCGGCGTGGTCGGGGTCATGCCCTGGCGGATAGCCGCCAGATAGACGAACAGCTTGAAGGCCGAGCCCGGCGGGCGTTCGGCGTCGGCGCGATTGAACTGGCTGACCTTGTAGTCGCGGCCGCCGACCATGGCGACGATCCGCCCATCAGTGCGCATGGCGACGATCGCCCCCTGGGTGACGTTCAGCACCTTGCCGTCGCGAGCGATGAAGTCGTTCAGGATCTTCTCGGCCTGGGCCTGGAGGCGCGGGTCCAGCGTGGTGCGGACCACGGTCTCGCCGTAGGTGTTCTCGAACACCGCCTTGGCTTGCGGGAACACCCAGTCGGCGAAGTAAGACCCGGTGGGCAGCTTGGGACGGCCGGCCTGGACATGAACCTGGCGCTCGGCGCGGTCGGCCTGGGCCTGGGTGATCACGCCGGTGTCGACCATGGCGCCCAGCACGACCTTCATCCTCGTCTTGGCGCCCTCGAAGTTCTCGGTGGGGGCCCAGCGCGACGGCGCCTTGACCAGACCGGCGAGCATGGCCGCCTCTCCGACGGTCAGCTGTTCGGGCGTCTTGTCGAAGTAGTGCCGCGACGCCGCGCCCAGGCCGAAGGTGCCGTCGCCGAAATAGACCGACGATAGGTAGCGCGACAGGATTTCGTCCTTGGACAGACGGGCGTCCAGATAGAGGGCGATCAGCACCTCCTGGATCTTCCGACGGAATGTGCGCTTGTTGGACAGGAAGGCGTTCTTGGCCAGCTGCTGGGTGATGGTCGAGCCGCCCTCGGACACTCCGCCCGCCTTGGCGTTGGCGCCCACGGCCCGCAGGATCGCCTTCGGGTCGACGCCCATGTGCTTGTAGAAGCGCCGATCCTCGATGGCGATGAACGCGCCCGGCACATAGGCCGGCAGCTTGGCGACCTCGACCGGGGCTTCCTTGTACGAACCGCGGCGGGCGATCGGCGAGCCGTCCGAGGCGACGATCACCAGGGTCGGATTGGCCAGGGGCTCCAGGGCGCGCCCCAGCGGCAACGACCACAGCAGCGAGACGATGAAGGCAATCACCACCAACACCGTGGCGGCCGCGCCGATCTGCCAGGGACGACGCTTCCAGATCGGCGGTTTGGCCGGCGGCGGAGGCGGCGGTTCGGCGGCTTCAGGTTCGGGCGTTTCAAGCGCGGGCGTTTCGACGACCTCAGGCTCAACCGTTTCGGCCGGCGCTTCGACGGCCACTTCCTGCGGTTCCGGAGGCGCCTCGACGGTCACGACCTCAGGCGCTTCGACAGCTTCAGCCTCGACCGGCTCGACGACGACCTTCGGCTTGGCCTTCCGCGTGCGCGGCTTGCGCTTGGGCGTCGCCGCTTCCAGGACCTCGGCCACGGCCGGCCCCTCGGTGGCCACGTCCGGGGTCTCGGCCACGGGCGGCGTCGGGTCGATGGGGTCGCGGTTGTCGGCGGCGTCGGACATTCGGGTCGCACTCGTTCAGGCGGAAGTTCGCCAGCAAGAGCGCGGCAATAGCACAGGCGATCCGTCCCGTGACGAGCGACCAACCTAGCGGCGCGCAAAAAATTGGCCGGGCGCGCTCGAGGCGGCCCGGCCCTTCAGTGGGGGATGAATCGAGGAGGACTAGAAGTTTACGTCCAGGCGGGCGCCGAAGTAACGGAACGCATCGCGGCCGGGGAACCAGGTTTTGCCCTGGGCCGTCGGGATGGCTGGGTTGCTGTAGCCCGAGGTGCCGTTGCCCAGGCCCTGGGCGTAGCGCTTGTCGAACAGGTTGGTGGCGAAGGCGGTCAGCTTGTACTTGCCGTCCCGATCGGCGATCCCGAGGTTCAGGTCGGTGATGCTGTAGGCCTTCTGGATCGTGCGTGGGTCCTGGCTGAGGGCGAAGTTGATGTCGTCCTGCCAGCGGACATTGACGCCGACGAAGCCCTTGAAGGGCACGCTTTCCGGGAAGTCGATGTCGTACTGGCCGCCGATGCTGAACTTGTACTTGGGCACGTTGTTCAAATGCGCGCCGTGCAGGTTCTGCAGGCGGCCGCTGACCGTCTGCGGCTTGCCGGCCACGATCGGCTGCAGGGCGGTGTAGCAGGTCAGGGGCGCGCCCACCTGTCCCACCGGCAGCGGCGAGGCCGGATCCAGCGGCTGGCCCGAATAGCAAGGGCCGTTCGGGAAATCGACGACCGTGGCGTCGGTGTAGGCGAAGGCGCCGTTGAGGCGGAAGTTCGAGGTGATCCGCGCCACCGCGTCCAGTTCCAGGCCCTGGGTGCGCAGATGCCCGATGCTGTTGAGGAAGGTCAGGAACGTGCCGTCCGGCAGGAACGAGGTCACCGAGGTCTGGAAGCCGTGATAGTCGGCTCGGAACAGGGTGGCGTTGAAGTAGACCCGGCGATCCAGCAGGCTGCTCTTGAAACCCAGCTCGATGTTCTTGGCGGTCTCGGGCGGCACCGGCATCTGGGCGGCGATCTTCGCGTCGAAGGTGCTGACCAGGTCATAGGCCTGGCCCTTGTAGCCCGTCGAATAGGTGGCGAAGGTCATGATGTCGGGCGTCCACTTGTACTGGACACCGACCTTGCCGGTCACCGCATCGTCCTGGTCGGACTTGCCGAAATACTGATGGGTGGTGGCCGCGCCCGGCGTGGTGCTGGCGAAGATGGTCTTGTCGAAGTTGTAGCTGATCTTCTGGCGATTCCAGCGCGCGCCGCCGGTCAGGCTGAGCTTGTCGGTCACGTCGAAGGTGGCGTTGGTGTAGGCCGAATAGTTCTCGTTGGTGCTTTCGGCGAGGTAGCGGGCCAGCTGCAGCACCGGACCGCGGTTCAGGAACCGGTCCAGGTCGTTCTTGGCGTACCAGAGGCCGGCCACGTAGCGGAAACGGGTGTCGCCCGGCGAGGTCAGGCGGAATTCCTGGGTCATCGACTTGGCGTGGAAATAGCCGTTGATCACCGCGCCGCTGTTGACGCCCGAGGGGCTGGCGACCGGGAAGCCCAGCAGGAACGGCTGGTCGGTGCCGTCGATGTCCTGGAAGTCGCGCATCTTCCAGCCATCGGCCGAGGTGATCGACGAGAAGGTATGGCCCTTCAGGACCGAGCCCTCGCCGAAGTCGTAGTCCAGGCGAGCCGTGCCGCCGAACACCTCGGAATTGCCGCCCCCGATGCGGTCGTCGGCGCGAATGAAGTGGTTGTTCTTGTCGATGGTGATGCCGCGCAGGGTCAGGGTCGCCGGGAAGGCCGGCTCGCCCTGGTAGAACAGGCCCGGGGTCAGCTCGGTGATGGCGCTGGCGCAACAGCTAGAGACGTTGTGGTTGAAGCGCGGCGCCAGGCTGAGCTTGAGGTTCTCGGTCGGGGTCCACTCGATCTTGGCGGTGGCGGTCAGGCCCGAGCTGCCGTTGACGTTCTTGCCGGTGGTCAGGTTCTTGAGGTTGCCGTCGTAATCGCTCTTGGACACGGTCAGGCGCATGCGCACCGTGTCGCTGATCGGACCGGTGACGGTGAAGCCCAAGCGCTTCTCGCCGTCGTCGGTGACCAGGGCCATGGCCTTGCCGCCGAAGGTGTCCGAGGGCGCGGCGGTGACGATGTTCAGCACGCCGGCGATAGCGCTTTTGCCGAACAGGGTCGACTGCGGGCCGCGCAGCACCTCCACGCGCTCGACGTCGATCAGATCCTTGAAGGCCGCGGCCTGGAAGCCGATCGGCACATCGTCGATGACCACGGCCACGTCCGACTCGACGGCGATGCCGTTCGAGAAGGTGCCGATGCCGCGCATCTTGATGCTGAAATTACCCGGCTGCGAGCCGTAGTCGATCGACAGGCCCGGCGACAGCTTCACCAGGTCGCCCAGTTCGCGGACGTTGTTGCGCTCGACTACGTCCTGGGTCAGGGCCGTCACCGAGACCGGCACATCCTGAAGGCGTTCGGCGCGCTTGGTCGAGGTGACGATAATCTCTTCTAGCTGGACCGACGACGGGTCGGACTGGGCCTGGGCGACGCCCGCCCCCGCCACGACGGCCATCACGGCGGTCGACGCCAGCAGGGCGCGTTGAATTGTTCTCATGATCTTTCCCCTCGCTTCCTCGCCTGCGCCCAGCCGGTTCATTTCGGTCAATTACGAGCGCTCAATTTGGTAAGGCCAAAATAGGCTACCGACTAGATAAATTGTCAAGTAGGTGATGACATCGTTGTCAAACTTACGCAAATAACTGAAATAACGAGACTTTTTAGATGACCGAGCCCTACCCGCAACGATGCCTTTGCGTCTGGGCTTCGAATATGGTCATTTAGCCTTGCGACCGGGCGGCAAATTGGTAATGCCAGATTGGTCACAGAGATCGAGGGGCGTATGATCCGCACAGCACCGCACGCGACGGCGTCCGGCATGAACTTCCGCCCCAGTACGGACCGCGAGGGCCTGGGCCGCATGACCGCCCAGGACATCCGCGACACCTTCGTGATCAGCGACCTGTTCCGCTCCGGCCAGGTGTCCATGACCTATGTCGAGGTCGATCGGGCCGTGGTGGGTTCAGCCGCACCCCTGGCCGCTCCCCTACCCTTGCCCACCGACCGGCGCCTCGCCTCGGACTACTTCTGCGAGCGTCGCGAACTGGGCGTGATCAACATCGGCGGTCCCGGCTGGATCGAGCTGGACGGCGCGCGGCACGAGCTCGACAGTCTGGACAGCCTGTATGTCGGGCGCGGCGTCCGGGCCGTGACCTTCGCCAGCGCTTCGGTCGATGCGCCGGCCAAGTTCTACTTCGTCAGCTATCCCGCCCACGCCGCCCATCCCAGCAAGGTGGTGCGCAAGACCGAGGCCCGCGAAATCCAGGCCGGCGACCAGAAGACCGCCAACCGCCGGGTTATCCGCCAGAGCATCCGCCCTGGCCTGGTCGAGACCTGCCAGCTGGTCATGGGGTTCACCGAACTGGCGCCCGGCAACGTGTGGAACACCATGCCGCCCCACACCCATGGGCGACGCAGCGAGATCTACATGTATTTCGACGCCGCCCCCGCCCGAGTGATGCACATCATGGGCGAGCCGACCAATCCCCGGACCGTGTTCATGGACGACGGCGAGGCGGTGTTCTCGCCCAGCTGGTCGATGCACAGCGGGGTGGGCACCTCGGACTACCGCTTCGTCTGGTCGATGGGCGGCGAGAACCTGGACTTCGACGACATGGATCACCTGACCCTGGCCGACCTGCGCTAGGCGAGGCGGACGCTACAAAAACAAGAACGACTTGGGAGACGAGACGATGTTGCGACGCCTAACCGGAGCGCTTCTGGCCACCGCCGCCCTACTGGGCCCGCTGGCCGCCTGCGCCGCGACGCCCGCCCAATCCGGCGCCAAGCCCGTTGTTGCGGCGAAGGCGCCGGCCAACGCCGCCGTCCTGGCCGCCGGCGCCCATGTGGCTGACTGGCAGCTGGCCCACATGGACAACTTCGACTACGTGCCCGCCTCGCAGTTCCGCCGCGATACCGAAGCGCCGCGCGACTGGATCCAGGCGGCCTTTTACATCGGCCTGACCGCCTATGCGGACGTCTCCAAGCAGCCGAAATACGCCGACGCCATCCTCGCCCACGGCGAGAAGGAAGGCTGGGGCTTCGACAAGCGCCCGCGGCATGCCGACGCCGACGCCACCAGCGCCGTGTGGATCTGGTCGGCCGCCCGCACCCACGACCCGGCCAAGCTGGCGCCGACCCGCGCTCGGTTCGACGCCGTCCTGGCCGATCCGTCGCACGTCGACCTGGGCTTCGAGGCCAAGCCCCCGCAAGGCGGCGATCCCTACTGCCAGGCGCGCTGGTGCTGGAGCGACGCCATCTTCATGGCCCCGCCCGCCTGGATCGCCCTGAGCAAGGAGACCAAGGACCCGCGCTACCTGGCTCATGCCGACAGCGAGTTCTGGGCGACCACCGAGCTGCTCTACGACAAGACCGACCACCTCTATTTCCGCGACAGCCGCTTCATCGCCAAGCGCAGCGACGCCGGCGCCAAGATCTTCTGGGGCCGAGGCAACGGCTGGGCCTTCGCGGGGATCGCCCGCATTCTGCAAGATCTGCCCAAGGACCATCCCAGCCGGCCGCGCTACGAGGCGCTGTTCAAGCAGATGGCCGCCAAGATCGTCACACTGCAAGGCGCTCAAGGCTACTGGCCGGTGTCGTTGCTGGAGCCGCAGAAGACGCCCGAGACCAGCGGCACGGGCTTCTTCGTTTATGGCCTGGCCTGGGGCGTGAACCACGGCCTGCTGCCCGCCGCCCAGTACCGTCCGGCGATCGACAAGGGCTGGACCGCCCTGACCGCCGCGGTCGAGCCCGACGGCAAGCTGGGTTGGGTGCAGCGCGTGGGCGCCGCGCCCGACCAGGTGGGCCCGGACGACACTCAGCTGTATGGCGTCGGCGCCTTCCTGCTGGCCGCCAGCGAGGTGGCCCGCCTGCCGCCTGTGGTCGCCAAGCCTCGCCGCTGATTGCCCCTTCGTCCGTCCCCGCCGGAGCCCGTTCGGGCTCCTTTCAAGCATTTAGAGCGTGGCTAGCGCCGAAACCGGCATCCACTTTCGGCTGCCACGCTCTAGGATGATCGACATGACCACCAGCGCTCAAGACCCTCAGAAGCTGTATCAGCAGATCGCCAGGGCGATCGCCACGTCCATCAATGACGGCCGCTACGGGCCGGGCGACAAGCTGCCGTCCGAACGTGAACTGGCCGATGACTTCGGCGTGAGTCGTCCGACCATCCGCGACGCGATGATCGCCTTGGAGTTCCAGGGTCTGGTCGAGGCGCGCCAGGGATCGGGCGTCTATGTCAACGCCGTCGCCGCGCCGGGCGTGGACGATCCGTCCGAGGTCGAAGTCGGGGCGCTGGAGCTGACCGAGGCGCGGCGTCTGTTCGAGGGTGAGGCGTGCGCCCTTTCGGCCGCCACCGTCACCGACGACAACCTGGCCCATCTGGACCAGATCGTCGGCCAGATGGCCCGCAGCTTCGCGCCGGACGAGGTGGAACGGCTGGAGCAGGAATTCCACCTGGCCATCGCCCGCGCCACAGGCAACGCCGCGATCGAGGCCGGCGTGGAGGATCTGTGGACCCTGCGCCAACAGTCGCCGAGCTGCACGGCCATGCTGCGCCGGGCCCGCGCCCACGGCGGCGGCGACTTCGTCGAGGAGCACCGTCAGATCGTCGCCGCCCTGCGCCAGCGCGATCCCAAGACGGCCCGCCAGGCGATCCACGCCCACCTGGCCCAGGTGATCGACGATCTGCTGGCCGTAACCGAGTTGGACGCTCTCCAGCAGACCCGCCAGAAAATGGCCGAGCAGCGACGCGAGCTGGCTCGGCGCACCGAAATCTGACCCTTACACCGTCACGAGGTCGCCGATGACCAAGCCCTTGCTTTCGCTCGCCCTGGCCCTCGCCCTGACGCCTGCGGCCCTCCCCCGCACGGTCCTGGCTCAGGCCCCAGTTCAGCCGGTGATGCCGCCGATCGTAAAGCCGCTGCCGAAGCCCGACGCTGAGGGCCAGAAGCCCCGCGCCGTCGTGGTCTATGCCGACTACCGTTACGACGACATCCTCTGGGAGAACGACCGCACCGCGCACCGCATCTATGGTCCTGCGCTGCAGGCGGCCGAGCCGCCCTCAACCTCGGGCATCGACGCCTGGGGCAAGAACGTCCGCTGGCCATTCATGGATCGTCAGTTGCGCACGGGCGACCAGCATTCGTTCCACGGCGAGGGCCTGGACTTCTACGACGTCAACACCTTCCGCGGCGCGGGCGGGCTGGGCGTCTGGCAGGACAACAAGCTGTGGACCTCGCGTAACTGGAAGTCCTACGAGATCCTCAAGACCGGCGGTGACGTCGCCCAGTTCAAGGTCGACTACGCGCCGTGGCCGGTCGACGTGGACCGCAAGGTCTGGGAGACGCGCACCTTCACCCTGCCCCTGGGCACCAATTTCACGCGAATGGTCTCGACCATCAGCTCCGACAAGCCGGGCCCGCTGATCGTCGGCATCGGCATCAGCAAGCGCAAGGCCACCCACCAGGGCGCCGGCGGCGTGTTCACCAAGGAAGCGCTGGGCGCGGGCCGCGTCTCGTACTGGGAGCCCACCGACCCGGTGAAGGGCACCATGGGCATCGCCCTGATGGTCGATCCCAAGGCCCTGGTCGAAGTTCGCCAGGACGCCGACAACTACCTCATCCTGGTCAAGGTCGAGCCCGGCAAACCGTTCGTCTACTACATGGGCGCGGCCTGGGACAAAGGTCTGGATTTCCACGACCGCGCCGGCTGGGAAGCCTATGTGAAGGCCCAGACGCCGGATTTCGATCCGACGCACTGACGCGCAACCTCGCGCGGCCGGACGGCTTTTCCCTGGGCTGAACATTCAGGGAGGCCGCCCCATGTTGATGTCCGCCGCGCCCATGGAGGCCAAATCCGCCTCGACCCTGCCGGAGGGCGCGGGCTGGCGGTTCGAGCCCAAGCTGGACGGCTTCCGCTGTCTAGCCTTTCGCGACGGCGAGACGGTGGTCCTACAGGCCAAATCGGGCAAACCGCTGGGTCGCTACTTCCCCGAGGTGGTCGAGCTGCTGGCCGCCCTCCCCGTCCGGCGCTTCGCGCTGGACGGCGAGCTGCTGATCGTCGGCGACACGACCCAGGGGTTCGAGGCGCTGCAGATGCGGCTGCACCCGGCCGAAAGCCGAATTCGGCGACCGGCGGCGGAGACACCCGCGACCTACGCCCTGTTCGATATGCTGGTGACGCCTGAAGGCGAAGACCTCCGCGCCCGGCCGCTGCGCGAGCGCCGCGCGGCGCTGGAGACCTTCCACACGCGATTCGGCGGCCCTCGCGTGATCCTGAACAGCGGAACCGAGGACCGCGCCAAGGCTCAAGCCTGGCTGGACGAAGGGCGGATGGAAGGCGTGGTCGCCAAACGGCTCGACGATACGTACCTGGAGGGCGAGCGGGCGATGATCAAGGTCAAGCGGCAGCGGACGGCCGACTGCGTGGTCGGCGGCTTCCGCTATGGGCGCGACGGCGACCTCGTCGGCTCGCTGCTGCTGGGCCTGTACGACGACGAGGGCCGCCTGAACCACGTGGGCTTCACCTCGTCGCTGGCGGCGGCCGACAAGCCCGCCCTCACCCGGCGGCTGGAAGCCCTGGCCGGACCGCCTGGGTTCACCGGCGACGCTCCCGGCGGGCCCAGCCGCTGGTCCGACGAGCGCTCTAGCCAATGGACGCCTCTGCGGCCGGAACTGGTGGTCGAGGTGTCGTTCGATCACGTGTCGGGCGGCCGCTTCCGGCACGGCACGCGCCTGATCCGTTTCCGGCCCGACAAGGCCCCGGAGCAATGCCGTGAGGACCAGATCGCCTGATCGCCGGCGGAACCCGCGCGACGGGTGCGCGCTGAGCGGACATGGCCAGGACGCCTCGCGAAAAGCCATCGAAAGCCCGACGCCCCTTGCGGGCGCCGCTCGCCGCCGCCGGTCTGGCCCTGGACTGGGCGACCCTGGCCCTGCTGGGCGTCGCGACCGTGGCCCTGGCGGTCAGCACACGCCTGCCCACCCGACGCGGGCGAAGGGGCGAAAAGCGTTCCGACATCGATTAGAAGAGGTTGGTGCGGGCGGTCGGGGTCGAACCGACACTCCTTTCGGAACCGGATTTTGAGTCCGGCGCGTCTACCAGTTTCACCACGCCCGCGCTTCGGTCCGACCTGGGTCGGCGAAGGGAGGCTTGTCTAGCAAAGCCGCATCGGAAGTTCCAGCCACGAGATCGCTTTCCTTTGGACGCTTTGCAGAATGCTTTCCTTGGGCCCCCATCCGGCCGATGGTCCCTCGCCCGCAGGAGAGTCGTCTTGCCCCATCCTCCCCGCCCCGGTCTCCGCAATCTGATCACCGACGTGCCGGGCCTGGCTGTCGGTCACGCCACGGACGAGGCCGTGCGCAGCGGCGTGACCGCCCTGCTCTGCCCCGAGGGCTGGGTGGGCGCGGTGGACGTGCGCGGCGGCGGTCCCGGCATCCGCGAGAGCGATGTGCTGCGGCCCGAGAACAATTTCAGCCGGGCCCACGCCATCGTCCTGTCGGGCGGGTCGGTGTTCGGCCTGGCGGCGGCGGACGGCGTGACGGCGGCCCTGTCTGCGGCCGGCCATGGCCTACGGCGCACGCCCGATCTGCCCGCGATCCCCATCGTGCCCGGCGCGGTGCTGCACGACTTGGCGAACGGCGGCGACAAGGCTTGGGGGCTCGAACCGCCCTACCGCGCCCTGGGCCTGGCGGCCGTGGCGGCGGCGGGCGAGGACTTCGCCCTGGGCTCGATCGGGGCCGGACGCGGGGCCATGGCCGGGGTGGCCAAGGGCGGGATCGGCTCGGCCTCGCTGGACCTGGGCGACGGCCTGGTGGTCGGGGCGCTGGTCGCGGTCAATCCGGTGGGGTCGGTCCTCATGCCCGATGGCGAGACGTTCTGGGCCTGGCCGTTCGAGATCGACGGCGAGTTCGGCGGCGCTCGCTCCGGCGCTTCGGTCCCGGCGGTCGAACCCGTGCCCGACGACACCAAGCTGGCGGCCCTGGGCCGGTTCCATCAGGGCGCCAACACCACCCTGGCCGTGGTGGCGACCACCGCCGCCCTGACCACCGCCGAGGCCACCCGGCTGGCGATGATGGCCCAGGACGGCCTGGCCCGCGCCATCCGCCCCGTTCACACGCCCTTCGATGGCGACGTGGTCTTCGCCCTGTCGCCGGGAGGCCTTGGCGGCGCGGTCGAGATCGGCGAAGGGCCGCTCCGATCCCTGACGATCGCCCGCCTGGGCTCGGCGGCCGCCGACACCCTGGCCCGGGCTATCGCGCGTGGGGTCTATTCGGCGCGAGCCGAGTTGGCGACGATGTCCGCCCCGTAGAGGGCGCCTGCGGCGGTTTCCAGCTGGCCCAGAAGGCGTTTGAGCGTAGTCACCTCGCTGGGCTGCAGGCCGGCCAGCAATGCGGCCTCGTAGGCGCGGGCAAGGGGCACGATCTCGGCGAACAGGCGACGGCCGGCGGCGGTGAGCTCCAGGCTGTGCGAGCGCCGGTCCACGCGGTTGCTGATCCGCACGGCCAGACGGCGCTCGACCAGGTCCTGGGCGGCGCGGCTGACGCGCACCTTGTCCATGGCCGTGCGCACGACGGCCGCCTGCTGGGTCAGCGCGCCCTCGGCCAGCACCGACATCAGCCGCCATTGCGGGATGCTGAGGCCGAAGCGGTCCTCGTAGGCGCGGGACACCAGGCGCGTCACGGCGTTGGCGGCGACGACCAGCTGATAAGGCAGGTAGTCCGCCAGCGAGACGTGGTCGGGAGCGCCTTCGGGGGGAATCTGAGTCATGAGTGAGACCGTCGCGGCCATGGCCTTCCTTTCGTCCTCCACACGCCCGCGACTCTGGCGGTCGCTCGCGTCGACAGGTCCCGATCTGGCGCGGCGCGACGGCCCCGCTCAATCACGGTCAAGTCGGAGGACAGGAAAGCGGAGATTTCGCTTGGCGGTTGTGCATTCGCCTGTTCAAACGCCCATCCAAGGGGCGCCCGCCGGAACCGAGGCGGAAGGGTCAGTGCTCCTCCCCGCCCTTGTGCCCGGGCTTCTGGAACGGCTCGGTCTTGGTCAGCGCCGCCTGGCAGCGTTGAAGTTCGTTGAGACAATCGCCTCGGCTCCAGAAGTCGGAAAATTCCACAACAGCCATGCGGACTTGGCGAGAATAGTCCTTGTGGTCAAGCACCTTCGGCTCTTCGTCCTCGTGCTCGTCGTGTTCATGGCCGTGGTCGGGCTCGGGGCGGTAGGCCGTCAGGACCAGGGTCTGGCCGCCCAGGATCGTGACATTGGCCGCGGCCAATTCCAGCTCGGTCTCCGGCTTGTGGCCGTGGGCGCCGTGGCCGTCATCGTGGCCATGCTTGTCGTCCTTCTTGCCGTGCGCGCCCCCATGGCCGCCCTTGGCCTTGTCCTTCTCCTTGGGCTTTTCTTCGGGCGGCTCGCCCTTGAGCGCCTCGGTGACGCCCTTCAACGCCTTGGCGCAGGGACCGCCGAACGCCAGAACCGGACCGATCCGGCGTTGCACCTCCTCGACCAGGTCCTGGGCCTTGTAGAGCAGCTCGCCCGACGGAGCGCTGGTGGCCGCCACGCACTTGGCCTTGATCGCCTCGTGGATGGTCTTGGGGGCCTCGCGCCAGCGCTCGTCGCGCCCGCGTCCGCCGATGTGCTTGCCGATGAAGTAGGCCAGGATCGCCACCGCCGCCACGACCAGCGCGATGCCCGCCAGCAGGGTGGGATCGAAGATCGGAACCGGCGTATCGACGGGAAACTCTGACTGGTACACCGGACCCCCTCCAGCAACAGACAAGTAGGAGTCACATGGTTAACGCATCACGGCTCCGCTTGCACGACCAAGGTTATCTGGAAGGACTCCTTTTTGGGCGCGTGACGGTCGCCGAAACCGCTCACACTTTCGGCCGTCACGCCTGCCTGGAAATCGTCCCTCGCGCCTTGGCGCCCTGGTCGTAGCGGCTAGGGCCGCCATAGACGGCGACTTCGCACAGGATGTCGCCGCCGGGCTGATCGGCCCACAGATAATTGCGCTCGACCTCGACATTGCGCCCCGCCGGCGAGATGCCCTCGAAGGTGTCGCCCCAGGGAATCACCTTGTTCAGGTCGCGCCAGGTCAGGGTCATAGCGCGGGACAGCTCGTCCTGGGCCATGGATTCGAGGTCGGGGTCGCTCATGCGGAGCCTTTCGGTGTTCTGTTCCTCGCCTCGACAACGCTCGCCGCGCGGGATAGGCCGCTAGGCGTAGCGAAGGAGACGAACATGGGCGTTCCCAAGGGCAAGCGCGACTTCCGCGACGAGGACCGCCTGGATCCACGCGAGCGCCATCAGGTCGAATACTGGATGAAGCGCTGGGGCGTGACCAAAGACCAACTGGTGGCCGCCCACCGCAAAGTCGGCAATTCGATCAAGGACATCGGCGCCGAGTTGGGCAAGAAGCGCTAGCGCTTATCCCGCCGGAACTTGGCCGCCTCGGCCGCCAGGGACGAACCCGATACGTCGCGCTCGTCGGGTTCCGGCTCGAACGGCAGGTGGCCCGCGACGCCGCGCAGGGCCAGCCACAGCGGATGGCTGAAGTGGCCCAAGATGCGTAGCGGCCGGCGCTTGTCGTCGGTGACGTCCCAGCCTTCCTTCTCGAACGCGTCGGCCTGGTCGCACATCGACTTGACGTCGATGCCGTCCCAGCCCGGCGGATCGGGGATCAGCGCCGCCTCGTCGGCCGTCAGGCCGAAGGTGTCGCGCGCCAGCTGGTCGATCTCGGGGAACTGGGCCCGCGCCTCCGGATCGGCGAACGACGGCTTCATCAGCGCCCGGGTCTCCAGGTCGGCGAAGCCGGGCAGATCGATCAGGCGGCGCGGGGCCATCAGCGTCAGCCTTCGGCGTTGTCGTTGCGCCAGTAGGGCTCGACCTTGCCCTGCAGCTTGATGGTCATCGGATTGCCCTTGCGGTCCACGGCCTTGCCGGCGGTGACACGGATCCAGCCCTCGCTGACGCAGTACTCATCGACATTCGTCTTCTCGACGCCGTTGAACACGATGCCCACGCCGCGCTCCAAGGCGTCGGCGTCGTGGTAGGGGCTGGCGGGATTGATGGCCAGGCGGTCGGGAAGCGTGTCGCTCATGGGATCGTCTTTCGAAGAATTTGGACAGCTTGCGCCGTCGAACGGGCGTGATAGCCACCTGGGACCGCAATTCCAATAGGATTGCATCCGATCTCGCGAAGCGCCGCGACAAGGTCATGGTCGCCTGCTAGCTACGGCGGGTCCTCTTTTCGGAGTCCGCATGCTGCGTCGCCTCTACGACTGGGTCATGGGCCTGGCCGCCTCCCGCCATGCCCCCGCCAGCCTGTTCGCCGTCTCGTTCGCCGAAAGCTCGTTCTTTCCCGTCCCGCCCGACATCATGCTGGCCCCGATGGTGCTGGCCAAGCCGGAGAAGGCCTGGCGCTACGCGGCGCTGTGCACCCTGGCCTCGGTGCTGGGCGCTCTACTGGGCTACGCGATCGGCTACTTCTTCCACGAAGCGGCCCAGCATCTGCTGGCGGTGCTGGGCAAGCCCAACGCCCTGCGCGATTCCGAATGCTGGTACGACCGCTACGGTTCGTGGGTGATCATCATCAAGGGCTTCACACCGATCCCGTTCAAGCTGATCACCATCACCTCGGGCCTGCTGAAGTTCAGCCTGCCGATCTTCGTCGCGGCGTGCGTGTTCACGCGCGGCATGCGCTTCTTCCTGGTGGCCTTCGTGATCAAGAAATTCGGCCCGGCCATGATGCCGGTGATCGAGCGCCGCCTGGCCCTGTTCGCCGGCATCCTGATCGCCCTGCTTGTCATCGGCCTCGGGGCGAGCCACTTCTTGGGCGGAAGCAGTGGCGGAGCATGCGCGGGATGACGATCGAGAACGTCGACGACAAGGTGGTCCAGATCCGCGCCACGGGCACTGTCCCGGCGACGCGCCGACCGCTGAATCTGATCGCCGAGCAGTGGGCCGTCGTGGCCCTCCTGGCCTGCGCCCTCATGCTGGGCGCGGCTCATGCGTTCGAGACCTTCGGCAAGCTGGCGCCGTGCCTGTTGTGCCTCAAGCAGCGCGAGGTCTACTGGGTCACCGGCACGATCGCGCTGGTCGCCGTGGTCCTGTCGCGTACGCCCTGGGCCGACCGGGTGCGCAAACCGCTGATGCTGCTGATCGGGCTGGGCTTCCTCTACGGCGCGGGCGTGGCCGTCTATCATGCCGGCGCGGAATGGAAGTTCTGGCCCGGCCCCGCCGCCTGCGCCGCCGCGGGGGCCAAGGCCACCGCCGGCGATCTGGCCGCCCTGCTGAAGGGCGCCAAGGTCGCCGCCCCGTCGTGCGACAAGGCCGTCTGGATCTTCCTGGGCCTGTCGATGGCCGGCTGGAACGCCCTGATCTCGCTGGGCCTGGCGATCGCCTCGTTCTTCGCCGGTCTGCGGAAAGCCGCCTGAGATGAGCCAGCCCGTCCCTCCCCGTCCCGGCGCGGGCGCCCAGAAGGCGCGCCTGGCCGAGATCCTGCGGGTCGACCAGGCCGGCGAGCTGGCGGCCGTCCACATCTATCGCGGCCAGCAGGCGGTAATGCGCAACGCCCCGGGCCGTGACCGGATCGCCGACCAGTTGCAGGAGATGGAGGGCCACGAACAGGTCCATCTGACCCGCTTCAACGAGCTGCTGGGCGAGCGGGAAGTGCGCCCCACCCTGATGTCGCCGATCTGGCGCGCGGCCGCCTTCGCTCTGGGCGCGGGCACGGCCCTGCTGGGGGAAAAGGCCGCCCACGCCTGCACCGAGGCCGTCGAGACGGTGATCGAGCAGCACTATGCCGGCCAGATCGCCGAGTTGGAGACGCGCGACCCGACCCTGGCCGCCGAGCTCAGCCAGTTCCGCGACGACGAGCTGCACCACAAGGACATCGCCATCGGCGAAGGCGCCCTTGAGGCTCCGGCCTATCCGCTGCTGTCGGCGGTGATCCGCGCCGGCTGCCGCGCCGCGATCAAGATCAGCGAGAAGATCTGACCCGCGTTCTCCGAAACGCCGGAAGAACCGTCCCTGAAACTTCACGCTTGGCGCGGTGGGCGGCCGAGCTTACCCATGTCGCCGGAAAATCGCGTCGCGAGGGGAGTTTCGCTTGCCTATCCAGTTCCACCGCCGGGCCGCGGCCCTTTGCGCCGTCTCGCTGCTGGCCCTGACCAACGCCGCCCACGCCGCGACGCCCGCCAAACCCGTCAATCCGCCCAAGCCGACGCCGACCACCGCCCTGACCCTCAACACCGGCGGCCAGATGCCCGCCGAAGAGGCCGCGGTGACGATCGAGCATGTGGACCTGAAGCTGAAGGTGATCCCGCGGACCAAGTCGGTCGAGGGTGACGCCACCCTGACGCTGGCCACCAAGAGCGCCCTGCCCCGCATCGTCCTGGACTTCGACAAGAACTTCAAAGTCAGCGCCCTGTTGGTCGACGGCAAGCCCGCGACCTGGACCAATCCCGAAGGCCGGCTGACGATCAACCTTCCCGTTCCGATCCAACCGGGAGCCAAGACGACGGTCCAGATCCGGTACGCCGGCCAGCCGCACGAGGCCGAGAAGGCGCCGTGGGACGGCGGCTTCGTCTGGAAGACCACCCCGACCGGCGAGCCCTGGATCGCCAGCGCCGTGCAGGGCGACGGCTGCGACCTGTTCTGGCCGTGTATCGACTTCCCGACCGGCGAGCCGCTGCTGGTCGACTTCTACGTCACCGTGCCCGCGCCGCTGTCGGCCCCCGCCGGCGGCGTGCTGGTGGACGTGCAGGAGAAGGACGGTTGGCGCACCTTCCACTGGCGCCAGAAGCAGCCCGACACCTACGCCATCGCGGTCAATGTCGGTCCGTATGACAAACTCGAGGCCAGCTACAAGAGCCGCTTCGGCGACAGCTTCCCGATCGAGTACTGGTACCTGAAGAACGACGATCCGGCGAAGGCCAAGGCCCTGTTCGCCGAGTTTCCGACCACGCTCGACTTCTTCGAGCAGATGATCGGCCCCTACCCGTTCCGGTCCGAGAAGCTGGGGGTCGTCGAGACCCCGCACCTGGGCATGGAACACCAGACCATGAACGCCTACGGCAATGAATACCGCAAGGACGTCTACGGCTACGACTGGCTGTTCCAACACGAGCTGTCGCACGAATGGTTCGGCAACCAGGTGACCAATGTCGACTGGGACGACATGTGGATCCACGAGGGCTTGGGCAGCTATATGCAGCCCCTGTTCTCGCAATGGCTGCACGGCGACATGGAATACATGACCCGCCTGAACGCCCAGCGCGTGCAGACCAAGAACGCCTATCCGATCGTCTCCGACAAGGTGATGACCGAGGATCAGGTCTATAAGCCCGAAGGCGGCCCGGCGAACGACATCTACGCCAAGGGCTCGAACATCATGCACACCTTGCGCGCCACGATCGGCGACGAGGCGTTCTTCAAGTCGGTGCGCACCCTGGTCTACGGCCGCCCTGATCCCAAGCCCGGCAACTTCGCGCCGCGCTACGCCACGACCAAGGACTTCATCAAGATCGTCAACGACGTGACGGGCAAGGACTACCAGTGGTTCTTCGACGCCTACTTCTATCAGGCCAAGCTACCCGAGCTGCTGACCACGCGTGACGGCGATGACCTGGTGCTGAGCTGGAAGACGCCATCGGGCAAAGCCTTCCCGATGCCGGTCGAGGTCAAGGTCGGCGACAAGATCGTCACCGCGCCGATGGCCGACAACACCGGCCGCATCAAGGTGGGCGACACAGTGCCGGTGATCGTCGATCCGGCGTCCAAGATCCTGCGTCGCCAGCCCTATCTGGAAGAGTACGCGGCCTGGAAGAAGGCCGACGACGCCCAAAAAGCCGCGGAAGCCAAGAAAGCCGAAGAGGCGAAGAAGGCCGAAGCCGCCAAGCCGGCGAAGAAGGAGTAGCGCTCCAGCGCCCATCGCTCTCGGTCATCGGGGGCCGGGCCGCTTGGTCATCTTCCGTTGACCGTGTTCCTTCACGGCTTGTAGGCCAAGGCGCCCTAAGGCTTTGGGCTCGTAGCGAGCCAGGAAGCCGATGTTGACGCCCAACCATGTCGTGACCACCGCCCGCGCCGTCCTGGTGGTCGGCGCCCTGACCGCCGCGGTGCTGATGCTGGGCCCCTGGCCGGGCCTAGAGCAGGTGTTCGGCCTCAGCGACAAAGCGGCCCACGCCCTTGCCTTCGGAGGCCTGCTGGCCGTCTCGTTCCTGGCCTTCCCCCGTATGCGCCGCAACGACCTGGCCGTCGCCGCGGTCATGCTGGGGGCCAGCGTCGAGGTGGCCCAACTGTTCGCCGCAGACCGCAGCGCCTCGATCGGGGACCTGCTGGCCGACACGGCCGGGGTCGCGGTCGTCTACCTTGCCAGCCATATCGAAGGCCTGCGCGCCATGGCCCGCCAACGCGGCGCGGCGACCTTCGCCGAGATCGCCGCCCAGGACCGCCGCCGCGGCGCGCGCCGTTTGGCGCCGGTGATCCAGGCCGCTTTCCCCGCTCGCCCCGAAACGGAAACCGAAAGCCCGACCGGCGGCTTCGCCAGTCGGGCCGCCCGGCGCTTTCCTCGCCAGGCCTAGCTGGATCGCGTCAGGTGATGCGCTTGACGCTGACCGGGTCGCTGCCCGGGAAGCTCTCCTCGAGCCCTTCGTCCAGCAGGGCCTCCTGACGGTTCTCCGAGCACTCGACCTTCTCGGCCAGCTGATCGTGCTTTTCACCCTCGGCCAGCGGGGTTTCGGCCTCGCGAGAATGGGGGGCGTCGAAATGCTTGTCCTCCGGACGGACCTTGCCTTCGCTGGCCATATCGGCCGTCGAGGCGCTGGTGCCGTGCGTGAAGTGCCGGCCTTCTTCTTCCTTCTTGTTGCCAAAGATCATGGCGGTCTCTCCCGATTTTTCGCTCGAAAGCGTCGGGGATAGAACCCGCGAGCGGGCGCCCGGGTTGCGCGCTAGAGCCCGAACACCACGCTCCACAGGACGAGATTGGCGACCGCCATCGCCGCCATCAGCCATCGCAGGCGACGTTTGACGCTCAGGGCGCGTCCGTGCTCGTGGAGTGTCGGACCGGAAAGCGTCGAAGAACTGCTGAGCATCGAACCCTCCTGCTGGACGGCCCCCGACCCCTGGGGTCCACCCAGCGGCGAGTCGATGCAAGCAGAGCCACAAGGCTTTGTTTCCTCGACATTTTTCGCGACTCAGTATCGCCGCTTAAGCTTCCAATTCGATATCCCAGTAGAGGTAGTCCAGCCAGCTGGCGTGCAGGTGGCCCGGCGGGAAGCGGCGACCGCGATCCTGCAGTTCGTGCATGCTGGGACGGCGCGCGGTGTGGAACGGATGCATGCCCGCTTCACGCGGCGTGCGTCCGCCCTTGTGCAGATTGCAGGGCGCGCAGGCCGTGACGATGTTCTCCCAGGTGGTCCGGCCGCCACGCGAGCGGGGGATCACGTGATCGAAGGTCAGCTCGTCGGGCGAACCGCAATATTGGCAGGAGAACCCGTCGCGAAGGAACAGGTTGAAGCGGGTGAAGGCCGGCGGACGGTCCTGCGGCACGTACTGCTTCAGCGACACCACGCTGGGCAGCTTCATCTCGAACGAGGGTGAGTGAACCACGTGATCGTAGGTCGAGACCACGTCGACACGCTCCAGGAACACCGCCTTGATCACCTCCTGCCAGGGCCAGAGGGACAGAGGGTAGTAGCTCAGGGGCCGATAATCGGCGTTGAGGACGAGCGCCGGCATACCGGACGGTGGGCGGGACAGCACCTGCATCAGGGCCTCCCTCTGGAGCCCGGGGGGCTCCCATGAAGCGGATACGCGGTCGGACTGAAGACGGGCCTCCTTCCTACGCATTCTCAGGAATCGCCATTCATTCCCGAACGCACGGAAAGGATGGGCCAACTCGGCGACAGAACCAAGACATCCCTGGCCCAGCGAGGCGATTTCAGTCCGGTTTGATCGCCACGATCTCGACCTCGCCGCCGGCCACCATGGCGGTGTCGCCGACGCCCTTGCCCAGCAGGGCCCGGGCCACCGGCGAGACGTAGGACACCGAGCCATTGGCCGGGTCGGCCTGGTCCTCGCCGACGATGCGGAAGGTCTGCCGGCGGCCGTCCTCGCGGTCGAAGGTGACGGTTTCGCCGAACTGCAGGCCCTGGAGCGACGAATCACGCTCGCGCAGCTGGGCGCTGGCGCGGCGGGCGGACCAGTAGCGCAGGTCGCGGGTGGCGCGGGCCATGGCGGTGCGGTCCTGAGCGACGTCGCTGCCGGCTTGGGCGGCGCTGTAGGCGGCCCGCGCGGCGGCCAGCTTGCTCTCGATCTGGGCCAGACCGTCCGCCGTGACCAGATTCGGATGGGGCGAGATCGGACGATCCAGCAGGTCGGCGGCGAACGCCTCGCTGTCGCCTTCCTTGGTGAAGGCGACGCTCATGGCCGGGTCTTGGTGGGGATGAAGTGAGGTCGCATGTCTGGAAAATCCGGCCCGTG
This sequence comes from Caulobacter sp., assembly GCA_017744495.1. Lineage (GTDB taxonomy): Bacteria > Pseudomonadota > Alphaproteobacteria > Caulobacterales > Caulobacteraceae > Caulobacter. The sequence continues at coordinate 28,369 of JAGIBE010000022.1, read as the reverse complement.
ACGGGATGTTCCGCGACAGGAAGATCGGAGGTAAGCGCCTCGCGCCGTCGGATCAAGACACGCAAAAGCCGCCGACGGGCAAGCGTGGGCGGCTTCGGATACTTTCAGGCGGTCTAGAAGGCGGCGCGATCGTGTCGGCGGGACGGCGTGGGGATCCCCTTAAGTCCCGTCGGCCACAAACGCTACCGGGTTAGATCGCCACGCCGATCAGGGCGGCGGCGACGCCGACGGCGGCGGCCAGGAAGAAGCCGACGGCCATACGGTCGAGAGCGGTTTCGAAGGCGAAGAAGGTATTGGTCATCACACACGTCCTTGAGTTTTGGTTGCGAGGCGCGGCCCTCTTTGGGGTCGCTCCCGTTCCAGACCGAGCCCGATCTGGACGATGCTTAGATAACATCTATCTGAACGCCGTCAAGATGCATCTTTACGTCGTTAGGATGGATTTTTGAACAGGAACGGTTACAGTGTCCGAGATGACACAGATCGCAGCCACCGAAGCCCGCCCTTACCACCACGGCGACCTCAGCCGCGCCCTGGTCGAGGCCGCCCGCCGCATCCTCGAGACCGAGGGCCCGGCGGCGCTTTCGCTGCGGGCTGTGGCCCGTGAGGCCGGCGTCAGTCCCGCCGCGCCCTATCACCACTTCAAGGATAAGGGCGAGCTGCTGGACGCCGTCGCCCACGAGGGCTGGCACGCCCTAGACGCCGCCCTCACCGAAGCGCGCTCCAAGTCCGTCGACAGCAAAGACCGGATGACCGGCCTGGGCGTGGCCTATGTGCGTTTCGCCCGCGACAACCCCGCGCTCTATCGCGTGATGTACGACTGCTCGCGCGACAAGGACGCCCTCCCTGACCAGATGAAGGAAGAAGGCGCTTACTGTCAGGTCCGCAACACCATAGACGAGCGCACCGGCGGCACGGCGTCGCCGATCGACCTGGAGCTGGCCACGATCGCCGCGTGGTGCGCCGGCCACGGCCTGGCCGAGATGATCAGCTTCAAGCAGTTCGCGCCGCTGAAGGAGGCGCTTGGCGGCGAGGAGGCCTTCCTGCGCGGCGTGTTCGAACATCTGGGCATGTTCGCCAAGCTCGACCAGGCCTAGGCCCGCTTGCTCTTCGCCACTCGCTTCGCCCCTTCCCCGACCGGCCATCTGCATCGCGGTCACGCCTTCTCGGCCCTGACCGCCTTCGACGCGGCTCAAGCTGAGCGCGGCCGGTTCGTGCTGCGGATCGAGGACATCGACGCCACCCGCAGCCGACCCGAATTCGAGGCCTCGATCCTGGAGGACCTGGCCTGGCTGGGTCTGACCTGGGAACAGCCGGTCCGCCGCCAGTCCGAGCATCTGACCGACTATCACCGGGCCATCGACGTCCTGCGCGACAAGAGCCTGGTCTATCGCTGCTTCCGCACCCGCAAGGAGCTGGACATCGGCCGGGCCCCGCACGAACCGGCCCAGCCGTTCGTCGGCGGCCCGCTGCCGCCCGAGGAGGAGGCCGCGAAGCTGGAATGCGGCGAGGCCTTCGCCTGGCGGCTGTCGTTGGACGCGGCCCGTTCGGCCCTGGGCGGTTTCGACGGCTTGACCTTCATCGAGGAAGGCGGCGGGCCCGAGGGCGAGACCGGCCTGATCCGGGCCCGCCCCGAGACCGCCGGCGACATTGTCCTGGCCCGCAAGGACGTCGGCGTGGCCTATCACCTGGCCGTGGTCCTGGACGACGCCTTGCAGGGCATCACCCACGTGATCCGCGGCCAGGATCTGTTCGAGGCCGCCCATATCCAGCGCCTGCTGCAGGCCCTGCTGGACCTGCCGACCCCGACCTACCGCCACCACCGCCTGCTGGTCGGTCCGGACGGCAAGCGCTACGCCAAGCGCGACAAGGCCCAGACCCTGCGCGAGCTGCGAACGGCTGGCGTGACACCGGACCAGCTGCGGGCGGAGATGGACCTCTAGCCGTCGCCCCCGCCTCCCGCCTGCTCCACGAGTTGCCCCATCGCCTTCAGATAAGCCCCGAACGCCGCCCGGCCCTCGTCGGTCAGCCGCACCCGGGTCAGGGGCTTGCGGCCGACGAAGCTCTTGTCGATCGCCACATAGCCGGCGTCCTCCAGCTTGCGCAGGTGGACCGAGAGATTGCCCTGGGTCACCTCAAGCAAGGCCTTCAGCTCGGTGAACTCGGCGACCTCGGCGCTGGCGAGGTAGGCGACGATCCCTAGGCGCACCCGCCCGTGGATGACGTCGTCCAAACCGCTGATGTCGAACTTGCCGCTCACGCCCGCCTCAAACCGCCGCCGTCACGGCGCTTTGGCGCAGGGCTTGTCGCATCATCCAGAAGCCGGGGACCATCATCAGGGCGAACAGGCCCAGGCTCGCCACCAGCAGGAACACATCCGGTCGATCGATCGACAGACCCATGGTCACGCCGGCCACCAGCCAGCCGACCGCCACCAGCGCCGTCCAGAGCCGCCTGCGCAGCGTGAAGATCACGTACCAGACCGCGCCTTGCAGCACGAAGACCACCGCCGGATGAAATAGCCAGTAGCGGAAGTCGTGGTTGCGGGTCGCGGCGGCGGCGAAGATCACCACCAGGGCCAGATTGGCGATCCCCGCGCCCTGGAACGCCGCATTGACCGCGCGGTTGGCGACACCATGGGTCGGCCGCTTGCGATCGACAACGATCACCACGACCATCAGGATCAGGAAGAGTAGCGTCGGAACCCAGGCCAGCGCCAGGTTGCCCGCCACGGGCATGCGGAGCGCGCCTGTCGCCTGGGCGTAGTGGCCGAGGCATTCCAGGCCGTAGATCAGCCCGGCCGCGCCGTAGAGCGCGCCGCCGGCCACGCCGATCCCGCCTTCGCCCCGCCCCTCGGCCAGGGACCGCAGGAAGGCCAGGTCGTCCTGCACGGACTTGATCTTGTCGTTCATGGGCGTGGTCCCCTTCAGCGTCGCATCATGGCCGGTCACAGGATTCGTCCCAACAGCGGCAGGCGGCGTAGCGCCATGGTCAGCAGCCAGCTCAGGGCCGTCGCGCCGACGGTCACGGCCAGCCCCTTGGCCAGCCCGCCCCAGCTCTCAGGCAACAGCAGCCAGCCCAGCCAGGCCGTGAAGACGTAGTGGGTCAGGTACATGCCGTAGGCGTTGGCCTGCAGGCTGCGCCCAACCGGACCGGTCTTGCGCACGAAGCGCAGGAATATCGACAGCACCGCGAAGGTCAGGGCCGCGCAGGCCAGGACGAAGGTCAGGCCGCCCGCGACGTCGAGCACCGGCTTGGGCGGCGGGTTGGGCGAGAAGGTGACGATCAGGACGGCGACGGCCGCGATCACGGCCGGGACCGGGGCGATCTGCCAGGCCCACCAGCGGCGGGCCAGCCTCCCCTGCGGATCGGTCAGGTCTTGTCCCATGCCCACCGCTCCGAAAGCCAAGCCGGCCAAGAAGTAGACGAAGTAGTGCAGGATGCGTCCGGTTTGGACCGTGAACGGGCCCTCCGTCGTCCAATAGCCGAAGGGCAGCATCATGTTCAGCGGCACATAGGCCAAGGCGCTGGCCGCCACGAGAACCAGGAAGACCCGTCCTGGCCGACGCGCCACGCCCTGCGTCCAGCGGCCGAGCGCCGGGATCAGCCGGGGAAAGACCCTGTCCAACGCCGTCACAACTACCCCGAAGGCCAGCAGGACCCACAGGAACCAGGCCGGGCCGCTGGGCCAGAACGGCAGATGGGTCCAGGCCTGGACATAGGCGCCCAGTGACACCTCCCCGCCCGACTGAAGCCAGGCGGGATAATAGGCCAGCGGCGCCAGCAACCCCGTCCCGATCACGAATGGAACGCCCAGACGCAGGGCCCGCCCCTTCAGGAAGCCACCCGCGCCCCTGGCCTTCAGGCTCTCGGCGACGAACAGACCCGAGACCAGGAACATGGCCGACATGAAGAACATGTCGTTGACCAGGACGAACAGGCCAAAGCCCGCGAACTTCTGCGAGTCCACCACCGGGAACGCCGGCCACAGCATCGGCGCGGCCGTGAACGCCTTCGGCGGCGGGGCGTACGGGTGGTAGGTGAGCACCGCGTGGTGAGCGATGACCAGCAGGGTCAGGAAGGCGCGCATCGCGCCGATCGGCGCGTTGCGAGCGGCGGGCCCTGCCGGAGCAGGGGTTTCCAAGGATTTCAGAGGCGCGTGCATGGCCGGGTTCCGTTGCGATGACTGAACCGTGCATCAACTTGTTTGTTTTGTAAACCAGTTGATCAATCGACATTACGTTGGCGCGCGGGTGGTGGGGCCCGAGCCCCACCCTTGCCCACTCCCCGCGGCCGTGCTCACTGCTGGGCTTCAGCACGACGGGATTCACATGACCAAGATGATCTGGGGTGCCGCCCTGTCCGGCGCGTTCGCCGCCCTGGCCCTGGCCGGCTCGGCCCACGCCGCCGCCCCGAAGTTCACCCCGGGGGCCTGCGCGGGCGACTATTCGGGCGTCACCCACAAGATCGAGTGCGGAACCCTGAGCGTCGATGAAACGCGTGGCGGTCCCAGCACGCGGCGCGTCTCGCTCCCGATCACCATCGTCAGGGCCAGCGCCCCCAAGCCGGGCTCGGTCCCGGTGATCTATCTGCATGGCGGCCCCGGCGGCGGCCTGGTCGAGGGCGTCGGCCGGCTGCTGCGCGGCGTCAGCGGGCGCGAACTGGTCGCGGTCGACCAGGACTGGATCTTCCTCGACCAGCGCGGCGGCGGCGTGGCTCAGCCCCTGCTGGACTGCGGGACCCTGGCGACCAACGACGCCGGTCCGCTCAGCGATGCGGCCGCCCAGCAGGCGATCGCCTGCGCCCAGCGACTCAAGGAGTCCGGCGTCGACCTGACCCGCTACAACGCCGAAGAGGTGGTCAAGGACATCCAGGACCTGCGCAAGACCCTGGGCCTCAAGCAGGTCGACCTGATGGGCGTCTCGTACGGCACCCGCATCGCCCTGGCCGTGGTCAAGCACGACCCGAGCGGCATCCGCGCCGTGGTGCTGGACTCGCCCTGGACGCCGGAAGCCAAGTGGGCCGAGGGAGGGCCGGAAATGGTGTCGGACGCGGTGAAGGAGATCTTCAAGCGCTGCGCCGCCGACGCCGCCTGCAACGCCAAGTATCCGCATCCGGGCTCCGACCTCGACGGCGTTGCGGCCAAGCTGCTGGCGGCTCCGGTGGTCGGCCCGAACGGCCAGACCTACACCGCCGACCTGCTGGGCGGCTTCCTGATGGACGCGGCCTACAGCGGCCCCGACGCCCGCGCCCTGCCCGCCACCGTGGCCAAGTTCGCCGCCGGCGACCTGTCGGCCCTGGACGACACGCGCGCCGGCGCCGGCTATCGCGAGGCCCAGTTCTTCACCCACCTGTGCAAGGAAGAGCTGCCGTTCGAAAGCCGGGAAGCCACGCGCAAGGGCGCTCAGCGCGATGCGGTCAGCCGCCTGACCGAGAAGTCGTTCGACCGCCTGTTCCAGGTCTGTGAGGCCTATCCGGTCGGCGCGCCCGATCCGGTCGAGGCCCAGGCGGTCTCCAGCCCGATCCCGACCCTGTTCCTGGCCGCGGAGATCGATCCCGGCTGCCCGCCGGCCGTGGCCAAGGCCGCCGTCGGCCGCTTCCCCAAGGGCCAGCTGACCATCATCCCCAACGCCACCCACGGGGTCTCGCGCGGCAGCGCCTGCGCCCGCAAGATGATCCGCGGCTTCCTGGCCGACCCGACCAAGCCGATCGACCAGAGCTGTCTGCATCCGGAGCATGATAAGTTCGTGTTCGACCTCGACTAGATCTGCCCCGGAAGCAGTCCCTCCCCCTGTGGGGGAGGTGATCGCGCAGCGATCGGTGGGGGGAGTGATCGGATCGAAGATCGTGGGCCTGGCCGTCATCCGAAGACTCCCCCCTTCCGGCCTTCGGCCGCCTCCCCGCAGGGGTAGGCACTTGTTGACGCGACACGACCTCTCGTCCTCACGCGGAGAGCCGCTGAGCTGATGGGGAGGCGCGGAGCGGACCGGGCTTCGCCCGGAGACCGTGATGTTGTGTTGTGCGTTTCGGCTTGGCTCGACCGCTCCGCGAAACCGTTCTTCTCAAGGGACGAAGATTGAGGGCCTGTTTCATCCCGATCGACGTTTCCCCTCAGGCGGGCAGGATCAAAGTCGCCCGGTAGGGGCCGTCGGCGACTCCGACTGATCCTCGAACAGGCCGGTTTGAACTTCCAGCCCCGTCAACCCGCGCAGCGTCCGGCGAGGTTTCGGTGGGTCCCGGATCTATCCACGAACAGACCCACGACCTGCCTCGCGCAAGGCCCTGCGCGGCCCCGCTCGGTTCCATCCCCATCGCCTGCTCGGGCCGGTACCAAGAGCCCTCCCCGTGATGGAGACAGCTCTGATTATGCGGCCGGTTTGAGGTCCGAGGATCGGTGACGCTGCTTTTTCTGCAGGGCGTTGGAAAGGTTGGGGTTTGTCTGGGCGTTTGCGGGGATAGAGCGGGGCCTATCCTCGCGACCGGGGACGCACACCCATCCCACTGACTCCGCAGAACCATCCCAGAGCGTGGGGGTGGGTGTGTGTCCCCTCCATCGTTCACGACGTGAGGGAATCTAGCCACCTAGCTCAGCGGACGACACGGGGGACACGCACTCACCCTGGGCTCACTGCGAAGCCAACCATCTCAGCGGCATGAGTGCGCGTCCCCGACAAAGCGCCGCAGCGGCGGCGCCTCGCCTTAAATCCTTGGAGGCGAGCCTGCTCTGGCGTCCGGCCGTGTCAAGGACCGGCTCCGCCGGCCGCGTCGCGGCGACGCGGAGCGTCGTCCTTGACTCGGCCGGACGCCAGAGCTCCGATCCACCAAGGGTTTAAGGTGAGGCTTCATCCGCGCGGGCGGATGAAGGAGCGACAAGCGGACGTGGCGAGCGTCTGCCATAGGTGGGTGGCGGACACTGAAGATATCCGGCCCTCTGCGCTTTACGCCATGAGCGGTCCTTGGGCTTTGGCGACCATACTGCCTCATATTGGCGAGCGGGGATAAACTGAGGCATTTTGCTGTTCCATGAACATCCGGACTGCTACTTGCGCCTGTGGCGCATTAACGGTCACCGCCCGTGGTGAACCGCTGAAGATCAGCGCCTGCCATTGCCATGCTTGCCAGCGCCGTACAGGCAGCGCTTTCAGCGCGGCGGTGTTTTATGATCGAGACCAGGTGACCCTGAACGGGACCTCGAAGACTTTCACGCGTCCAGGCGACAGCGGTCAAAACGTCGAGTTTCACTTCTGCCCAGACTGCGGGTCGAGCATCCTTTGGTATCCAGAGTTTCGACCGCGCTACGCCGGAGTGGCGATTGGGTGCTTTGCGGATGCAGGCCCTGGCGGGCCAACCCAAGCCGTCTATGAACACCTCCGCCATCCATGGGTCAGTCTAGCGATCGAGGCTCCTTAGCCAACGGGGGCCGCCGGGGGCGGTAGCGAAGCGCTGCGCTGGTGCCCGGAGCTGACTAATTCCGGCCACGCCCCCGCACGTCCGCTCAGGGTCGCAAGCAGCCCTACTCCCCCCGCCAGTCCCCCGACTTTCCCCCCGTCTTCTCCACCAAACGCACGGCCTCGATAACCATGCCCTTCTCGGCGGCCTTGAGCATGTCGTAGATCGTCAGGCAGGCCACCGAGACGGCGGTCAGGGCCTCCATCTCCACGCCCGTGCGGCCCTTCAGCTTGACGCGGGCCATCACCGCCAGGCCGTGCTCGGCCGGCTCGACCGAGACCTCGACCTTCGACAGGGCCAGAGGGTGGCAGAGCGGGATCAGGTCTGACGTCTTCTTGGCCGCCATCACCCCGGCGATCTCGGCCACGGCGCGCACGTCGCCCTTCTGGCCGGTTCCGGAGATGGCCAGTTCCAGGGTCGAGGGACGCATCCGCACGAAGCCGACGGCGATCGCCTCGCGGACGGTCTCGGCCTTGTCCGAGACGTCGACCATGCGGGCGCGGCCCTGGTCGTCGATGTGGGTCAGGCGGGTCACGGTTCCAGCGGTCCTATCGCTCCAGGAGTCGGGGCATCAGCTCGACCATGTTGCAGGGCTTGTGACGGCTGTCGAGCTGAGCCGAAATCACTTTGTCCCAGCCGTCCTTGACCGCCCCGTTGCTGCCCGGCAGGCAGAAGACGAAGACGCCGTCGATCAGGCCGGCGGTCGCCCGGCTCTGCAGGGTCGACAGGCCCACCGAGGCGTAGCTGACCAGGTGGAACACCACCGAGAAGCCGTCGATCTTCTTGTCGAACAGCGGCTCCAGGGCCTCGACCGTGACGTCGCGGCCGGTCAGGCCCGTGCCGCCGGTGGTGACGACGGCGTCGACCTGGCCGCCGGCGATCCAGTCTCGCACCGTCTCGCGGATTTTCTCGATGTCGTCGCGCACCACCGCCCGGCCGGCGAATTCATGGCCCGCGTCCTTGACGCGGTCGATCAGCAGCTGGCCCGAGGTGTCGTTGGACTCGTCGCGGGTGTCCGACACGGTCAGGATCGCCACGCGCACCGGCCTGAACGGAAGCTCGGGCTTGATACCGCCACCCGGGGTGAGACCTGCCGACATTCCGTTCTCCAATCCCGCTTCAGTCCCAGCGTTCCGCGTCGGTCCTATCCTGAGCCGTCGGCTCGATCCAGCGGTCGCCGTCCGGGCCGTGCTCCTTCTTCCAGAAGGGCGCGCGGCTCTTGAGCCAGTCCATCAGGAAGTCGCAGGCCTCGAAGGCCGCGCGGCGGTGGCCCGCCGCCGTGGCCACGAAGACGATCGCCTCGCCCGGCGCGATCCGACCGATGCGGTGGACGATGCGGTAGTCGTGCAGCGCGAACCGCGCCTTGGCCTCTTCGGCGAACTGGGCGATCGCCGCGTCGGTGAAGCCGGGATAGGCCTCCAGCTCCAGCACCGTCGTCTGGCCGCGCTCGGCCCGCGCCAGGCCGACGAAGCTGGCCACGGCGCCGGTCTCGGCGCGGCCGGCGCAGAAGGTGGTCAAGAGGGCGCCGGGCTCGAACGGCTGTGCCGTCAGGCTGATGGACGGGAAGACGGTCATCCGCCGCTCATCGGCGGCAGGAAGGCCACCTCGGTCGCGGCCGCCAGGGTCGCCTCGCCCCGGACGATGGCCTTGTCGACCGCCACCTGCACACCGGGACCGCCCAGGGCCTCGCCAAGATCGGGATCGGCGGCGGCGAGCAGGTCGCGAAGGGCCGCAAGCGACGCGGCCTCAACCGAGCGCTCGCGCCAGCCGGCCTGGTCGGCCAGGCGTCCGAACAGCAGGACCCGCGCCATGATCTTACCCGCCCCCTCAGCCGCCAGTGGTCGACATGTGGCGGGCCACGGCCGGGCGGGCGGCGTCGATGCGGAAGTCGTGGCCCTGCGGCTTGGCGCCGATCGCCGCGAAGATCGCTTGCTCCAGCGCCGCGTCGTCGGCCCCGCCGCGGACCACGGCCCGCAGGTCGCTGGCGTCCTCGCGGCCCAGGCAGGTGTGCAGGGTGCCGGTGCAGGTCAGGCGGACCCGATTGCAGGCCTCGCAGAAATTGTGACTGAGCGGGGTGATGAAGCCCAGCCGGCCGCCGGTCTCCTCGACCCGGACATAGCGGGCCGGACCGCCGGTGGCGTAGGCCAGGTCCGTCAGGGTCCAGAACGACGACAGGTCGCGACGCACGTCCGCCAGCGACAGGTACTGGTCGGTGCGGTCCACCTCGACCTCGCCCAAGGGCATGGTCTCGATCAGGGTCATGTCGGCGCCCAGCCCGTGGGCCCACTGGATCAGGGCCGGCAGCTCTTCGGCGTTGTCATGCTTGAGGGCGACGGCGTTGATCTTGACCTTCAGGCCGGCCCCCAGGGCCGCGTCGATCCCGGCCAGCACCTTCGCGAGATCACCGCCCCTCGTCAGCCTGCGGAAGAGGTCGGGCTTCAGCGTATCCAGCGAGACATTGATCCGCCGCACGCCCAGGCGGGCGAGCTCGGCGGCGTGGGCGGCCAGCTGAGTGCCGTTGGTGGTCAGGGTCAGCTCGTCCAGGGCGCCGTTGGCCAGGTGCCGCGACAGCCGCTCGACCAGGGTCATGATCCCCTTGCGCACCAAGGGTTCGCCGCCGGTCAGCCGCAGCTTGCGCACGCCCAGGTCGACGAAGGCCGAGGCCAGGCGGTCCAGCTCCTCCAGCGACAGCACCTCGGCCTTCGGCAGGAAGGTCATGTGCTCGGCCATGCAATAGGTGCAGCGCAGGTCGCAGCGGTCGGTGACCGAGACGCGCAGATAGGTCACCGCGCGGCCGAAGCCGTCGATCAGGCGGTTCGGGGGGCGGATGACCGCTTGCGCGGGGATGGCGTCATAGGGCGTCATGTCGGTTCGTAAGATAGGCGCGGGACGAGATGGCGGAAAGCAAAAGCGCGCGATGCGACGCCGTGGTCCTGGCGGCGGGAGCCGGGCGCCGCTTCGCCGAACAGGGCGGGGGCCGCAAGCTGCTAGCGCCGTTCGAAGGGCGGCCGCTGATATCCGGCGCCCTGGACGCGGCCTTCGCCGCCCCCGCCCGGCGGGTGCTGCTGGTCACCGATGGAGATCGGGACCTGGCCAGGATCGCCGCCGACCACGCCGAGGGGTCGGACCGGCGGGACGATCTCGACATCGTCGTGGCGGCCGACGCCGCCGAGGGCATGGGCGCGTCGCTGCGGACGGCCGTCGCCGCCTTGCCGGCCGATTGCGAAGGCGTCTTCGTGTTCCTGGGCGACATGCCGCGGGCGCCGCCGGACCTGCCCGGACGGTTGCTAGCCTCCCTGGCGCCCGGGATCGACGCCGTCGCGCCGCGCTTCGAAGGGCGGCGGGGACATCCGGTGCTGTTCGGCAAAACCTGCTTTCCGGCCCTACGCGCCCTCAGCGGCGACGTCGGCGCCCGGTCGGTGCTGGCGGCGATCGGCGAGCGCCTGGCGCTGGTGGAGGTGGCCGACCCCGGCGTGCTGTTCGATGTCGACCGCCCCCAGGACCTGGCCTGACGGCCTCAGACCGCGCGGCGCTCGCGCCAGCCGGCCCAGGTTCCGAACGCGATGCAGGCCAGCACGCCGTAACTCCACATCGCCATGCTCATCCACAGCGTGCCCATCGTCACCCGCAGGTCGATGATCACCGCCAGATGGGAGGCGACGATCAGGGCCATGAAGGCCGAGGCCACCAGGGTCCAGATGCGCCGTGTGCGCATCGAGATCCAGACGAAGGCGATCAGGGTCAGGACATCGACCGCCAGCACGCCGTAGTCGGCGTGGCGGGAGTCGTGGCGATAAACCAGCAGCGAGCCGAACCAGGAGGCGAGGAACACCGCCCCGGCCCAGCGCGCGGCTCGATCGCCGCGCCACATCGCCAGCCCGCAGACCAGGATGGCCAGGCAAAGGGAGAGGAAGGTATGGAGTTGCAAGACGCTGGCGCCCGAAACGGTGTTCAAGCGCCAGCATGCCTCATGCGTGGAAACTAGGAAAGGTCGGCGTCGCGCCCGTCGCGGATCAGTGCCGGGTGCGCTTGCCTTCCCAGAGGATGGTCCGCACCTCCTCGATGATGGTCAGGGCGGCGTCGGAGTCTCCGGCCTGCTCCAGAGCGACCAGCTGGGGCATCAGCACCGAGAGGATGCGGCGCTGAACGGGTCCCAGGGTCCGTAGGTGCTGACGAAACTCCCGCAGCTCTTCGGACACGGTGTCTGGTGTGGTGGTGATCTGGGCGGTGCTCATTACGCATCCCATTTGAAGGAGGGGCGGCTTTCGCCGTGAACGAACGATTGGCGCGGCCGTCAGGCCGCGAGGCCTCCGGCGACGGCGTGCAGCCCGGAGGTGCGCGGCGTATCGCCTGCCTTGTCCATGTCGCCGGAGGCCAAGGCGCCGCAGCCGATCTGGGTGCGCACGGTGGCCAGGGCGCTGTGGGTCTCGATGATCGTCCGGCGGGCGGACACGATGTGGGTCAGGGTCTCGCCCAGGTTGGCGACGGCTTCCTGCCCCAGTACGGCCGACAGCTTGGTCTCGAGCCGCAGCGTGGGCAGCAGGCCCATCAGTTCGGCGGTTTCACGCAGGGCCGCGTCGATCGCGGCCTCGGCGCGCATCAGCTTTTCAGCGCCGGCACGGGCGGCTTCTGAACGTTTCATGGCATGACTCTCCCGGTCGCACGGGTCCCCCCCGCACGTTCAAGTCGATGAAATGTTTCTGGAAAGATCGGCGTCAGTGCGCCGGAGGCGGGCTCCAGCCCTCGCGGAACCGCTGGAGGGCGTAGAGGAATTCGTGGGCCCCCATCGTGACCGTCCCGAGCAGGATACCGCCCAGGGTGGCGACCGCGAGGATCAGACCCAGCCACTGCAAGGGGGTCAGGTCATCGCGCCAGCTCCTTCCGTACGGAGCGGCGTGTCGTCCGCCAGGAAGGCCGTCGCGGCCAGGACCCTCAGGAGCAGCTTGCCAGGGGGATCGCCCGCCGCCTGCGCCTTGCGCAGGGCCGAAACCGTTTCCGCCACCAGCCGGCCGCGTTCCGGCGTGCCCGCCATCAGGGTCAGGCCTTCCTCGAGGGACTGCCAGCTCGCGATGAAGAAGGCCGAGGCCGGGTTCGGAGTGTTGGTCGAAGATTTCGTCATGGCTGCTCTCGCTGTTGAAGCGAGAAAAGACCTCTGACGGGTCGGTGGCTAGCTCGGCCGATTGCTTACGGTAGTCATTACCGGGGTCCATTTCCCAGGCCACGAACGCCAGGGCCGCGTCACGGCGGTTCAGGCCGGCCAGCCGACGCCGTGCGCTGAGCACATGCATCTCGACCGTCTTGGGCGAAAGCCGCAGCAGACGGGCGATCTCCTTGGACTGCCGATGCTGGGCGATGAGCCGCAGAATCTCGCGCTCGCGAGGAGTCAGCCGCTCGAAGCCCAGGTTGTCGCCGGAGTCCACCATGCCGCTAAAATGGTTCGCGGCTCGCCTTACGTCCAGCAAGACTTGACTGAACGTGCTCCAACGGTGCGCGTTCCATCAAGTCCGCATCGAATTTCGCTAAGCCGAACGCCCTCAGCCCTGCGCCCGGACAAACGGCAGGCGGCCGGTGGGCGTCTTGGACAGCGCCAGCAGGGCGTTGGCCACCGCCGGCGCGATGACCGGCGTACCCGGCTCGCCCACCCCGCTGGGCGCATTGCCCGACGGCACGACGTACGTCTCGACCACCGGCGCCTCGTTCATCCGCAGCACGCGATAGGTGTCGAAATTGCTCTGGTCGACGCGACCGTCCGTCAAGGTGATCTCGCCGTACAGCGCCGCCGACAGGCCGTAGCAGGTGCCGCCTTCCATCTGGGCCGCGATCTGGTCGGGCGAGACCGCCACGCCGCAGTCGATGGCGGTGACCACCCGGCCGACGCGGGGCTCGCCGTCCACCAGCTTGACCTCGGCCACCTGAGCGACCACCGAACCGAAGCTCTCGTGCACCGCCACGCCGCGCGTGAAGCCGGGGGTCGCCGTCGGCCCGGCCTTCTCGACCGCCAGATTGAGGGCCGCCAGGTGCCGCGCCCCCTGCTCGCCGGCCTTGGCGTAGAGAGCGCGCCGGTACTCGACTGGATCCTTGCCGGCCTTCAGGGCTAGCTGGTCGATCGTGTGCTCCATGACGAACGCGGTGTGGGTCGCGCCCACCGATCGCCACCACAGGACCGGCACGCCGCCTTCCGGCAAGGCCAGTTGGGCGTCCACGATCGGCGTGGCCTTGAAGTAGGGCGAGCCGGCCGTCCCCTCGATCGCGGGCCCTTCCGGCCCCTTCGACGGCATCGGCGAGTCCTTCATGATCGACTGGGTGACGATCCGATGGCGCCAGCTGGCCGGATAGCCGTCCTTGTCCAGTCTGATCCGCACGGCGTGGTGCACCAGCGGCCTGTAGTAGCCGGCGCGCATGTCGTCCTCGCGGGTCCAGACCAGCTTCACCGGGCGGCCGTGGCCGACCTTCTGGGCGATGGTCACGCACTCGGCCACGTAGTCCGAGGTGAAGTTGGCCCGCCGTCCGAACGAGCCGCCGGCGAACAGGGTCTCGATCTCGACCGAACCGGGCAGGGTCTTGACGATCTTGGCCGCGTTCATCTGGTCCAGGGTCTGGGCCTGGGAGCCGTGGATCAGCTTGACCTTGTTGCCGTCGACGATCGCCACGCAGTTCATCGGCTCCATGGTGGCGTGGGCGAGATAGGGGAAGTCGTACGCGGTCTCGAAGACCTCGGCGCCCTTTCCGCCCGAGGCGACCGAGGCGTCGCCCTTGGAGTCGAAGGCCTGCCACTTCAGGTCGGACGGACCCTTGCCGGCGGCGATGTCGCGCCACTGCTGGGCGATCGTCGCCGAGCTTCGGGTCTCGGCCTTGCCCTCGTCCCATTCGACCTTCAACGCCTCGCGGCCCATGCGGGCGGCGTAGGTGTTGTCGGCGACCACCGCCACCCCGGTCGGGATCTGGTAGACATCGACCACGCCCGCCACCTTCTTGGCCGCATCGGCGTCGAAGCTCTTCACGCTCGCGCCGAAGCGCGGCGCGTGGGCGACCATGGCCACCAGCATGTCGGGCAGTTGGACGTCCTGGGTGTAGCGCGCCGTTCCGGTGCTCTTGGCCAGGCTGTCCTTGCGCTGCACGCGGGCCGTGCCGACCAGGGTGAAGGTCTTGGGGTCCTTCAGGGTCGGGTTCTCGGGCGGCGCGACCTTGGCCGCTTCGACGAGCAGTTCGCCGAAGCCCGCGCTCTTGCCGCTGGCGTGGCCCACCACCCCGTCCTTGACGGTGATCTCGCCGGCCGGAACGTTCCAGTGGGCGGCCGCCGCCTGCACGAACATCGCCCGCGCGCCCGCCCCGGCCTTGCGCAGCTGCTCCCAGGAATTGGAGATCGCCGACGAGCCGCCGGTCAGCTGGATGCCGAGCGTGGTGTTGCCGTAGAGCTTGGCGTTCGCCGGGGCGGATACGACCTTGACCCGGGTCCAGTCGGCGTCCAACTCCTCGGCGACGATGGCCGCCAGGCCGGTGCTGCTGCCCTGGCCGAACTCGATATGCTTGGACAGCACCGTCACCGCGCCGTCCGGATCGAACTGGATGAAAGGCCCGAACGCCCCGACATTGACCTTGGAGCCGGCGCTCATCAGGTCGGCGGGCGAGCAGCCCACAAGCAGCGCCCCACCCACGAGCGTGGCCCCGACCACCAGGTCGCGGCGGCTGACCCCTTCCGAGCCCTGGAATTTCCGCAACGGCCCGCTCATTGGCCCACTCCGCGGCTGGTCGAGCCCGAGGCGGCGGCGATCTCGTCGTCGACGTCGTTCGAGGCGACGGGCTTGGCCGCCGGAGCGGCCACGACCGGCGCGGCGGTGAGGCCGGCGGCGTCCTTGATGGCGGCGCGGATGCGCTGATAGGCGCCGCAGCGACAGATGTTGCCGCTCATGGCGTTGTCGATGTCCTGGTCGCTGGGCGACTTGGCGGCGGCCAGCAGGGCGGCTGCCGACATGATCTGGCCCGACTGGCAGTAGCCGCACTGCGGCACGTCGTGCTTGACCCAGGCCTGCTGCAGCGGGTGGGTTCCGCCCAGGCTCTCGATGGTGGCGATCTTGGCGCCCGCCAACGCCTCGATGGGCGTGACGCAGGACCGTACCGGGTCGCCGTTGACGTGGACCGTACAGGCTCCGCACTGGGCCATGCCGCAGCCGAACTTGGTCCCGGTCAGGCCCAGTTCGTCCCGAAGCACCCAGAGCAAGGGCGTCTCCGGCGCGGCCTTCACGACGACCGCCTTACCGTTGATGTCCAAAGTCGAGGTCATGCTTTCGCCTCCCAAGCGAAAAACGGGGTCCGACGGCCCAGCCAGAAGGAATCTAACACTGCTCAGACCCAATCCCGCCAGTGAAATCTTGGTTCTGGCAGGCTAGCCTGACCGTCACGTTCGCTTGCTCTGCGTCAGGACCTCGCGCCTTGGACTCCTTTCCCGCCTATTTCCCCCTGGCCGGCCGCAAGGTCGTGATCGCCGGCAGCGGCGAGGCCGCCGACAACAAGGCACGGCTGTTCGACGGTTCGCCGGCCACGGTGGTGCGGATCGACGGCCCGGAGGCGTTTCTGCCGGGAACCTATGCCGGGGCGGTCCTGGCCTTCGTGGCCGGCGACGACGAGATCTTCCTGCAAGCGGCGGCCGGGGCCGCGCGCGCGGCCCGCGTGCTGGTCAACGTCGTCGACAAGCCGACGATGAGCGACTTCAACACCCCGGCCGTGATCGACCGCGGCGAGGTGGTGGCGGCCATCGGCACGGGCGGCGCCTCGCCGACCCTGGCCACCAAGCTGCGCAACGACATCGAAGCCCAGATGCCCGAAGGCACCGGCCGGGTGGCCGCCCTGCTGCGCAGGTTCCAGGACGAGGTGCGCGGGGCCCTGCCCGCCCTGCACGAACGCCGCGCCTTCCTGCGCGACGCCGTGGCCGGCGAGGCGGCCCAGGCGGCCATGGCCGGCGACATGGAGAAGGCCGGCCAGCTGTTCCGGCAAGCGCTCGCCAAAGGCGTCGGCCGCGAGGGCAAGGTGCGGTTCATCGCTGGCAAGGGTCCTTCCGACCTTCTGACGCTGCGCGCCCTCCGGGCGCTGGGCGCCGCCGACGTACTGATCGCGGACGAAGGCGCGGACAACGACGTGCTGACCATGGCCCGTCGGGACGTCCACCGGCTGGATCCGGCGGAGATCGACGCCGAAACGCTGGTGACCCTGGCCAAGGAGGGCAAGCAGATCGTGCGGCTGGTCGTGGCGCCGGTCGATCCGGCGGTGGTCCAGGCGCTGGGCGCGGCCTCGGTGGCGGTCGAGGTGATCTGAGCAACCCAATCGTTGTCATCCCGGAAGCCTCGCAGAGGCTGTCCGGGACCCAGGGGACTGGGCTGATGCGGTGCGGTTCACCTGGGTCCCGGACAAGCGCTGCGCGCTTTCCGGGATGACAACATGAGGGGTTAGTCCAGCGACCGGTCCTTGGTCTCGGGCAGCAGGAACAAGGTCGTCAGCACGCTGATCAGGGTGAAGATCACCGGGTACCAGAGCCCGGCATAGATGTTGCCCACCGCCGCCACGATGGCGAAGGCGCTGAACGGCACGAAACCGCCGATCCAGCCCGTGCCGATGTGGTAGGGCAGCGACAGGGCCGTGTAGCGCACCCGGGTCGGGAACAGCTCGACAAGGGCCGCGGCCAGAGGGCCGTAGAGGGCGGTGGCGCCGACCACGAAGACCAGCAGCACGCCGAACACGCCCCAGACATTGATCCGCGCTGGGTCGGCCTTGGCGGGATAGCCGGCCTTCGCCAGGGCCGCTTTGATCGCGGCCTCGCCGGCGGTCTTTACGGCCTTGGCCTCCTTGGCGGGCAGGCCCGTGGCGCTCTTGGAGACGATCCGCGTCTCACCGATCTGGACCACCGCCGGCGAGCCGGCCGGGCCCACGTGGTTGGCGTAGGACACCCCGGCGTTGGCCAGGGCGCTCTTGGCGATGTCGCACGACGAGACGAAGGCGGTCTTGCCGACGGGATCGAACTGCAGCGCGCAGTCCTTGGGGTCCGCCGTGACGCTGACCGGCGCGCGGGCCGAGGCCTCGGCCAGGGCCGGATTGGCGGCGCGCTCCAGAAGATGGAAGCCGGGGAAGTAGAAGACCAGGGCCAGGGTCATGCCGCCCAGCATCACCGGCTTGCGGCCGATCCGGTCCGACAGCCAGCCGAACACGACATAGAGCACCGCGCTGACCGCCGCCGCGCCCATCATCAGCCCGTTGATCGTGCCCGGCGCGACCTTGAGGAACTTCTCCATGAAGGTCTGGATGTAGAAGAAGGTGGTGTACCAGACCGCGCCCTGGGCCGACATCACGGCGAAGAACGCCAGCAGGACCAGCTTGAGGTTCTTCCACTGGCCGAAGGCCTCGGCGTAGGGCGCCTTGGACGCCGCGCCCTCTTCCTTCATCCGGGCGAAGGTCGGGCTCTCGCTGAGCTTCAGGCGCATCCAGACCGACACCGCCAGCAGGCCGATGGAGACGGCGAAGGGAATGCGCCAGCCCCAGGCGTCGAAGGCGTCCGGCCCGGCGGCCCCGCCCAGCGCCCAGCGGGTGGCCAGGATGACCAGCAGCGCCGCGAACAGGCCCAGCGACGCCGAGCTCTGCACCCAGGCGGTCGTCCGGCCGCGCTGGTCCGGCGGCGAGTGCTCGGCCACATAGATCGCCGCGCCGCCGTACTCGCCGCCCAGGGCGAAACCCTGGACGCAGCGCAGGACGATCAGCAGGGCCGGCGAGATGATCCCCGCCTGCTGATAGGTGGGCAGCAGGGCGATGGCGAAGGTGGCCCCGCCCATCAGCAGCACGGTGGCCAGGAACGCCCCCTTGCGGCCGGCCTGGTCGCCGATCTTGCCGAACACCAGGGCGCCCAGCGGCCGGAAAGCGAAACCCACCCCGAACAGGGCGAGCGCCGCCACATAGCCCGCCGTCTCGGACAGGCCCGTGAAGAAGGTCTTGGAGATGACCTGGGCCAGGCTGCCGAAGATGAAGAAGTCGTACCATTCAAAGGCGGTGCCCGCGGACGACGCGGCCACCACCGTACGCATGGAGGCGCGCTCTTCGGCCTTGTCCTGAGCCGTCATGATCGGTTTCCCCCGTTTGGTTGGGAGAAGGCTTAGCGCGGTTTTCGACGACGAGGGAAGTCCCTCCCCCGCCGGGGGGGGACCTGGGGAGGCTAGGCCACCGCCACCTCATCCTCGGCCTCACCACCCGCCAGGCGGACGATCTCGGCGATCAGGGCGGCCGGAGCGATCGGCTTGGCGGCCACGCCGTCCATGCCGGCGGCCAGGTAGGCGGCGCGCTGGTGCGACAGGACGTTGGCGGTCAGGGCGATGATCGGCGTCTTGGCGGCGGGACCGGGCAGCTTGCGGATGCGGCGGGCAGCCTCCAGCCCGTCGATGCCGGGCATCTGCACATCCATCAGGATCAGGTCGAAGCCGCGCGCCGCGGTGGTCACGCCGTCGAGCCCGTCCTCGGCCGTCTCCACATGGGCGCCCAGCTGCTCGAGGATGCGGCGGGCGACCAGGCGGTTGGTGGCGTTGTCCTCGACCACCAGGATCTTCAGCCCCTGCAGCAGGCCGTCGGCGATCTCGGCCTCGGCCGCGCGGGCCTGGGCCGGCGGGGCGGCGATGGTCAGCAGGAAGGTCGAACCCACGCCCTCGCGCGAGGTGAACACCACCTCGCCGCCCATCATCTGGGCCAGGCGCCGGGTGATGGCCAGGCCCAGGCCCGAGCCTCCAAACCGGCGGGTAGTGCTGGCGTCGGCCTGCTGGAAGCGCTCGAACAATCGCGCCTGGGCCTCGGCGGCGATGCCGACCCCGGTGTCGATCACCTCGAAGGCCACGCGCGGATCGCCGCCTTCCAGGCGACGGACCTTGAGGGTCACCGAGCCGCTCAGGGTGAACTTCACGGCGTTGCCGACCAGGTTGAACAGCGCCTGGCGCAGGCGGCTGGGGTCGGTGAGGATCAGACCCAGGTCCGGGGCGTCGACCTTCAACTCCAGCCCCTTGTGCTCGGCCTGGCCGCGCAGCAGACGCGCGACGCTGGCGGCCAGCTCGCTGGGATCGACGGCCTCCTGGGTGACGTCCAGCCGCCCGGCCTCGATCCGCGAGAAGTCGATCACGTCGTCCAGCAGGGTGGACAGCATGCGGCCGCAGGCCAGGGCTTCGCCCAGCAGGTTGTCAGCCTCGCCCGGCAGCTTCTCGCGCTTGAGCAGGTGCATGACCCCCAGCACCCCGTTCATCGGCGTGCGGATCTCGTGGGACATGTTGGCCAGGAACTGGGCCTTGGCCTCGTTGGCGGCCTGGGCCGCGCGCTCGGCCTCGACCAGGGCCAGCTCGGCCCGCTTCTTCTCGTCGATGTCCAGGATCAGGCCGAAGGCCTTGCGGATGCGCCCCGAGGCGTCGCTACGCACCTCGTGGAAGATGCGGATCCACTTGCCGTCGCCGTCGGGCGTCATCACCCGCACGTCGAACGAGCGGCCGCGCGACTCGCGATGACCCTCGCGCTCGCGCCAGCCGTCGGCCGCTTCGTAGACGGCGGTTACGTCGTCGGGATGGATCATCGGCCAGACGGCGCTGCGGACGTCGTCGTAGGTGACCCGGCGACCCAGGATGCGGTGGAACTCCGGCGAGCCCCAGAAGCCCTTGCCGGCGTGGTCGATCTCGTAGACCCCGGCCTGGGCCGCGCTCAGGGCCACGCGCAACCGGCGAGCGTTGGCGCGCGCCTCGCGGCGGGCCTCCGACAGGGCCGTGACGTCGTCCATATAGGTGATGACGCCGACGATCTGGCCTTGGGCGTCGAACCAGGGCCGCGCCTCCCAGCGCAGGGTGTGGCTGCGGCCCAGGCTGTCGTGCAGCTGGTCCTCGCGGCGCACGACCGTCTCGCCGGTCAGGGCCCGCTCGACGGCCCGGACGAAACGGCGGCGGCCGCCCGAGGTCAGCTCGTGCAGGCTGCGGCCGATGATCTGGGCTTCGGTGGCCTCGAAGATCTCCAGGAAGCGCGGGCTGACCACCTGCAGGCGCAGATCG
This sequence comes from Caulobacter sp., assembly GCA_017744495.1. Classification (GTDB taxonomy): domain Bacteria; phylum Pseudomonadota; class Alphaproteobacteria; order Caulobacterales; family Caulobacteraceae; genus Caulobacter. The sequence goes on along the minus strand of JAGIBE010000022.1, from coordinate 7,874 downwards.
CGGTCGTAGAGCGCCACGGCGAACGGGGCCTCTTCGACCAGCCGTCGAGCCTGGCGCTCGCCCCAGACGGCCGCGTCGCGGGTGCGGGCCACGTCGGTGACGTTCTGCGAGATACCTTTCAGGGCGTGGAGGCCGTCGGCGCGCGGCTCGGTGCGGAAGGTGGCGCGGTAGGTGAACCACTGGTCCCCCGCCCCGCGCAGCCGGTGCTCGATCGTGCCGCCTTCGCCGGTGCGCACCGCCCGATCGAAGGCCGCGCGCAGGGTCTCCTGCTCGGCGGGGTCCAGGCGGTCGAAGAACTGGTCGGGCTGGGCCACGTCCTCGGGCTCCAGGCCCGTGGCGTTGAAGATGTCGCGCGACCATTCGATGTGCTGACCGTGCGGCTCGTAGCTCCAGACGCCGATGCCGGCGGAGGAGGCCAGCAGTTCGCGGGTCTGGCGGGCGGCGGCGATCTCGGCCCGGCGGGCCATGTCGGCGGTGACGTCGCGCAGGGCGCCGATCATCTCGCCGTTGGGCCCCAGGCGCGAGCGGCCCTCCAGCCACACCCAGCCGCCGTTCTTGCAGGTCACCTTGAGGCGGTTGACCGCCTCGCCCGAGGCGCGGATCAGGCCGGCGGTCTCGATGAAGTCCTGGCGCGAGTCCGGATGCACGAAGCGCAGGGCGGGCTGGCCGATCAGCTCCTGGCGAGTCCAGCCGGTAACCCGCGTCCAGGCCGGATTGACCGTCGCGAACCGCCCCCGCGCCACCACGGCGAACAGATCATGCGAATGGTCGAAGAACCATTGCGCGCTTTCCGCGTCGCTCAACCGTGGGGATTTGGGGAGCGAGGTCATCGCGGCTCCAAGGGGACGGAGCGCGGATGGTGAAGCTGAAGAGTAAACTTATGGTTGGCGCCGGCGATCATTGTTCGCCGACCGTGCGTCAGACTTCCGCCCACATCCGCAGGAGGTTGTGATAGGTCCCGGTCAGGGACAGCACGGACGGGTCGTCGGTCCCCACCGCCAGCGACAGGCGCTGGATCGACACGTCCATGTCGAGCAGCAGGGCGCGCTTGGCGTCGTCACGCACCAGGCTCTGGATCCAGAAGAAGCTGGCCGTGCGCACGCCGCGCGTCACCGGCGTGACATGGTGCAGGCTGGAGGCCGGATAGAGGATCGCCGCCCCGGCCGCCAGCTTGACCCCATGGCTGCCATAGGCGTCCTCGACCACCAGCTCGCCGCCGTCATAGTCGTCGGGATCGCTGAGAAAGACGGTGATCGACAGGTCGGTGCGCAGGGTCTGACCGGTGATCGGATCGCGGCGGATCGCGTTGTCGATGTGATCGCCGAAGCCCATGCCCGCGCCGTAGCGGTTGAACAGCGGCGTCAGGATGGTGCGCGGCAGGGCGGCCGAGACGAACAGCGGATTGGCCTGCAGGGCCTGGACGATGACCGCCCCCACCTCGCGGGCCGCCGCCCCGTCCTGCGGCAGCTGCTGGTTGTTCTTGGCCATCGCCGCCTGGAAGCCCGAGGTGGCGTTGCCGTCGATCCAGTCGGCGGCGTCTAGGATCGCCCGGCAGCGGGCGACCTCGTCGGGCGTCAGGACGTCGGGGATCTGGATCATCATGATCCGACTCCTAACAAGAACCGGCTCAGGGCGGAAATGGCCTCGCCCGGGAGGCCAGCTCCCGGGCGAGGCTCGAACGTCGAGGACGAGGTCCCGGGGAGGACGGGCCTCAGTACTTGACGTTCAAGGTCAGGATCGCCTGCCGGCCCGGGGCCGGGTCGGCGTGGTGCACGCCGTTGGTCCGCATGATGTAGCGCTCGTCGCCGACGTTCTGGACGTTCAGCTGCAGGTCCACCTTCTCGTTGACTACGTAGCTGGCGAAGGCGTCGAAGCGCCAGTAGGCCGGGGCGTAGATCTTGTTGGCCCCGCCGCCCGCGCCGCCCTGGTTGCCGCCGAAGCTGTCGGAGACGTAGTAGGCGCCGCCGCCCAGCGAGAACGGACGGGTCACGCGATAGGTGGTGAACAGGCTGAAGGTGTTCTTGGGCGTGTTGGCCAGCGGATCGCCCTGGTTGACGCCGGTGATGGCGCCGCGAACCAGTTCGCTGTCCATGTAGGTGTAGCCGCCGAAGGCCTGCCATTTTGGCGTGATGTAGCCCGAGACGCCCAGCTCGACGCCCTGGACCTCGACCTCGCCGGCCTGCTCGTAGAAGCCGGGAAGGGTTTGGATCTGGGCGTTCTTGCGGGTGGTCTTGAACAGCGCCGCCGACAGGGCCAGCGTGTCATGGAACACGTTGGCCTTGGCGCCCAGTTCGAAGCTTTCGCTCTCTTCGGGTTCCAGCGTCTGGTTGACCAGGTTGCCCGTACCGCCCGAGCTGTTGCTGTTCTGGTCGCCGCCGGCGATGCCCGGAGGCGTCGAGGCGGTGCCGTACGAGATGTAGAGGCTGGAGTCCTCGGTCGGCTTGTAGACCAGGCCCGCCTGGTAGTTGACGAAGTTCCAGCCGGAGTCGCGATAGGTGATCGTGCCGCCCGAGAACACGCCCTGGGTCTGGCTGAAGCCCGAATAGTCGTGGCCGAAGGTCTGGTAGTCGTCGTAGCGGACGCCCAGGTTCAACAGCCACTTCTCGCCGAACTTCAGGGTGTCGAAGGCGTAGACCGCCGCCGTCTTGCTGATGTTGTAGTTGGCGGGGCTTCGGTTGATGACGCCGGTCCAAGGGTCCTTGTCGTTGGGCGCGTAGACCAGGGTGCAGTCGCCGGACCCCAGCGAGGCCTGGGTCGCGGCGGGTAGCACGAAGCCGACAGGGCAGGCCGAGCCGCTGGTGGTGTAGGTCGAATAGGTGGCGTTGAGATTCTTCTCGCGGCTCAGCTCCACGCCGATGTCGAAGCTGTGGCTGATCGAGCCGGTGTCGAACTTGCCGTGGAAATCGGTCACCGCGGCGATCGTCGTGGTCGGGTTCCAGCGGGTCTTGGTGCCGCGCTTCATCCACCACGAACCGTCGACCAGCTGGGCCGCGCCGCCGTCGCCCGGATTGGTGACGATGTAGTCGTTCAGCGTCTTGGAATAGCGCAGCACCTGGCGGACGCCGAAGTTCTCATTGATCTGGTGATCGAAGGCCACGGTGCCGATGTCGGCCTTGGTCTTCTGGTAGTCGCGCGAGCGCACGCCGTAGAAGCTGCGCCGATCGACCGCCAGGATGCCGCTCTCGGTGCGCGGCTGGGTGGTCTTGGTCATCAGCGGGATGCCGTAGTCGGGCATGTTGTTCCCGTCGAGGTGATAGTAGCTGAGCACCAGCTGGGTCGGGCCGTTCAGGCCGAAGGCGACCGACGGCGCGATCCCCCAGCGGTCGAAGTCCACCGCCTTGCGGCCCGGCGTGTTGCCTTGCGTGCCCAGCAGGTTCAGGCGCACGGCGACGCTGTCGTTGAGTTGGTGGTTCAGGTCGACCGTGGCGCGGACATATTCGTCGGTGCCGACGCCCAGCGAACCATGCGCGAAGTCGTCGAGCTTGGGGGTCTTGGACGACAGGTTGATGCTGCCGCCGCCCGAGCCGCGGCCGCTGTAGGCGCTGTCAGGCCCCTTCACGACCTCGACCTGTTCCAGGTTGAACACTTCGCGGGTCTGGCCGCCGCTGTCGCGGATGCCGTCGACGAAGACGTTGTTGCCCGAGGCCTGGCCGCGGATGAACGGACGGTCGGCCAAGGGCTGGCCGCCCTCACCCGCCCCGAACGTGATGCCCGGCGAGGTGCGCAGGATGTCCTGCAGCGAGGTGGCGGCGGTCTGCTGGATGATCTTGCTCGGAATGACCGTGATGGCCTTGGGTGTGTCGACCAGGGCCGCGGTCAGCTTGGGCGACCGGATTTCCATCGTGCGCGCGCCATCGACCTTGACGCCCGAAACCTCGGTCGAGGTGTCGGCGGGGTCGGCCGTGGCGATCGCGGCGTCCACGTCGGCGCTGGAGGCCGCCATCGCGGCGGGACCCAGGGACAGCCCGGCCAGGCCGGCGACGGCGGCCACGCCCAGCGCGACGCGAGCTTGGCTGCGGACGCCGGCGACGGCGGGCTTGGAAGTCTTGTGCATCGAAAAACCCCAGCGAGGCCGTCCGAAAGCGCGGCCCTTTGTCGTAATTGCGACGCGTTCTTATCTGGAGCGTTGCGGCGGCGCAATGATAATCGTTTGCAAAAACGATCGTCGCGAACGCACTTGCCCCCTACGCACCGCTACGCGGTCGTCTTCCCCATAGGGGGAAGAGTTCGCGAGAGGCGGCTCCGCCCCCATAGGGGGGACTGACCGCTATGCGGTCAGGTGGGGGCAAGTGATCGGTCTCGGGCAAACCCCCTCAACCTTCACCGCAAAGCCGTGTACACACCCTTCGTCCGCGTGACTGGCGATCACAGGGAGCACCCTGAGGGAGCGCGGACGTCATGAGCCGTTCGCCTGGGCGCCCACCTCGTCACGCGGAGCTCGCCCATGCCTGAAGCCAAGACCTGGATCGCCTTCTGTCTCGTCTGCCTGGGCATGGCCCTGACCCCCGGGCCGAACATGCTCTATCTGGTCAGCCGCTCGATCTGCCAGGGTCGCTGGGCCGGGATCGTGTCGCTGGTCGGCACGGCCGCCGGCTTCGTGGTCTATCTGGTCTGCGCCGCCCTGGGCATCACCGCCTTGCTGATGGCCGCGCCCATCGCCTACGACATCCTGCGGTTCGGCGGGGCGCTCTACCTGCTGTGGCTGGCCTGGCAGGCGATCCGGCCCGGCGGCGCATCGCCGTTCCAGGTGCGCGAACTGCCCAAGGACAGCCCGGCGAAGCTGATCAGCATGGGCTTCCTGACCAACCTGCTGAACCCCAAGGCGGCGATGCTCTACTTGTCGCTGCTGCCGCAGTTCATCGACCCGCACCGGGGCGCGATCTTCGGCCAATCCCTGGCCCTGGGCGGCAACCAGATCCTGATCAGCCTGACCGTCAACGGCTGCATCTGCCTGGCCGCCGGGACGATCGCGAGCTTCCTGGCCACGCGCCCCAGCTTCGCCCTGATCCAGCGCTGGCTGATGGCCACCGTGCTGGGCGGCCTGGCCGTGCGCATGGCGACCGAGGCCCGGCGGTAGATTCCGTTCTTTTGAACCGCTCATCCGGCGAAGCCGGGACCCAAGCTGACTTGGCCGTTTCGCACTCTGAGCGTAATGACGAACTCAGCTTGGATGAGCGAAACAAGGAGTGGCGCGATGCTTAGGTTCACCCGAATTGTGGCGACCGCCCTCGCCGCCCTGGCCCTGGCCGGCGCCGCTCAAGCCTCCAGCCTCAAGGCCTGCGCGGTCCCGCCCAGCGTGATCCCCGCGCCGGCCGAGACGCCGCCGGCCAACGAGATCCACACCGACGTCCCGACCGCCGCCTATCTGCTGGCCTTGTTCTGGTCGCCCGAGGCCTGCCGCGCGGGCATCCCGGAATCGGACAAGATCATCCAGTGCCGGAACAACAGCTTCGGCTTCACGGTGCACGGCCTGTGGCCGAACGGGCCGGACAAGGTCCACCCGCGCTACTGCAAGCCCAGCCCGCCGATGAGCGCCGCGACCGTGATGGCCAATCTGTGCATGACCCCTTCGCCCTGGCTGCTGCAGCACGAGTGGCAGGCCCACGGCGCCTGCCAGTGGGACACGCCGGAAGACTATTTCAAGAAGGCCCGCGAGGTGCGCCAGGGCTTCAAGGTCCCGGACCTGAAGCCTGGTCCCGAGGGCGCGATGACCGCCGGCGATATCCGCAAGGCGTTCCTGAGAGGCAATCGCGGCATGACCGCCGAGGGTCTGAACGTGCGGGTCAAGGAGGGCCGGCTGACCGAGGTCTGGATCTGCATGGACCTCGACTTCAAGACGGCCGCCTGCCGGGGCGGCAATGGCGCGCCGGACGTCGCGGTCGTGACGGTCACGCCGATGGCGCCGATGATCGCTGTGAAGCCGAAGAAGAAGGGCTAGGAATAGCCCCAGCGGCGCGACACAGCCGTCCAGCGGCTGTTGCGGGCCCGCGCGGCCTCGAAACAGTCGCTGCAGATCAGCGAGATGCCCGCGGCGGCCTCGGACGCCGGGGTCCAGCCGCCGCCGGCCAGGCGGGCGCCCTCGCAACGGTCGCACCAGGCGGCTTGCTCGTCCGAGGCCTCGGGGTCCTGTTCCCCGCTGGGCTCGACGAAGCCCAGCCCCGCCCCCGAGACCAAGTGCTTGCACACGAAGGCGGGCCGCTTCAGGCCGTGCCGTTCGCAATGAACGCGTCTGTTGTCGTCCGACATCGCAAGCGTCCCCCAACGCCTACGGCCAAGCTATCCCCTTTGATGGGAAACGCAAACTTTGATGACGGAGCGCGAGGCCGGCGGCGTTGTCAGAAGCCTTCCTCGTGGATGATCGCCGTCACGGGAGCCCGCTTGAACCGCAGGCCGCGATAGGTCGCCTCGGGCGGATCGCCCCCCGCCTTCGCGCCGGTCTGGGACAGGAAGGCGTCCCACTGGTCCTCGGGCAGCAGGAAGGCGATGTCGCGATCGCGGTGGCCGAGCGCCTCGATCTCCTGGTCGGCCTGGTCCTTGATGGTCATGGGGCGCTCCTTCGGAGAGGGAAACGCGCGGGGTTCGGCGGGTATCCCGCCCACCTAGACACACCGTCATCCCGGGCCTTGTGCCCGGGACCCCTGGTTCAGCTTTCACGTGAGATGCAAGCGGACCGCCAGCGGTCCGCCTCTCCCGCACTTGCGGCGGACAGAGGGGTCCCGGGCACAAGGCCCGGGATGACGATGTTGAGGGAAGTGTTCCTTCCTGATCCGCCCACGGCGGACAGCCCCCGCCTTAAGTCCTTGGAGGCGAGCTTGCTCTGGGGTCAGACCGCGTCAAGGACCGGCCTCCGGCCGGCCGCGCCGCGGCGGCGCCCCGCGCCGTCCTTGACGCGGTCTGACCCCAGAGCTCCAATCCACCAAGGATTTAAGGTGGGGCCCACGCGGCGCGTGAGTCGTCGAGGAAGAACCGGTTGGCAATTTCCGTCATCAGCACCGGCACACCCGAGGTCGCCAACGAGGTTGGAAAAATAGCCGACGAACTCCTGTACGCGATAGGTCGCCACATGGACCTCGAGCGTATCGCTCTGCCCAAGCCGGACGTGATCGTGCTGTGCATCTACGCGATTGCTCCGGAACGGGGCGTGATCCCCGACAAGACGAGCTTTAAGCGCGCGGATCGGGAGTTCTGGAGTTCCCGCAACATCGACTTCGCACGATACGTCGGCGGCGACATGGCGACCAAGATTGATGCTGTGAAGACCGCCCTGATCGATGCCTTCGACCGCGTGCCGACAAGCCGCGCGCCCAACGACGCCAAGCGAGATTTCCGCGCGGCTATCACGGCCGCCGCCCAAAACCTGCTCGCCGAACCCGAGCGGCTGACCTACCGCCAGCGATAACCTCAAACGCAAAACGGGCGGCCCCTTCCGGAGCCGCCCGCTGCTTAAAGCCTCACGATGGAGACGCCATCACCCTCAGGTGTTGACGGCTTCCTCCGGGGTCACCTCGGTCTTCTTGGACAGGTCTTCGCCGGTTTCCTGGTCGACGACCTTCATCGACAGCTTGGTCTTGCCGCGATCGTCGAAGCCCAGGAGCTTGACCTTCACGATCTGGCCTTCCTTCAGCACGTCCGAGGGTTTGGCCACGCGTTCGTTGCTGATCTGGCTGACGTGGACCAGGCCGTCCTTGGCGCCGAAGAAGTTCACGAAGGCGCCGAAGTCGACGACCTTGACGACCTTGCCGTCATAGATCGCGCCGACTTCCGCTTCCTGGGTGATCGACTTGATCCAGTCCACGGCGGCCTTGATCTTGGCGCCGTCCGAGGCCGAGACCTTCACGATGCCTTCGTCGTTGATGTCGACCTTGGCGCCGGTG
>JAGIBE010000021.1 GCA_017744495.1 Caulobacter sp. | reverse complement strand
CCGCGACGTCGTCCAACCCCTCGCAGCAACACCACATCATGGGCGTGTACAACCGCGCCCCGCTGGCGTTCGAGCGAGGCCGAGGCGCGCGACTGACCTCGACCACCGGTGAAGAATACCTGGACTGCGTGGCGGGCATCGCCACCTGCGGCCTGGGCCACGCCCACCCGGTGCTGGTCGATGCGCTGAAGACCCAGGGCGAGAAGCTCTGGCACGTCTCCAACATCTACACGATCCCCGAGCAGGAAACGCTGGCCGACAAGCTGTGCGCGGCCACCTTCGCCGACGTGGTGTTCTTCACCAACTCGGGCACCGAGGCGATCGAGTGCGCCCTGAAGGCCGCCCGCCGCTATCACGCGGTCGACGGCCATCCCGAGAAGGTCGACATCATCGGTTTCGACGGCTCGTTCCACGGCCGTTCGTACGCGGCGGTCAACGCCTCGGGCAACGCCGGCTATCTGGACGGCTTCGGTCCGCGCCTGCCAGGCTTCATCCAGCTGCCGTTCGGCGACTGGGACGCCCTGAAGGCCGCCATCGGCCCGACCACGGCCGGGGTGATCATCGAGCCCGTGCAGGGCGAGGGCGGGGCGCGCGCCCTGACCGACGCCCAGCTGAACGAACTGCGCCAGATCACCCGCGACGCCGGGATCCTGCTGATCCTCGACGAGGTCCAAAGCGGCATGGGCCGGACCGGCAAGCTGTTCGCCCATGAGTGGGCCAGCGACGCCACGCCCGACATCATGTGCGTGGCCAAGGCCCTGGGCGGCGGCTTCCCGGTCGGCGCGTGCCTGGCCACCACCGAGGCGGCCAAGGGCATGCAGCCGGGCACCCACGGCTCGACCTACGGCGGCAACCCCTTGGCCATGGCCGTGGGGACGGCGGCGTTCGACACAATCAACACGCCGGAGATCCTGGACAACGTGAAGACGGTCGCCGGCTTCTTCACCCAGCAACTGAACGGCCTGAAGGACCGCTTCCCGGACGTCATCGTCGACATCCGCGGCAAGGGCCTGCTCATCGGCGTCAAGGTCGTGCCGAACAACCGCGAGTTCATGGTTCTGGCGCGCGACCAGAAGCTGCTGATCGCCGGCGGCGGCGACAACTGCGTGCGCCTGCTGCCGCCGCTGAACCTGACGGTCGAGGAAGCCTCCGAGGCCATCGCCAAGCTCGAAAAGGCCTGCGAGGCCGCCCGGGCCCAAAAGGCCGCTTAAGGGGCGGCCGCTTAAGCCGCCGGACCCGACCTATGACACCGCCCGTTCCGGCTTCCTCCGGGGCGGGCGGGCAGGGGGATTTTGATGACCGAACCCAGACACTTCATCGACCTGTGGAAGCTGGACGGCCCGACGCTGCGGCTGATCCTCGAGGACGCCAAGGCCCGCAAGGCGGCCCGCGCCGGCTGGCCCAAGGGCCGCGTCGACGCCGACGCCCCGGCCAGGGACCGCGTGCTGGCGATGATCTTCCAGAAGAACTCGACCCGCACCCGCTTCTCGTTCGACGCGGCGATCCGCCAGCTGGGCGGCTCGGGCATCATCTCGACCTCGAACGACATGCAGCTGGGTCGCGGCGAGACCATCGAGGACACCGCCAAGGTGCTGTCGCGCATGGTCGACGCGGTGATGATCCGCGCCAACAACCACGCCGACGTCGAGCGCTTCGCCCAGGTCTCGACCGTGCCGGTGATCAACGGCCTGACCGACAAGAGCCACCCGTGCCAGATCATGGCCGACCTGCTCACCATTGAGGAGCATCGCGGCGACGTGGGCGGCAAGACGATCGCCTGGGTCGGCGACGGCAACAATGTCTGCTCCAGCTTCATCCACGCTGCGCCGCTGCTGGGCTTCAAGCTGAACATCGCCTGCCCGGCGGTCTATCACCCGGACCTGGTCGACCTGGCCCGCGCCCAGGAGCGTCAGGGCCAGATCGTCATGACCGACGATCCGAGGGAAGCCGTGCGCGGGGCCGACGTGGTCGTGGCCGACACCTGGGTGTCGATGGGCGACACCGACCATGACGAGCGCCTGGCGGCGCTCGAGCCCTACCAGGTCGACGACGCCCTGATGGACCTGTCGGCCCCCGACGGCGTCTTCCTGCACTGCCTGCCCGCCCACCGGGGGGAGGAGGTCACCGACAGCGTCCTGGACGGCCCGCGCTCGCTGGCCTGGGACGAGGCCGAAAACCGCATCCACGCCCAGAAGTCCGTTCTGGCCTGGTGCTTCGGCGCGATCGGCTAAGCGAATACGGAGAAGGTCGTCGTGTCGAAGATCGAGTTCAGCAAGGCCGAACGCGACGACCTGATCCACAAGCTGGCCCGGTATCTCGACCGCGAGCTGGACTGCGAGGCCAGCGCCCTGCAGGTCGGCTTCCTGCTGGACTTCATCAGCGAGAAGATGGGCCCGCGCTACTACAACCAGGGCGTCCGCGACGCCCAGACCCTGTTCCAGCAGAAGCTGGAAGACGTGGTCTACGAGATAGAGAAGCCCTTCGTCGACTGACGGCGCGTGCAAGCCTCGTGCGCGTCCAGGCAAGCCGGCGCGCGGAAATCGAGCCTGCCCCTTCGTGATTGCGCGAGCGTGCGGCGCCCGCCGGAAAGGCCAGCGTTGACGCGCTGAACCGCCGTCGCCGCCTCTCCGCGATGCTACCGATGTCCCTAGCGTTCAGTGAGGGCGAGGGCCGTGGCGGAAAACAATCGCGCGTCGAGGGCGCTGCTGGCGGCCCTGGCCGCCTTGACTCTGGCGGGGCAGGCCAAGGCCCAGGACACCCAGTATTCCACCTTCCCGTGGTTCAAGCAGAACATGGTCGTGGGGCCGCGCTGCTTCACCTATCCCGAGCCGTGGGAGGGCCCGTTCAGCCCCTGCACCGAGGCCGACCACCAGGCATGGCTGGCCGACGTCACCCGCTGGCGGGCCGAGCGCCGCATTCGCGTGGGGCTGGACACCTCGCGCTACGAGAAGCCGGAGCTGGCCTGGACCCAGCGGGCCTTCATGCAAGCCCAGGCGATGATGGAGGACCGCTACCTCTACGACCCGGTCGCGGGCCGTTACACGGTCGACCGCTATCTGGACGACCTGACCGCGCGGTTCGGCGGGATCGACGCGGTGCTGCTGTGGCCGGACTATCCGAACCTGGGGGTGGATGATCGAAGTCAGATCGACATGATCCACGCCCTGCCGGGCGGCGTCCCGGGCGTCAAAGGCATGATCGCCGACTTCCATCGCCGGGGCGTCAGGGTCCTGTTCCCGATGATGATGTGGGACCAGGGCACGCGCGATCCCGGCGCGCCGTGGGCCGAGGCCCTGACGAAGCTGATGATCGAGATCGGCGCCGACGGCATGAACGGCGACACCCAGGACGGCGTGCCGCTGGCCTTTTCGCTGGCGGCCGAGCGCCAGGGCAAGGCGCTGGCCTTCCAGCCCGAGGGCGTGGTCCACGACGAACAGCTGGGCTGGAATGTGATGTCGTGGGGCCAGTACGACTTCGGCTTCGTGCCCAAGGTCGACCGCTATCGCTGGCTGGAGCCGCGGCATAGGGTCAACATCTCCGACCGCTGGGCCCGCTCCAAGACCGACGACCTGCAGTACGCCTTCTTCAACGGCGAGGGGTGGGAGAGCTGGGAGAACATCTGGGGCATCTGGAACGGGATCACGCCGCGCGACGGCGAGGCGACCCGGCGGGTGGCGACGATCGAGCGTGGCGTGGCGCCCTTCCTGACCAGTCCTGACTGGGAGCCGTTCTATCCGATGACCCGGTTCGGGGTGTTCGCCAGCCGTTGGCCGAAAGATGGGGTAGAGGTCTGGACCGTCGTCAACCGCAACGAATACGGCGTCGACGGTCGGCAGATGCAGGCGACAGATGCGCCCGGGCGGCGGTGGTTCGACCTCTATCACGGCGTCGAGCTGACCCCCGAACTTGTGGACGGCAAGGCGTGGCTGTCGTTCCCGATCGAGGCCAAGGCCTATGGCGCGGTGCTGGCGGTTGACGGCGAACCCGACGCGGCCCTGCGCGACCTGATGGTCCGGATGAAGGCGATGACCGCCAGACCCCTGGCCGACTATTCGGCCGAATGGAAGCCGCTGCCGCAGAAGATGGTGGAGGTCGCGCCGACCCGGCCCGCCGCCACGCCGCCGCCCGGCATGGTCGAGATCCCCGCCGGAACCTTCCGGTTCGCGGTGCGCGGCCTGGAGGTCGAGGGCGGTAACAGTGTCGGCGTCGACGCCGCCTATCCGTGGGAGGACTCGCCCCGTCGCTTCCACGATCATCAGATGACGATGAAGCGGTTCTTCATCGACCGTACGCCGGTGACCAACGCCCAGTTCAAGGCCTTCCTCGACGCCACGCGTTATCGACCCAAGGACGACTTCAACTTCCTCAAGGACTGGATTGGCGGAACCTATCCCGCGGGCTGGGCCGACAAGCCGGTGACCTGGGTGTCGCTGGAAGACGCCCGCGCCTACGCCGCCTGGGCGGGCAAGCGCCTGCCGCGTGAATGGGAATGGCAATACGCCGCCCAGGGAACCGACGGCCGCGCCTATCCGTGGGGCGAGGCCTGGAACCCCGCCGCCGTCCCGACGCCGAACAGGGGGCGGACCCTGACGCCGCCTGACGCCGTCGACGCCCACCCGGCCGGGGCCAGTCCGTTCGGCGTGCTCGATATGGTCGGCAACGTCTGGCAGTGGACCGACGAGCATCAGGACGACCACACCCGCGCGGCCATCCTGCGGGGCGGCAGCGGCTACCAACCGCAGGGCTCGATCTGGTACTTCCCCCAGGCCTATCGCAACGACCAGCACGGCAAGCTGCTGCTGATGGCGCCGGGCAAGGACAGGGCCGGGACCATCGGCTTCCGCTGCGTGGTCGACGCGGGGTGAGGCCAAGCGGTCGCAGGGGGCTCGCAATTTCCGCCCAAGCGACTATCTAGCCTCCCCATGACCGACATCGCCGCCCAAACCCTTCCGGACACCGCGCCGGACGACCTCGTTTCCGCCTTCCAGATCGAAGGCCTGCCCGTGCGCGGCCGCGTGGTGCGGCTAGGCGCGGCGGTCGACGAGGTGCTGACCCGTCACGACTACCCCGAGCCCGTCGCCAATCTGCTGGGCGAGGCCTGCGCCCTGGCCGCCCTGGTCGGCTCCAGCCTGAAGTTCGAGGGCCGGCTGATCGTCCAGGCCCAGGGCGACGGCCCGGTGCGCTACGTCGTGGTCGACTACGACACCTCCGGCGCCCTGCGCGGCTACTGCCGGTTCGACCCGGAAGAGGTCGCGGCTGTCTCGGAAGGCTTCGCCCGTCCTGGCGCGCGCACCCTGCTGGGCGGCGGCACCTTCGTGATGACCGTCGACCAGGGCCCGGACATGGACCGCTATCAGGGCATCACCCCGATCGAGGGCGAGACCCTGGCCCTGTGCGCCGAGCAGTACTTCGCGCAGTCCGAACAGACGCCTACCCGCGTGCGCCTGGCCGTCGGCCAGGCCGACACGGGCGAAGGTCCTAAGTGGAGGGCAGGCGGCATCCTGATCCAGGCCATCGCCGGCGACGAGAGCCGCGGCGAGACCCAGGAAGCCTGGACCCACGTCCAGGCCCTGTTCGAGACCACCGGCGAGGACGAGCTGATCGACCCGACCGTGCCGACCACCACTCTGCTGTGGCGGCTGTTCAACGAAGACGGCGTGCGCCTGCTCGAGGAAAAGCCGCTGCGCGCCTTCTGCCGCTGCTCGGAAGACCGCATCGGCGCGGTGCTGGGCTCGTTCACGGCCGAGGAAGTGGCCGACATGGTCGAGCCCGACGGCAAGATCCACGTCACGTGCGAGTACTGCTCGCGCAAATACGCTCTGGAGCCGGCGGTCGCGGCGGGCTGAGGCCGCCGTTCAGCGGCCCAGCGTCAAGGCGCGGAACGCCGGCCCGACCGGATAGAACCGCGCCGGGTCGGCGTCGTCGCTCAGTACGGCGTGGCCGTAGGCCGTGAACGACTTCAACGCGCCCCGGCCAAAGCCGACGCGGAGCCGGGCCTTAGGCAATCCGCCGATCCCGCCGGGTGCCTCGAATGGCTGGTCCCAAAGGACCTGTCCGGCCATCGCCCCGGGGGGCGGGAGGGCAGGGGGCGGCCCCGGGAGCCAAAGGCGGCCCAGGCTGTCACGGGACGCCAGAGCCTGGGATGGGTTTTAGGGGCTGCCATTGCCCCGGCGCCGGCGGTGGTATCGGATTAGGTTGGGCGGTCGGCGTGGCGACCTGCCACTGCGAGCCCTCTTCCAAATAGAAGTTGCCCTGGCTGTTGCAATAGAGAAGGCCGGTCGGGCCATAGACGTTCGCATTCGCCACGCGGGCCAGGGCGTACAGGAGCTGTGCGCCCAGCGTGTCGGCTCCAACATGGCTGCCGTACAGATAGAGATCGGTGATCCTCCCTTTCAGCTTTTCGACGTAGGGCCCCCAGATCGCTTGGTTACCGAGGTCGATATGCTGCTGGTCCGTGCCTGGCGACTGGCCAGCGCCAGTGACGATGACGCCCGGGGCCCCGTGACCGACCAGCGTGGCCGTGGTCGGCGACGTCTGGGCCGCGGCGCAGTCCACCAGGTTGGCGATGGCCATTTCGACGGAGCTGTGCGGCGCGCTCGGCGTCCCGCAGCGGGCGTTGTCCAGATAGCCGTCGGGGATCGTGGCGTCGATCGACACGCAACCGGGCAGGGGCGCATCCATGAAAGGCAAGGGCATGGGGCCTCCAAGCGTCAGCCGTAGATGACGGAAAAGACGCCGCTGGAGTCTTGGGTGGCGGTGGCGGTGGTCTCCGGCCGGTCGGCGAAGTCGATCGCGGCGGCGTTGGGCGTCGCGGGCGGCTTGATTACCTCGCCTGGAAAGAACTCGCCTTCAGCGATGATGTAGCGCGGGGCTGGAGCCGCCGTGCTCTCGTCCGGCGCGTAGTCGAGACTGTCCGAGCCGTCGTTAGGCACGTTCTCGAAGGTGGCCCAGACGTTCGTATAGACGGGCGCCGTCCCGCCGCCGGACGTCGGAGGTGGCTGCATGAAGGCGAAGTAGTTCTTGGCCTGGCCGCTCCGATTGACGACTCGGATCGTATAGAGCGTCGAAATGCTGATCCCCCGGTTCGCGGATTGGACGAACGTGGCTCACCGAATGCGGCAACGCAAGCTTGCGCTGTGGAGCTTTGCAATCTTGAAGCCGCGTCCCGAGGCGCGCCGCGCCAGGAGTGAGGGGGATGAGCGGGCAGGTGGATCGAGGCGGCCGACCCAAGGTCGGCCGGCCGCCCGTCGGCTAGAACAGCACCGAGCCCGTGCCGCCGGACGAGCCGACCAGGCTGTAGACATAGTAGTCGACGCCGTCGTGCGAGATCACGCCGTCGAACTCGAGCGTCGAGACCGCGACGCCGGCCGTGTTGGTGATCGTCGTCGAACCGTTGACCGTGCCCGCGGGACTGTTGCTGGGCGGTGTGAACCCGAAGATCGAGCCGGGGCCCGCCAGGATCAGGTTGTCATGGTTCGGGTCGGCCAGGGCGGTGGTCGTGACCAGCACGTCCTTTGCGCCGAACCGGGTGATATGATCCGCGCCCCAGTTGAGGCTCAGGTCGGTGTCGAAGAAGAAGACGTTGGATTTGTGGTCGCCGACGTCGCCGGTCAGGGTGTCGTTCGACAGCTTGCCTTCGATCGCCTTTTTCGGGCGGGTGTCGGCGTCGCCATAGGCGTAGAAGCCGTCGGCCGTGACGCCCAGATAGCGCACCCCGTCATGCCCGGCGCCCAGGAAGACGGCGTCGAGGCCGCCCAGGTCCAGCAGGCCGGCGTGGGTCGGGACGATCCCGTCGTTGTTGCCGTCGTAAAGCTTCGACTTGGTCAGGATCACGTCGTCGCCGCCGAAGTCGGTGATCAGGTCGACGCCGGTCGGGTGGGCGCCGAACACGAAGGTGTCGGAGCCGCCGCCGCCGACCAGGATGTCGGTGAACCCCAAGCCTTCGATCACGTCGTTGCCGAGGCCGCCGACCAGGAAGTCGAAGCCGGGCGTGCCCACGAGGTGCAGGTTGGGCGGGCCGGAGGAGGCGACCGGCGCGGTCGCCGCGCTGGTGACCGCCTCCGCCGTGCCGTGGCCGTCGACATAGCTGGCCGTCACGCGCACCACGCCGCCGACGTCCGCCGCGCCCAGGGTGTAGGTCGCCTGATCGGTCCCGACATTGACGAAGCCCGAGCCGGTGTCGCGCTGCCACTGGTAGTGCAGCACGCCCAGGCCGTCGGCGTCGGCGAGGGTTGAGGTGTCGGCCGTCAGGGTCTGGTTCTGGGTCGCCGTGCCGTTGATCGACGCTCCGCCGGTCGGCGCGTCGTTGACGTTGGCGATGGGGGCCGTCGCCGCGCTGGTCACCGCGTCGGTGAAGCCCTGGCCATCGGTGTAGCTGGCCACCACACGCACCACGGTCCCGACGTCGGCGTCGCCCAGGGTGTAGGTCGCCTGGTCGGTTCCGACATTGACGAAGCCCGAGCCGCTGTTGCGTTGCCACTGATAGTGCAGCGCGCCCAGGCCGTCGACGTCGGCGAGGGTCGAGGTGTCGGCTGTCAGGATCTGGTCCTCGGTGGTCGTGCCGGCGATCGTCACCCCGCCGGTCGGCGCGTCGTCCACGGCCGCGACGGCGCCCGTCGCCGCGCTGGTCGCGGTTTCGACGGCGCCCAGGCCGTCGGTGTAGCTGGCGATCACGCGGATCACGGTCCCGACATCGGCGTCGCCCAGGGTATAGGTCGCCTGGTCGGCTCCGACATTGACGAAACCCGAGCCCGCGTCGCGCTGCCATTGGTAGTGGAGCGCGCCCAGGTCGTCGGCGTCGGCCAGCGTCGAGGTGTCGGCCGTCAGCACCTGGTCCTCGGTCGCCACGCCGGCGATGCTCACGCCGCCCGTATGGGGATCCTGGGTCGGGTTGATGGTGATCGTGTAGCTGTCGGTGTCCGACAGCGCCCCGCCGGAGCCGCCGTCGCCGCCGTCGCTGGTGACCACGGTCAGGGTATCGGTCCCGCTGACGTCTTGGTCGCCGTGGAACACCAGGCCGTTGCTAGCCGCCAGGGTGGCGTTGATCGCGTTGATCGTGCCGGTGACCGTCACCGAGCCGGCCCCGTTGCCGCTGATGTCGCCCGCCGTCAGACCGCCGGCGACATCGGTCCGCAAGGTCAGAACGCCGTGGGTCACGCTTAGGGCGACCGTCATGGTCGCCGAGGCAGGGTTGGCGTCGACGTCGCTGATCTGCAGGCCGGTGACGGCGATGTCGCTGTCCTCGTTGCCCGAAGCCGTGACGGACGCGCTGTTGACGGGGGCGTCGTTGACGGCGGCGATGTTGACCGTGCTGACGCTGCTGTTGACGGAGCCGGGCGCGACGCCCGGCGTGCCGTCGTTGATCGTCCAAGTCAGGGTGCGCGTGGTGTTGGCGCCATAGTTGGTCGGATTGTCGCCCGTGGCCCAATAGACCAGCCCGGCAAGGGCGGCCTGGTAGTTGGCGATGGTGTCGTAGCCCGAGAGGGTCAGGGTCTCGGTGGCCGCATTCCAGCTGAGCGTGATGCTGGTGCCGGCGATCGTGCCGCTGATCTGCTTGCTGGCGCCGTAGCCCAGGTGGTCGTCGGCGATGCTGTTCTCGTTCGAGGTGAAGGCGCCGCCAGTAATCTGCACCGTGGCGCCTGTCAGATAACCGCCGTCGTTGTCGGTGATGGTCGGGGCGCCGCTCAGCAGGGTGACCTGGGTTCCTTGTTCGGTCGCGCTCGCGCCCGAGCCGGTCACGCTCAGGGCCGCCAAGTCGGCGAAGGTCAGGCCCTCGATCTGGGCGCCGTTCTGGGTGAGACCGGCCGAGATCGTGCGGATCAGGCTGGCGGACGTGCCGCTGGCGTCCAGCTGAAAGACGTAGATGACGTCATCCGTCGAATTGACGTCGGTTTCCCCGCTCTCGACATAGATCTGACGCGTCGATTGATCGAACGTCATGTCGCCGCCGTAGAAGACGTTGGCGGGCATGCCGGTCAAGGTGACCTTGGTGGGCGTGCCGCCCGATGCCGTCTCGCTGATGTACCAGATGGCGTTGTCGTTGGCGTCGTAGCCGGGCGTGCCGGACGGATGCAGCGAACGGGTCGTGAAGTAGACCAGGTCGGTGGACTCGTCGACCTCCAGATCGATGATCTGGCCGTTGCTGCCGTCGGCCGGGAACAGGCCGTTGGCCAGCATGTTGGTGGCGACGTTAGGATTGCTCAGGTCGATGCGGAACAGACCGTAGGTCAGGTCGTCGACCCGCTCGCTGTAGAACAGCCGGCCGCCGGCCACGCTGGTGCGGTCGATCGCGAAATCCTGGGGATCCAGGACCTTGAAGCCGAAGAGGTCCGGTCGGTTGTCGGTGTTGGCGGTAGTGATGTAGCCGTTGTCGGTCAGGTTGCCGGCGGCGTCGTAGGAATAGACCTTGATGCCGGTGACCGCGCCGTTCGTGCCGTTACCGTCCTGGACGCCGACATAGATCTTGTGGTTGATCGCATCGACCTCGATCGTGTTGACGATCAGGTCGTCGGCGAAATCGATCACCGTCGTCGGCCCGGCCGAGCCGTCGATCGAGCCCCGCACCAGATAGGCGTGGTCGTTGATCTCGTTGCTGAGGATCGCGAAATAGAAGCCCGCGGCGGTGTCCACGCCCAGGTCGGCGGTGAACGAGCTGATGAACCTGTCATCGCCCGGGCCGGGCGCGCCGTTGCTGACGACGGTGGTCTGGCCCGTACCGTCGTCATTGACCCGGACGAGGCGCGTATCGGCGTCGCCGCCCTCGGTCATGTACCATAGCTGTCCGGAGAACGGCATCGCTCACTCCCTTGTGCAATTTTTCGCTGATTTGAGGGCACGCACGATCACTGCGGGGGAGGCCGCGGCAGGCGGAAGCTTTCCGATGGTCATCGGTCCCAAAGCCCTCGCGGGCATCCCCCATGTGTCGCAACCTTAACGTTGAAGTATGGCATGCGCAATCTATGGGAGTCGGATGGACTCGCGCGCACGCGACCCTTTGGCGCTCAAGGGCGAAGGGGGGCTATCGGGGCGGGGGTGGCGGTGAAACGCGGAACGCGCGGCGGCCGTCGCGTCGCGCCAGGTTAGGGCTAGGCGTCAGTTCACTCGCCGCGCCGCGCCCGGCAGGTGCAGCGAGAATTCCGGGATCTCGGCTTCGAACACCTCACCGGCCTCGGTCATCATCTGGAAGTGGCCGGTCATGGCGCCGGACGGGGTCGGCAGAGGGCAGTTGGAGACATAGCGGAACGCCTCGCGCGGACGCAGTTCCGGCTGCTCGCCGACCACGCCCGAGCCCTCGACCTCGGTGGAACGGTTCAGGCCGTCGGTGATCGTCCAGTAGCGCGAGACCAGCTGGACGGTCTCCACGCCATGGTTCTCGATCTCGACCGTGTAGCCCCACATCCACAGCCCGTCCTCGGGCGCGGAGTCCTCGGGCTGATAGACGGGCGAGACGCGCACGACGATATCGCGCGTGCGCGCCTCATAGATGCCGGCGTCGGCGCCGCGCCGGCGGCGGATCCGCTTCAGGGGCGGCGAGGACTCACGCCTGGTCGAGCGCACGGATCACGTCACGTTCCAGGTCCGACAGGCTTTCCAGGCCGACCGACAGGCGCACGCCGCCTTCGACCACGCCCAGCGACGGACGCATCTCTTCGGGCACCGAGCGGTGGGTGGTGGTCGGCGGGTGGGTGGCCATCGACTTGGCGTCGCCCAGATTGTTGGAGATGTCGACGATCTCCAGGGCGTTGAGGAACTTGAACGCCGCCTCGCGCGAGCCGAGGTCCAGGGCCAGCACCGTGCCGCCGCCGGTCATCTGCGATTTGGCGATGTTGTGGCCCGGATGGTCGGCGCGGAAGGGGTAGAGCACCTGCTTGACCGCCTTGTGCTGGGCGACCGTGTCGGCCAGGGCCGCGGCGGTGTCGTTCTGACGACGCACCCGTAGGTCCAGCGTCTCCAGGCCCTTGACCAGGACCCAGGCGTTGAACGGCGACAGCGACGGGCCGGTGTGGCGCAGCGGGTCGCGGTAGAACTCCTCGTTGATCGCCTCGCTGGTCAGGATGGCGCCGCCCAGCACCCGGCCCTGGCCGTCGATGTGCTTGGTGGCCGAATAGACCACGATGTCCGCGCCCAGCTTCAGCGGCTGCTGGAAGATCGGGGTGGCGAAGACGTTGTCGACGATGACCTTGGCCCCGACGGCGTGGGCCATCTCCGACACGGCGCGGATGTCGGTGATCTCCAGCACCGGGTTCGACGGGGTCTCGATCAGCACCGCCTTGGTGCCCGGGCGGATGGCCGCCTCCCAGGCCTTGGGATCGGTGGCGTCGACGAAGGTGGTCTCGACCCCGAAGCGCGGCAGCCACTCGGCCACCAGCCAGCGGCACGAGCCGAACAGGGCGCGGCCGGCCACCACGTGGTCGCCGGCGCGGACCAGGCCCATCAGCGCCATGTGGATCGAGGCCATGCCGGTGGCCTGGGCGCGGCAGACCTCAGCGCCCTCGAGGAGCGCCAGGCGGTCCTCGAACATCTTCACGGTCGGGTTGTTGAAGCGCGAATAGACGAAGCCCGGATCCTCGCCGGAGAACCGGCGGTCGGCGCCCTCGGCGCTGTCATAGGTGAAGCCCTGGGTCAGGTAGAGGGCCTCGGCCGTCTCCATGTACTGCGAGCGCGCCAGACCGCCACGGATCAGCTTGGTGGCGACGTCCCAGTCCTTCGGATCCTCGGCCATGGCGGTTCCTCCTCGACACACTACGCGGAAACGGCCGGCATAAGGGGTTTCGCGGGGCCGACGGTCAAGGCGGACAAGTCTGATTTCAACATCAGAATTGTCACAGGCGAGTAAGTGGGTGTGCGGATGGCCGGCGAGCCTTGCCTTCAAGGCCGGCTTTAGCGAGTGTCGCCCCGATGACCGACGCCCATGCCGCGGGGATTCTTCCCTGCCAATCCATCGAGGACCTGATCGCTCAGGAAGCGATCACCTCCCAGACCCCGTTCGACACCGACCAGGTGCAGCCGGCCAGCCTCGACCTGCGCCTGGGCGCGCGGTGCTGGCGGGTCCGCGCCTCGTTCCTGCCCGGCGTAGCCCGCCGTGTGCCGGAGCGTCTGAAGGACGTGGCGATGCACGAGCTGGACCTGAGCCAGGGCGCGGTGCTGGAGAAGGGCTGTGTCTACATCGCCGAGATCCAGGAGCGCCTGGCCCTGCCGGGCAATGTCGCCGCGCGCGGCAATCCCAAGAGCTCGACCGGCCGGGTCGATGTGTTCGTGCGCCTGCTCAGCGACCACTCAAAGGCCTTCGACGACATCGAAGCCGGCTATGAGGGGCCGCTGTATATCGAGATCGCGCCCCAGACCTTCTCGGTGCTGGTGCGGGCCGGCACCCGGCTGAACCAGCTGCGCCTCAAGCGCGGCGACCCGGCCAAGCTGGCCATCAAGAGTGTCGGCGTCGACCTGACGCCGGGCGAGGGCGGCATCGTCGGCTTCCGCGGCCGCCGCCACGCCGGCGTCGTTGACCTGGACCACGAGGACGGCCACGACCCGCGCGACTTCTGGGAACCGCTGGAGACCCGCCACGGCGAACTGCTGCTGGACCCGGGCGAGTTCTACATCCTGGCGTCGAAGGACGACGTCGAGATCCCGGTGCTGGAAGCGGCCGAGATGACCCCGATCGACCCGTCGGTCGGCGAGTTCCGCGTGCACTACGCCGGCTTCTTCGATCCGGGCTTTGGGACGGAGGAGGCCGGCGCCGTCGGCTCCAAGGGCGTGCTGGAGGTGCGCAGCCACGAGACGCCGTTCCTGCTGGAAGACGGCCAGATCGTCGCCCGCTTGGTCTACGAACCTCTGACCGCGCGGCCCCGGCGCCTCTACGGCGAGGGCGGGTCGCACTACCAGCGCCAGGGCCTGAAGCTGTCCAAGCACTTCAAGGCGTGGCGTTAGGTCGCAACGCGCGGCGCTTCCCCGGTTAACCGTCGGCTTCGTACGCTGGACGTCTGTTGAGTTCTGACGTCGGGGGACGTTGTGTCGAGTCTTGTCGCGTTTCGCAGGCTGTTGGCCGCCGGCATGGCGGTCTGCGCGATGGTCTGCGCCTCGGCCGTGAGCGCCGCCCCGGCCATGTGGGAAGTGCGCGACCGCGACACGACCCTCTACCTGTTCGGCGCCATGCATGTGCTGACCCCGAACGTGAAGTGGCGCACCCGCGCCTTCGACCGCGCCTATGCCCGCGCCGACAAGGTCTGGTTCGAGACCCGCGCCGACGCCGATCCGGCCGAGGTCCAGGCCCTGGTCGACCGCTACGGCGTCGATCCCGACCGTCCGCTGAGCGAGAAGCTGCCGCCGCGCACCGTGGCGACCCTTAAGGCGGCGCTGGAGCGGGACGGGGGTTCGCTGGATCGCGTGGATCGCCTGCGCCCCTGGGCGGCGGCGATGATGCTGTCTGTCCTGCCCATGACCCAGCATGGAGGCTCGGTGCAGGCCGGAGCCGACGCCACGGTGACCCGCCAGGCCCGCGCCGCCGACAAGCCGATCGCCACCTTCGAGACCTTGGAGCAGCAGATCCAGCTGTTCGCCGCCCTGCCGGAAGAGGTCGAGGTGCAGTACCTGGACGACGTGGCCTCCGAGACCCTGACCCCGCCGCGTAACGGTGTGGCGCTGCAGAAGGCCTGGCTGCGCGGCGACATGAACAAGCTGGGTCCGCTGGTGGTCGACGTCATGAAGCGCGACCGGCCGGGCCTGTACGACGCTCTGCTCAAGCGCCGCAACGAGGCCTGGGCCCAGGCCCTGGCGGCCGAGATGGACAAACCCGGCGTCGAGCTGGTCGCGGTCGGGGCCTTGCACATGGCCGGCGCCGACGGCCTGCCGGCCCTGATGGCGGCGCGCGGATTCCAGGTCCGGCGGGTGCAGTAGTTTTCCTTCTCCCCCTGCGGGAGAAGGTGGCCGCCGAAGGCGGTCGGATGAGGGGGTTTTGGGCCTTGATCATCTGCTTGCGGCGTTGCCTTTCGCCGTGCGACCCCTCATCCGTCAGCTTCGCTGACACCTTCTCCCGCAAGGGGAGAAGGAGAAGAGGGCGTTGATGACCATCGATCCGACCTGGTTGGCCGACTTCCTGCGCGAGGAGAATCTGCCCGTCGAGTTCGCGGGTGAAATCGAGCGGCTGCAGGCACCCCTGGCGGCGCGGATCGCTGCGGTGGCCATGGGGGCAGCCTTCGTGGTCGGGATTTGCGGGCCGCAGGGCTCGGGCAAGTCGACGACCGTCAGCGTCGTGGCCGCCTTGCTGGCGGCCAAGGGGCTGAAGGTGGCGACCCTGTCGCTGGACGACCTCTACCTGCCGCGCGCCGACCGCGAGGCCCTGGCGCGCGACGTCCATCCGCTGCTGCGCACGCGCGGCGTGCCGGGGACCCACGACGTCGCCCTGGGCCTGGCGGTGCTGGACAGCCTGGCCGGGGAAGGCGAGACGGCGTTGCCGCGCTTCGACAAGGCCGCCGACGACCGCGCGCCGGTCGAGACCTGGGCCGTCGTGGAAGGGCCCGTCGATGTGGTGCTGCTGGAAGGCTGGTGCGTCGGCGCCCGCCCGCAGCCGGCCGAGGCTCTGGCCGAACCAGTCAACACCCTGGAGCGCGAGCGCGATCCCGACGGGAGTTGGCGGACCTATGTCAACGCCGCCTTGGCCGGACGGTACCGCGCCCTGTTTGGCCGCCTGGACCTGCTGGTGCTGTTCACCGCCCCGGACTTTGGCGCCGTTCTGGCTTGGCGGCAGGAGCAGGAGGCCAAGCTGCGGGCTCGGCTGACTGGACGCGGGGAAGAGGCGAGCCGGGCCATGACGGATGAGGAGGTCGCCGTCTTCGTCCAGCATTACGAGCGCCTGACGCACCACATCGCCCGCGAAATGCCCGCCCGCGCCGACCTCGTGGTCGCCCTCGACGCCGACCGGCGTTCGTCGATCGCCTGACCTGCCATTCGGTCGCGCGGCACGGCGTCGCACTAGATGTGGTGTGGCCGCATTTCGGCCTCCACCAGTGCTAGTTTCCCTTTGTCGGCGAAACGACTCACCGAGTCGCCGATGCAGTGGAGCTTCCGGACCATGAACGCACTCTTCGGCGGGACCTTTTCGACCCACGCCAAGCGCGTCGCCGTCTGGAACAAGGCCGCTCCGATCCCAGGCTGCGACAAGGCGGTCTGGCGCTGTGACGACCAGGGCCGGATCATCCGGTGGTCTGATTTCGAGGATCGCTTCTCGCGCTACGGCTGGACCATCCAGCGCGACCGCCGCGAAGGCCTGCGCCGCCCCGCCGCACGGCCGGTCCACATCAGTCACGCCGACGCCGCGCCCCTGGCCGCCTGATAATCTGTCGGCCTTCCTTGATCTTTTGACAAGCTAGCTTGACACAGGTTCGGCAAGGTAAGACAAGTGTCCTTGTCATTAAGACGAGGAGACTGGACATGGCGTCCGAACGTGGTGACTGGCTCGCCCTCAAGAAATTCCTGCTGTTCGCCGCCTTCATCGGCGCGATCCTGATCTGTGTTCGGATCATCGGCCTGGGCGGCGTCTGGAGCTTCGTCGGAGGACTCGGCACGGTCGCGGCCTCGCTGGCTTTCGCCCTCGGTTCCAACCGCCTGTTCCGGCGGGAGCCCCTTCGACCCGCGATGCGGCGCTACATGCTGCGGTTCGGCGTCTCGATGTCGGCCTATGTCTTCCTGCTGATGGGAGCGATCATGCTGCATCGCCAGGGTCTGACCGCCGGTCCGCTGGGGTTTGTGATCGCCCTGGCGCCGGCCCTGGCGATCCTAGGCTCCATAGCCGCGATGGGTTTCTACCTGGCCGAGGAGAAGGACGAGTTCGCTCGCGAGATCCTGATCCAGAGCCTGCTCTGGGGCATCGCGGTCACCTTGGGCGCGGCCAGCGTCTGGGGCTTCCTGGAGACCTTCGGCAAGGTCCCGCACGCTCCCGCCTGGGCCGCCGTACCGATCTTCGCCCTGGCCATGGGCCTGTCCCAGCCGCTGATCGCCCGCCGGTATCGCTGATGAAAAACCGCCTCAAGGTCCTGCGAGCCGAGCGCGACTGGAG